>JBOGKQ010000007.1:0-123578 GCA_050747905.1 Terriglobales bacterium | reverse complement strand
GCCATGGGGTCCCCGGCGCAGCGGTCGTGCGGCCTTGCAGAGCGGGCCGCGCGGCGCAAGCCGCGCTGGGCGCCCGCGATCATTAATGTCCTGCGCGGTCCCGGCTATCGTTCAGGGAACCGCGACTTTTAGCACCCGCCGCGGCAACTGGTTCGGATCCACCCCGGCCACGCGCGTGATCTTCCGTCCCGCTGTGCTCATCGAGGTCACCTCCACGTCCAGCGGCCCCTCCGTCGGCAACCCGAGGTGCACCGGCATCACGTTCTGCGAGCAGTAGCCGCTCCCGGTGTCCACCAGCCGCGTGCCCACGAGCGTCCGCGTGCCCGGCTGATAGACCCGCACTTCCGAACCCGCCTTCGTGTACCGGCCCCGCGCATCGGTCACCAGCACCTGGAGCGATCGCCGCGCCCGCTCCGGCGGCAGATCGTTGTGCCACAGATAGTGGTGCCCGTGCGGATTGTTGTTGCATAGCGCCAGGTCCAGCGCGCCATCGCCGTCGTAATCGGCCCACTGCACGCCGTGCGTGGCGCCGTGGCCCAGCATCATGGGCGCAATGGCGTCAGAAAAATGATCGCCGGCGTTGTGATACAGGTGGTCGTGCTCGTTGAGCGGATGCAGCAGGTAGTTGGAAACGTACAGGTCCGCCCGCCCGTCGTTGTCGTAATCCCCCCAGTTCGAGGGCGTCGCCTGATCCCCGCCGCGCACCCCCATCGCCGCCGCCACCTCGGTGAATCGCCCCCGGCCGTCGCTGTGGTACAGGAAGTTGGGGCCGTAACTCGCGACAAACAGATCCAGCAGGCCGTCGTTGTCGTAATCCATCACGCTGGGGCCGTTGCTGCCCTCGTCCCGGGCCCGTCCCGCCGCCGTCATCCCCAGCTCTTCGGCCACATCCACAAACCGATGGCCGTCGTTGCGGAACAGCCCGTTGAGCGTGCCGTCCTCGTTCGCGACGTACAGGTCGAGCCGGCCGTCCCGGTTGTAGTCAAACCACACCGCCCCCACCGTCTTGCGCGGATCGGCCACGCCCATATCCGGCGCCACATCCACAAAGCGATTCCCCTCGTTGTGGAACAACCGGTTGGGCGCATCTCGGAAGGCCACGAACAGGTCCACCCGCCCGTCGTTGTCGAAATCAATCCAGGAAACCTGCCGCGACTCGCCCATCGCATCCACGCCCAACTCGTGCGCCACGTCGGTAAAATGCTTCCCCTCCCCTTCATTCCGGTACAGCTTGTTGCGCGCGCCCGAGCGCCGCGTGAAGCCGACGTAGAGGTCCAGGTGGCCGTCACGGTCGAAATCGCCCCACGACGCCGCGCGCGTGTCGGTGGTATCGGCCAGCCCCACCTCGGCCGCGACCTCGCTGAACCTGCCCTCGTCGTTGCGGTACAGGCGGTTCGGGATGTCGCGCATAAATCCCACGAACAGATCGGGACGGCCGTCGTTGTTGTAATCCGCCCAACCATTCGGCTGTCCGCCCGCTTGCGCAAACAGCTCCGGCTGCACCAGCGAAAACCGCGGCAGGATGTAATCCTCTCTCCGCCCGCCCGTCTGAGCGCCCCTGGCCTCAGGCGCGCGCCGCAGCCCTTCCCCGCCCCACAGCCAGCGCGGCGCCAGCGCAGCCCCCGCCACTCCCGCCCACGCTGCCGCAGTGAATTGGCGACGATTCATTGTCTTTCGCCCTCCCCTCTCACGCACAGCGTACCGCACGCCGACCCGGCACGCCACGTGCTGTTATGAAGCCACGATGGCGATCCGTGTTCACGCATGCTGGGACGCCGCAGCAGGCGCGTGGGTGGCGGCAAGCGCCGATGCGCCCGCACTCGTCACCGAAGCTCCCGGTTTGGATTCTCTCATTGCCAAACTCGACGTGCTGATTCCCGAGCTGATGGCCGCAAACGGCCTGGCATCCTAAGCCCAGTCCAGCGTGCCCGTGGAACTGGTGGCCGAGTACCGGGAACCACTGCAGCCGGTCCGCGCCTGCATGGCCGATTACGCACCGGAACTCAAGCGCTTTCTTCTGAAGCCCCCTTTGGCGGACCGCACTGCGCTTCTCTAACCTCCCGCCGTCCGCGCCGGCGCCGGCTCGCTCACCCCTCGCCGCTCGCTTCTCCCCGCCCACCACCGGTACGCGTACAGCAGGAAATTGGCGCCGCACACCGTCAGCCCGCCCGCCACCAGCCAAACGACCGAGAGATTCGGGTACACCAGCGCGTGCAGATAGTGCAGCAGAAAGCTCCCCTGGTAGCCCGCCCCGCCCCCCATCGTCTCCAACCGCTGCTCCAGCAGCGTCAGCGGGCACGGCCACGGCCCTACCTCCACCACCACGCCCCAAACCAGCGCGGCCAAATGCAACCCCGTCAGCACCGGCCGCTTCCGCGTCACTGCCGCGCCCGCGATCACCCACGCGAGGAACAGTACATGGATGCCCAGCACCACTCCCACCGCCGCCGCTACGTATCCGCTCATAGCCCATTTTTACCAAACCCGGGCATCTCGGCGCTGCGTTCCTGCTTCTAACCTCTGAGGGGCACTGCCGCCCCGCCGGGCAGCCCGCCGGATCGCGTGGGTGCGCAGCGCCGCTTCGACGCTCCCGCTGCGCCCAGCTGGTTCCCGCTGGCAACTGCAACCTGCCCCAAGCCAGTAGAACCAACAGCTTACAGCCGAAAACGGAACAGTTCGCGGCCTTTTCTCCGCTGCCGTTCCCTGCCCGCCCGCCGGCAAATACCTCACAAACCCATCTGGTTTGCAGAGAACATAGGAGCTTGCACCCTCTCCTCACATCCGGGATAAACCCGATGCGTTGCCGCGCCCTTTCCTTAGCCCTGACCCTCGCCCTGGGCTTGACCCTCGCCCCGCTCTGCCCCAGCCAGGCGCCGCAGGATCAGCAGGTAAGCTCCCTCAAGGGCCTGACCCTGGCCCAATTCGGCGACATCGTCGTCACCACGCCCACCCAAGAGCCCGGCCACCGTTTCGAATCAAGAGCCCGCGCCCGCTAAAATAGAGCAGTGAGTTCTGGAGGGAGCAGCCATGCGGGGTTCCATCGCAGCACGCTTGTCCAGCCCGGTCCGGCCGTCCGCGTCCATCCATCGCGGCCTGCGAGTTGGCCTCATGCTCGCGCTCGGCCTCGGCTTGGTTTGGGCCGTGCCCGGGGCGGCGGGGCAGGACGATCCCTGCCCGGGCGGGCGCTTCGTGACCGGCTTTCAGTTGCGAGTCGGCGCGCCCGGGCAGAGCACCAGAATTCCATTTGCCGAAATCAACACTCTGGACCAGGGTGATGTATTGCGCTACGCGCCCCAGGGCCTGCCGGCGGCGTGGCGGCATTCGGCGCGGGTGGCTGTCATCCTGGTCCCATTCGTCTACAGCGCGAGCGCCCATCTGGCGGTCTTCAACGGGCGCGCCGACAAGCCCGCGGCCTGGGCAGTGCCCGCGCAGACCGGCGCGGTGGCGTTTCTGTTCGGTCCCAAAGGCCTGAATGCCAAAAAGACGCGGCGCCTGCTGGCCCAGCATCCGGAGCTGGTAGCCCATTTCATCGCCTATGCCGAACAGGCATCGCGCGTTGAGGCGCTGGTGGCGCTGCTGGCACGCTATGAGAATTCGGCGCCCGGCACCCTCAGCCTGAACACCATGCTGAAGCAATATTCGCATGAATACGGCGTGGACATGCCCAAGGCGAATCCGGCACTGCCGCCGGACCAGGAAGCGGCGGTCCTGCTGGCGGCGGTGGCGCCACCGACGGCGCAACTGGGTCCGTCCAGCCACGCCGTGCTCACGGCGGGCTCGACGAGCACGGCGACGGCGCTGGCCGCCCTTTATTACGGGCCTTTGATGGGAGTGGCCAGTGACACCTTTCCGCTGTTCCGGGCCCTGCACAAAAGCCTCTTCCCGGGGACTCAATTTCAGGGCGCGTTCGCCCAGCCCGACGCATCGGGCGCGCGGTTGTGCAGCGCCAACACCGCGCCACCTCCGAACCAACACACCGTCTACATTTGGATGACCAACCTGCCGGCGGGCAGGGCGCCCTCGGTCCGCCTGGCGAATACGCACTCGCTGGCGGTGCCCGCAGGCGCCAAGGCGGTGGTGCAGGTCACCTGCGCCAGCGTGGTGCAGCTTCGCAACCTGGTGCGGGCACGGCAGTGGGAGCTGGTGCCCGCGCAAGGGGAAGCCGTGCCGGTTGCGGTGCAGGTGGCACCCGGAGCCCTGACCGACACGCTGACGCTGGACCTTTCCCGTCTTCCGCATCTGGAGGGTGATTACCGCTTAGCGGCCATGTGGGATTGGGCGCCCATCGAGATTGCTGGCGCCATCACCGTCACGACACCGACAGGGCTCAAGCACGCCCAGCTGGCACCGGGCGATGCGGCCCGGCTGGTGGCGGGCGCCGGCGTGGTCAGGGTGCGGGTGACGGGCGGCAATTTTTCCTTTGTCAACCAGGTCAAGCTGGCAGGAGCCGTCGAACCGTTTACGCTGGCCAGCGGCGGTGGCAGCCTGGTGGTGCGCATTGACACGGCGAAGCTGGCGCCGGGTGAAGTTCCACTGCAATTGCGGCAGACTGCCGGTGGCTCGCGCGCTGTGCCGCTGATGATCCGGCCGCCCAATCCGCGGCTCGACGCCTTTGCCACCAACCTGGACGGTGGCAGACAGCGGGTGACGCTGCGCGGTGCCCACCTGGAGCGCATCGCGCGCATGAGCAGCCCGGGCGCGAAGCTTGGGCTGTCTCCGCCACCCCGCATCGTTCCCGCAGACGGTCTGGACCGGCGCGTGGCGACGGTGGCACTGAACCCGGACGCGCAGGCGGGGCAACGCCTGCCCGTGCGGGTGTATGTGGTAGGTTCGGCCGACCCGCTCACGCTGCCTGACGCCCTCCACGTGCTGGGCCCGCGCCCGCAGATCGGCGGACTTAATCGCAGCGTGAATGCGGGCGAAACCGTGGCGCTGCTGCCGGGCGAGCTCCCGGCGGATGCGACCGTAAATTTTGCCTTCAACATCCTGCACCCGCCACCGCTGCTGAAGATCCGCCTGCGCTGCCAATCGCCGGAAGAGCAGATCGAGGCTCTGAGTCTGCGCCCCAATCAGACCGCGGACGGCGCGGAGTTGGATGCCGGCGGCAGCGGGCAGTTTTACCTGGCTGCGGTGCCGGGCAAAATTGGCGCCCCCGGCTGCAACCTGCAGCTGGTCGTCCCCGATGCCGCCAACGGCGATTCCGCCCCCTTCTCCCTCGGGCGCGTGGTCCTGCTGCCCCACATTCATTCCGTGACGCTTTCGAATCAAAGCCCCACGCCCGGCGAATTCTCCGGCGAACTGAGCGGCGACAACCTGCAGTTGATCGCCAAAACCGGTTGGAACGCCACCACCGGCGTGCCCGTCACCAGCGTTCCCATGCGGGTGAGCGCCACGGCACCCACCCAAACGCTGGCCATCGTGATGCCCTGGCCGCCGCCCTCGCCCCATGCGCCCCTGTACATCTGGCTGCGCGGGGAAGCCCAGGGCCGCGCCACCACAGTTACGCAATAACAACGTTGGCGCGGGCCCTGCGCTGCGCTCGCGCCAACGCGATCCGCCCTACTCGTAGCGGAGCGCGTCGATGGGGCTGACCCGGGCCGCCTGGCGCGCCGGGTAGAGGCCGAAGATGACGCCCACGGCGACGGAGACGCCGAAGGCGATGACAATGGAGGCGCCGCTGACCAGCGTGGGCCAGCCCGCCGCCCAGGCGATCGCACGCGACAAGGCGAAACCGAACGCCACCCCGATGGCGCCGCCGCTGAAGGAGATGAGCACCGACTCGATCAGAAACTGGCGGACAATATCGGCGCGGGTGGCGCCGACCGCGCGCCGCACCCCGATCTCGCGCGTGCGCTCCAGCACCGTCGCCAGCACGATGTTCATGATGCCGATGCCTCCGACTAGCAGCGAGATGGCCGCGATGGCCACCATGACCAGCGTGAATATCCGCTGTTCCCGCGCCTGCGCAGCCATCAGCGCCGCCGGCACCACCACGTGATAATCCTGCGTCTGGTGGTGGGTGGAATCCAGAATCGCCGCCGCCACCGCAGCGGCGCGCGGGACACTGGCGGAGGGCGAGAGTGCGATGTCCACCCCGTCGAGCGGGTCCTTGAAGCTGAAGTTGGAATCCCAGACACGATCCTGGAAAGCCGCGAGCGGGGTCAAAATGGAGTTGTTGAGGCTGCCAGCGCCCGCGCCGGGCATTTCCACCTGGTTGCGCAGCACCCCCACCACCCGCCACCAGACGTTGTTGAACTTCACCTCGCGCCCCAGCGCCGCACCGTAGCCGAGCAGATCCACCTTGGCCTGCTCGCCGAGCACGCACACCGCCGCGGCGGCGGCCTGGTCGGTCGCGTCCAGAAACCGCCCTGCCGCCAGTTGCAGGTGATGAATCTGCGTGTACGCGGGCATTACGCCGAGCACTTCCGGCGCCGAACCGCTCAGGTGCGGCAGCAGGCCCGCGGGCAGCATTTGCCGGCGCGCGGAGACCCATGCCACCCCCGGCACATCCGCCGCCAGCACCCGCTCGTCGCTTTCATCGAGCCCGTGCGAGGTGCGCCGGCGCGTCTGCAACTCCTGCCGGCTGGTGGCCGGAATCGAGTTGATCAGCAGATTGTGCAGCCCCATGCGGGCAATCGCCGCCAGCGATTGCTGCCGCGCCCCCGCGCCGATGGCCAGCATGCCGATCACCGCGCCCACGCCAAAGATCATGCCCAGCGCGGTGAGGGCGGTGCGTGCCTTCTGCGCGGCCAGATTCTGGCCGGCCAGGGCGAGATCCTCGCCGTAGCGGCGCCCCAGCGCCCACGAGCGCCTCATGACTGCCCCCCGGTGGCAGGGGCCCGCGGATCGGTCAGCGCCACGACGGTGCCGGCCGGTACGCCGGCAATCGCCACCCGCTCCGAGCCCTGGCGCAGCACGCGGATGGTCTGGGGGATAAACTGGCCGGCCCGGCGCACATAGAGGAACGGCTTGCCATTGTTGCGGAAGACCGCCTCGGCCGGGACCCAGAGCACGTGCTGCAGCGCGGCCAGAACGATGCGGGCTTGGGCGTCCACGCCCGGACGGATGGCGCTGCCGGGCGCCTGCAGGCTCAGCACGCAGGTCTCGCTCTCGTTAGCGCTGAAAAAACTGGCCTGCCGGATGCCTGCCACGCGCTGCACCCGCGCCGCAAACACGCGCCCGGGCACTCCCGCGACCTGCAGCGTGGCCGCCTGTCCCACCGCCACATAGGCGCTGTCGGCCTCGCCCAGTTGCGCGTTCACCACCATGTGCTCCAGGTCGGGGATCTCCGCCACCAGCTGCCCGGATTGCGCCAGATCGCCCACGTGAAACGGCTCCGGCGTCATGCCCGAGTAGACCACGCCGGTGCCTCCCAGATTGGGTTCCAGCGCCACATACCCGGCGCGGTCGGCGCGCAGCGTCATCGCCGCCATGTGGGTCCGCGCTGCCGCCGCCTTCGCCTCCGCCTGCGCCGCCGCCGCCTGTTGAACCGCAATCAGCCCCTGGCTAGTGGCCTTCCGTTGGGCCGCGTCGCTTTCCAGTTGCCCCAGCTCGGCGCGCGCCGAACGCAGGCTGAGGTTGTTCTCCTGCGCCGTCAGCGCCGGCGCCAGCGAATTCTGGCGCACCTCGATTTCCGCCAACTGCACCTGGTTCTGCGCATGCCGGAGCGCATACCCGTCGGTGATCTGCTGCGCCCGCGCCTGCGCCCGCGCGCCATCAATTTTCGCCTGCGCCACCGCCACCGCGTTTTGCTGTTGGGCCAGGGCGAACTGTTCCGCGCCGGCGTAAAACCGCACCACCACTTCTCCCGGCTGCACCGGCGTGCCCGCGGGCAGCAGAGCGCTGATGTGCAGGATGTCGCTGCCCACGCTCGGAGCCAGCAGCCGGTCGGGCGAGCCGCCCGCCACCGAGCCGCTCGCGTAGGCAACCACCTGCACCGTGCCAGGCTCGATGCGGAAGGTCGGAATCGCCTCCGCCGGCGCGGCGCCCAGCTGCCGCCAGGCGTACCAAACCCCGAATCCGGCCAGGCCCAGGATCACCAGCGTGGCCGCAGCCGCCGCCACCCGGCGCACCGTGCGCCGCGCGCGTGCCCGCACCAGCTCCGGGGTCACCACATCGAGTTCCGGTCCGGCGCTCATTGTGCCCCTCCCGGTAACGCCGGCGCCGCCGCGCCCGCGCGCCCTGTTCCGGGCGCTTCCAGCGCCACCGGCGTGCCCGCCGCCAGCCCCGCCACCGCCTCCTGGGTGGGATTGCGGCCCAGCACCCGCACCGCCAGCGCCACCCACCGCCCGCCCCGGTCCACATACACGAGCGGCCGGCCCTGGGGGGTAAACACCGCCTGCGCCGGCACCAGCACCACTCCGCTCAGGCGCCGCGTGATGATGCGCATGGTGGCGCTCATTTGTGGCCGCAGCCGCGCATCCGGATGCGTAAGCGCGGCGGTCACCTGGAAGTATCGCGGTGGCGGCCAATCGTTGCCGAAATCGAGCGTGGTGAGCGCCGAGATCGCCTCCACGCGCCCCGCAAAGGTGCTTTCCGGCAGCGCCGCCACCTGCACCTCGACCGCCTCGCCGACCGCCGCCTGCCCGCGCTCGCTCTGGTCGAGCTGCCCCTGCATTACCAGCGTCTGCAGCGCCGGAATCTCGGCGATGCGGTCGCCCGCCGAAACCTGGTCGCCGGGACGATACGGCTGAGGGTCATCGTAACTACTGCCGGGGTTGGTCATGTAGCTGATGAATCCGGGTATCGGCGCCCGCAGCACCGCCCCTGCCACCACAGCGCGCTGCCGCTGCAGTTGCGCCGCCGCCTTGTCGCGCTCGGCCCGCAGCGAGGCCAGTTGCGCCGCCGCCGCTTGCGCGTGCAGCCTGGCCTGGGCCTGCTGTTGCGCCAGCTCCGCCTTGGCGGTGGCCAGCGTGAGCTGTGCCTCCTCGCCCGCAATTTTGCTGGCCACGCTCGCCCGCTGCGCTTCCAGGCGCGCATGGTCCACCGCGACCTGGTCGTTCACCGCCGCCAGCGCATCCTGCTGGTGGGTAATGCCGGCCTGTGCCTGCGCCTGGTCCAGCGTCGCCAGCGCCGACTGCAGCGCCAGGCGCAACTGCTCTTCCTGCTCCCGGGCTGCGGAGGTATCCAGCCGCACCACCACCGCGCCCGCCTGCACGCGGCTGCCGCCCGGCGCCAGGAACGCGATGCGCAGATTTTGCGCCTGTGCGGGCGCGCGCAGCAGCGCCGCCTGGCGCACGCCCAGCTTGCCGCGGCAGGGCACGTACTCGACCAGATCCCCGCGGGTGGCCTGCGCCGTGGGCAGCTGCGGCGCCCTGCGCCAGCGCTCCCGCGCCAGCCAGGCTCCCGCCGCCAGCACCGGCACCACCACGCCCCACCACCAACGCCGGTCCGGGCGCATCATCGCTCCGCCCCCGGCGCCGCCTTCGCCGTGGCGGCGTGCACCGGTTGCGCGCACGGCCCCCAACCGGTGGGCGGGCATTGGATCAGGACCATCCCGTTGCCGAAGCCGCCCACCCGCACCGGCTGGCGCACCGATTTGCCGTCCCTGCGGCGGCGCGCCCAGATGTAGGCCGCGCCGTTTTCATAGTTCACCTCGGCGCGCGGCACCAGCCATCCCGGCTGCGATTGCGACGCGATCACCACCGAGGCGTTCAAATCCGGCAAGACCCGCGCATCGCTGTGCTCCAGCGTGAACACCGCGGCGAACGAGCGGATCGGCGTGCCCAGCGCCGCCTCCCCGATCGGACTCACGCTCTCCAGTTGGGCCGGCAGGGTCAAGCCGGGGTAGGCGTCCACGCGCACCTGCGCTGCCGCGTGCGCCGGCACCCACGGCCGGTCCGCTTCGCTGATCTGCGCCTCCACCACCATCTTGTGCGGATCGAAAATCCGCAATACGGGCGTGCCGCTGTACAGCCGCGTGCCCGGGCGCACCTGCCCCACCCACGGCGGCGTGTCCTGCGCCGCCATGCCGGCGATGGGCGCGCGCAGCACCAGCTGGCTGGCCTGCGCCTCCGCCTGTTGCCACAGCGCCTTCTGCTCGTCGCGCTGCAGTTGCAGCACGCGCACCTGATCCGCCGCCTGGCGCCGGTCCCACACCTCCGCTTGCTGCAGGCTGGCCACCTGGTCGCGCGCGTCCGCCAGATCGAGTGCGTCGGTCTGCTGCTTGAGCGCCGGCAAAATCGTGCGCTTTTCCAGTTCCAGAGCCGCTTGCCCGCGCGCCGCCAGCGCCTCCTGCAGCGCCACGTTGCGCTTGGCCGCATCGGCCTCGTTCTGCGCCTGCTGCTGCTCTACCTGCGCCGTCAGGCTGCGGTATTGCTGCTCGGCATCCGCCGCCGCCTGCTCCAGCGCCGTACGGTCGAACGAGGCCACTACCTGGCCTGCCACCACCGGTGTGCCGCTCGGAATCAGATACGTCACCGTCAGTTGGGCGTAGTCCTGACCCTGCAACTGGGGTGTCAGTAACTCCGCCGAGGCCGCCGGCTCAATTTGCCCGGTGACCGTCGCCACGTGCTGGAGGCTGCCCCAGTGCGCCTGCGCGGCTTGCCGGGCTGCCGACGCCGCCGTCGGCGGCGTCTGTCTGCATCCGGCGGCACCCAGCCCTAGCGACACCAACAGTCCGACGAGTGCTGCGGCTTGCCCACGCGCATTTCGGCTCGCGCAACCCATTGCTGACACCGGTCCGAAAGGGCCAGATGGCTAGAGCTTACCACCATGACCCCAGACTTATTGATCGCCCTTGGTCACATTGCGTTCTAAAACCTGCGCGACCCGTCGCTGGGCCAGCGCTCGATGACCACCTTCTTGTCGGTATAGAACTCGACGGCATCGCGGCCCTGGGCGTGCAGATCGCCGAAAAAACTGTCCTTCCAGCCCGTGAAGGGAAAGTAGGCCATGGGCGCGGCCACCGCCAGGTTGATCCCGATGTTGCCTGCCGCCGCCTGGGAGCGGAACTGACGCGCCGCCGCCCCGCTGCGGGTGAACAGGCAGGCCATGTTGCCGTAGGACTGGCGGTTCACGAACGCAATCGCCTGGTCGATGGTCTCGACATGCACCAGGCTGAGCACCGGACCAAAGATCTCCGTCTGCACGGTCGTCCCCAGGGGAGGCACCTCATGGAGAATCGTGGGGCGAACAAAATTGCCGGCTTCGCAGCCGGGCACGCGCGCGCCGCGGCCATCCACCAGTACCCTGGCGCCTTCGGCGGCGCCGGCGGCAATCAACGCTTCGATGCGGGATTTGCTCTCGGGCGAGATGACCGGCCCGGTCTCGACCCCCGCATCCAGGCCATCGCCGACCACCCGCGCCCGCGCCACCTCGGTCAGGGCTTCGGTGAATGGTCCCCGCGCCCCGCCCACGGTCACCGCCACCGAAGCCGCCAGACACCGCTGCCCCGCGCAACCGAACGCCGAGTCGCTCAGCACCTGCGTGGTCATCGCGGGATCGGCGTCGGGCAAAATCACCACTGCATTCTTCGCGCCGCCCTGGCACTGCGCGCGCTTGCCCTGGGCGGTGGCGCGGCTGTACACGTACTGCGCCACCGGGGTGGAACCGACAAAGCTGATGCCCCGCACCGCGGGATGTTCCAGCAGGGCATCCACGGCGTCTTTGCCGCCGTGCACCAGGGAAACCACGCCCGCGGGCAGCCCTGTCTCGGCGATCAGCTCCACGAGCCGGTGCGCCGTCAGCGGCACCCGCTCGGAGGGTTTGAGGATGAACGTGTTTCCGCACGCGATGGCCCAGGGCAGAAACCATAGCGGGATCATCGCCGGAAAATTGAACGGCGTGATGGCGGCGACCACCCCCAGCGGCTGGCGCATCATGATCTCGTCAATGCCGCGCGCGATGTCCTCGTTGTTGTAGCCCTGCATCAGCAGCGGAATGCCGCAGGCGGTCTCGACGTTCTCGATGCCCCGCCGTATCTCACCCACCGACTCGGCCAGGGTCTTGCCGCACTCCCGCGTGATGGTGCGGGCCAGCTCCTGCAGGTTGGCCTCGAGCAACTGCTTGAGCTGGAACAGAAACTGGATGCGGTCGCCCGCCGGCGTCGCGCGCCAGGCGGGAAACGCGGCCGTGGCGGCGCGCACGGCGCGGTCCACGTCCCCGGCCGCCGAGAGCGGCACCTGCGCCAGCACTTCCGCGCTGGCCGGATTTACGACCGGCTGATAGGACGCCCCGGCAGCGCTGGTCCAGGCGCCTCCGATGAAGTTCTCAAGCTGGATGACGTGCGCGGCGGTGCTCATGGGCATGTTCCGGCTAAATTTCCCAGTAAATTATAGTAGGTCCAACCCCATGGATCAGTGGCACGGCCACCTCTTTCTGGAGCCGCCCTCCCTGGGGTCGGGCTGTGGCCGGGCGGCGAGCCCTTGCTCCCTGCGCCCTCGCTCCGCTTGCCTCTCGCCCCTTCCCGAGAGTCTTCCCGGTAGCGGGCTGGGAACCCGGTCGGGAACCCCGGCCCTGGGCGTGCGCTCCCGCTCGCGGGCTCGCGACCCGGCCCCCGCTCCGTTTCGTGGCATAATTTCCTATCACGGCGGTTGGCTTAACCGCAGGGGCGTGCGTGCCAGCGGGGAGCGCTACGCGTGCAATCCAGCAGGAGTCTGAGGAACCTGAGTACGGAACTGAAAGCATCCGATCCATCCAGCCATGCCCGCACGGGCCTTTGGAACCGCCCGCTGATCCGCCGCTATCGCTCGCTGGTGCGCGCGGACCTGATGGCGACCTACTCGCGCGACATCCATAAATGGATCTACATCGCGCCCGTGCTGGGGGTGGCGACCGGGCTGCTCATCACCCTGATCGCCAAGACGATCCTGAGCTGGCTGTGGCCGCCGGTGCTGGCAGCCTACCTGGCGCATCCGATCTGGATCGTGCCTGGCCTGGCGCTGGGGTTCCTCATCGCCGGCCTGCTGATGCAGTACCTGACGCCGGACCCGAACGACCACTCGACCGAAGAGATCATCCGGTCGTTTTTCGAGCGCCAGTCGGAAATCAAGATGAAGCCGTTCGTGCCCAAGCTGCTGGCTGCGGTGGCCACGGTGGGCATGGGCGGCAGCGCGGCGCTGGAAGGGCCGAGCATTTACGGCGGCGGGGCGCTGGGCTCCTGGTTCTGGGCACGGCTGCGGCGCATGGGGATGAAACTGGAGCCGCGGGACCGTCGCATCCTGCTCATCAGCGGCGCGGCGGCAGGCATGTCCGCGGTGTTCCGGGCGCCGTTTACGGGCGTGATCTTCGCGCTCGAAATGCCCTATAAGGACGACCTGGCGCACGAGGCGCTGATGCCGGCGCTCATCGCCTCGGTCATCGCCTTCGCCACGCTGGCGATATTCATGGGGGCGCAGCCCCTGTTCAACTTTGTGTCGGCCGGCACCTACACGCGGCGCGATCTGCTCTGGGCGGCGCTGCTGGGAGCGATCTGCGGACTCATCTCGATGCCGTTCACCATCACCTTCCGGCGCTTCCGCGAGTTCATGGTGCACTGGAAGGTGCCGCACTGGCTGAAGATGCTGCTCGGCGGGATCGGCACCGGCGCTTGCGGCCTGATTTTTCTGGCGTGGTTTCCCGGCCAACTGGTGCCGCTGGGACCGAACTACGAGGCCGTCTCGATCATTCTCCAGCACGCGCACGGCTCGGCCGAGCTGGTGGTGTTCGGTGTTCTCAAGCTGGTGGCGACGCTGCTCTCGCTGGGCGTGGGCGGTGTGAGCGCCATGTTCGTACCGCTGTTTCTATCCGGAGGCTCGTTTGGCACCGCGTTTGCGCAAAGCGTGGTGCACACCAGCTCGCTCAATCTGTTCGCCGCCGTGGGCATGGCGTCGTTTATCGCCGCCGGCTACAAGACGCCGCTGACGGCGGTGGTGTTCGTCGCCGAGGCGACCGGCGGACACTCCTATATCGTGCCGGTGCTGATCGGGGCGGCGGTTGCGTATGCGGTATCGGGACAGGCGTCGGCGTCGGGCGACCAGCGCTTGCATGAGGGTGTGACCGTGGAGGAGCTGACCGAAATCCACGTGCAGGACGCCATGCAACGCGATATCACCACTTCCGAGGCCAACTGGAACCTGCGCCGCTTTGCGGAGGCCGCCACCGCAAGGGGCAACTACGCCAGCTATCCTGTGGTCGAACACGAGCGCGTGGTGGGCACGCTGGCAGTCGCTGCCCTCGCCCACGTGCCCCCGGAGGAGTGGGACCATGTGCGCGTGGCGGATTTAATGGACCCGGAATGGGCGCGCATTGCCCCGGATGCCAACCTGCAGGATGCGCTGCGCCTGCTGGTGGCGCGGCGGCATGAGCACCTGCTGATGGTGACCGATGAGGAAGGCCGTCTCAACGGAATTCTTAGCCAAACCGATATTCTGGCGGCCATGAACGCGGTGCATAAAGGTGTGCAAACTCTGCACGGCGAGCTGGCCGGAAGCGACGGGGAAGCCTCGTAGAGAGGGAGCGGGGCGGGGTGATAGGCGGCGCGGAGCTTCGTCCCCGGTCGTTCCATGGGTCGGGCTGTCGGCGAGCGGAACTCCGCTGCCCGGAGTTCCGCTCGCCGACAACGCACGCCCGCTGGCGCTCACGGCGTCTCCAATCGCGCATATTCCGCCTTCGCCGATTGGAGTAGCGGCAGGGTGGCGTCAGCGTGGGACCAGAGGGCCAGAAATTGCTGGTACTGGGAGCGCGCCTGGGTGCGGTTTCCCGTTAGTGCAGCGGCACGCGCCAGGCCGAGATGGGCGAGGGCAGCGATGGGCTGATCGGCGACCACGCCGGAGTGGTCCAGAATCTTTTGAAACTCGGGGGCGGCGGCACCGCGCTCGGCCAACAAATCGGCGCACCCGTGCAGAAAGACCGGAAAAAGGGCAAAGGTAAGGCCCCCATTCTGTTCACCGAGCTCATAGGGAGTGGTCGGCGCCAGGGCCTGCTCGGCGTCTGGGCCATCTCCCCGCGCCAGTGCCTCGGCCGCCTGGATGAGGGGAACAAACTCGGTACGGACGATGGTATCGTCGGGATACTGGCGCGCGAGAGCGCGCGCGGCCTGCCCCGCCCGGGCGGCGTCGCCCGCCAGCGCCAGCGCCAGGCCGGCGAGGGCCAGCACCTGCGGATCGCCCTTGGCCGCCAGCGCAGGCGCCGCTTCGCGCAGCGCCAGAGTGCGATTGCCGACCAGCGCCTGGCGCACGGCGTCGCGCGCCGCGTATTCGGCTGCCGCCTGTGGTTCACCGGCAACGCGCGCGGCCGTGGCGGCCTGCGTGGCCAGCGCGCTGGCCTGCGCCATGTGGCCGGCAAAGGCCGCCGCCTGAGACTGTAAAAAAAGCATGGCGTCGTTCATGGCGCCATTGGCCGGCGCCTGCGCCGCTGCCTGCGCCATGCCGGCCGCATCGTGGCGCAAGAACGCGACCTGATACAGCACCAGCGGATACCAGGGCGAATTCAGCTTGCGGGCGCGGGCCGCCGCGACGGTGGCGTGCGCGCCGGCGAGATCGTTCAGCCAAAGCTGGCTGAAGGCGAGGTTGACGACGTTGTTGGAGCTGCCCGGGCCGAGGCGGACCGCCGTTTCGGCGTCGGCCAGGGCGCGTGGGTAATCGCCCATGAAAAAATCCGTGATCCAGAGGTACACCCAGGCTTCCTCGTTACGCGGATACACCCGGGCCCAGAGCCCGCAATCGGCGCGCGCCTGAGCCAAGTCCCCCGTGGCATAGATGTCATAGTTGGCGGCAATGAAGAGCTTCTCCGCCTCACTGGCGTGCGCGCGCAGCGCATAGGCCTTGCGGATGGCCGCGGCGGCCAACCCATGTTGGCTCAGCGGGCCTTCGGAGGCGGCTATCTGCGCGTACGCCATGGCGAAGTTGGGGTCGAGGGCAGCCGCTTTCTGGAACAAGGGGATGGCAGCGGCAAAATTATTGTCCACATCCACCGTGTGCCAGCCCAGGCTATAGGCTTGCAGCGCCTCCAGGGACGAGGTGGTCACGTCTTCGGGGATGGCATCGAACTGCAGCACGGAGGCATGCGATTCACCCAGCTTGGTGCGCAATCGCGCTGCCGCAGCACCCAGGGCAGGCAAAATTTTGTCTTTGTCGGCGGCGCTCGTCTGCACTTCAGCCAAGGCGTCGCCCTCGGCACAGCCGGTAGCGGTGAGGCCGAGAACATATTCGTTGCCGAGTTGTGTGATTGAGCCGTCAATGGCGGCGGTGCTGGAAGTGCGCTGGCAGACCTCGCGGGCGAGCGCCGGCGTCAACACGGAGTTGGGAAGCCGGTCCATGAGCGCTAACGTTTGTGCAATGCGCTCGTCGGAGACCAACTTGAGGAACGGCGATTGCGCCAGCTGCGCCTCCAGCCCCTGGCGCAGCGCGCCGTTGAAGACCGGGTCGCCGGTGGTGTTGTTGAAGTCGGCGAGCACCAGTGTGTCCTGGGCGGTCAGCCGGGGGGCGGGGCGGAGAAACCGATAGGCGAGGGCGGCGGCGATGACCACCGCCACAGCCGTGTAGACCGGCCAACGCGAGCGGTGCGGCGGTGCCGGCGGCCGACTCTGCCGCAATCCCAGCAAGTCGGCCTTCATCGCGGCGGCGCTTTGGTAGCGCAGGGCGCGATCCTTTTGCAGCGCCTTGGAAAGCACGCGGGCAAACTCGGGGGGCACGCCAGAAGGTAGCGGCGCAGGCGGACGGTTGAGGATGGCGTCGAAACGAACGGCGGCGGCGTTGCCAGGAAACGCCGGGGCGCCGGCGGCCATTTCGTAGAGCACGGCGCCGAAGGAAAACAGGTCGGTGCGAGTGTCCAGCTCTTCCCCGCGGGCCTGCTCGGGCGACATATACGCAATCGTGCCCAGCGGCATACCCGGCAGGGTGAGGGCGGTGTCGGCGTCGGCGCCCTCGGATTGGGCGCGGGCAAGGCCGAAATCCAGGATTTTCGCGGGGCCGAGTCTGGTGACAAACAGGTTGGCGGGCTTGAGATCGCGGTGGACGACGCCGTGCGCGTGCGCGGCCTCGAGCGCGCCGGCAATTTCGGCGCCGAGGCGCTGGGCCTGCTCCGGCGGGAGCGGGCCGCGGGTGAGGCGCTGCTGCAGCGTTTCGCCTTCGAGAAACTCCATGGCGATAAACGGACGTCCTTCGTGCTGGCCGATTTCGTAGATAGCGCAGATATTGGGGTGGTTGACAGCCGAAGCGGCACGCGCCTCGCGGCGGAAGCGTTCGAGGGCTAGGCCTTGGGCATCGGCAGGCAGGAACTTGAGGGCAACCGGGCGGCCCAGATCCCGGTCTTCAGCCTTATAGACCACGCCCATGCCGCCGCTGCCAAGCCGCGACGTCACACGGTACCGCCCGATCGTGGCGCCAAGATACGGATCGGAAGCTGCCATGGGATTGCGAAAAGTGTACCATGCTGGCATGCAGGTGAAATCCGCTGCGCTTGGCGTGTTCCTTGCCGGGGCGATGGCCTTGATGGGACAAACGATTCCTGGTTTTCCGCCCGCGCTCGTGCCCGCCGACATGGTGCTGCGCAACGGGACTATCGAGACGTTGAACCCGCTGCAACCGGAGGTGGCGGCAATGGCAGTGCGCCAGGGGCGCATCGAAGCACTGGGCAGCGACGCTGCCATGGCGCACTACATCGGCGCTAAGACCCGAGTGCTGGACCTGCACGGGGCGTTCGTGACCCCTGGATTTATCGAGGGTCATGGGCACCTGATGGCCACTGGCGAGAGCGCCATGGAACTGAACGTGGGTCTGGCGCCGAACTGGAATGCGATCGTGACCATGGTGAAAGCAGCGGTGGCCAAGGCCAGGCCGGGGCAGTGGGTGGTCGGCGCAGGGTGGCAGCAAAGCAAATGGAACCGCGTGCCCCAACCGAACGTAGATGGGCTGCCGCTGCGCACCACGCTCGATGCGGTTTCACCCAACAACCCGGTCATGCTCAGCCACGCCAGCGGGCACGCCCTGTTTGTCAACGGCGCCGCGCTGAAGCTGGCCGGGATCAACCGATCCACGCCCAATCCACCGGGCGGCACCATCGTACGCGATGCCCAGGGCGAGGCCATCGGTATGCTGCGCGACACCGCCATGGGCGCGGTGGAGCAGGCCTACACCCGCCATCAACAAATGCTGCCGGCAGCGGCCCGCGCCCAGCAGCGCGAGCGCGCGCTGCAGTTGGCCATGCACAACGAGATCAGCAAGGGGATCACGACCTTTGTCGACATGGGCGAAAGCTTTGCCACCATCACCTGGCTAAAACAGCAGGCGGCGCAGGGGATTCCGCTGCGGCTGTACGTGAACGTGCGGGCCTCGGTGCCCGAGCTGGAGGCGCACCTGGCGCAGGCAAAGATCATTGGCTATGCCGGGGATCACTTCACAGTGCGCGGGGTCGGCGAAATCACCTCCGATGGCGCACTGGGGACCCGCAGCGCCTGGTTCCTACAGCCCTACAGCGATGCGCCCGGCATCACGGGCAAAAATGTGGTCGCCATGGGCACTATCGCCCAGATGGCAGAACTTGCCGCCCGCGACGACTTTCAGGTCTCGGTGCATGCCATTGGCGATCGCGCCAACCGTGAAACGCTCGACCTGTTCCAGCGCATTTTCAGCGCCGACCCGGCGGCGCACGCGCTGCGCTGGCGCATCGAGCACGCGCAGCACCTGCAGCCGAGCGATATTCCGCGGTTCGCACAGCTCGGCGTCATCGCCTCGATGCAGAGCATCCATGCGTGCTCGGACGCGCCCTTCGTGGTAGCGCGTCTGGGCGAACGGCGCGCCCGCGAGGGCGCCTACGTCTGGCAGTCGTTGATCAAGAGCGGCGCGATCGTGCTGGATGGCACCGACACACCAGTGGAAGACACCAACCCCATCCCCAATTTCTTCTGCGGTGTCAGCCGCCGCGAGGGAAACGGGACCTATTTTTTCCCGAACCAGAAAAAGACGCGCATGGAGGAGCTGCGCGACTACACCTGGAACAACGCCTACGCCATCTTCGAGGAGAACGAGCTGGGGTCGTTCGCGCCCGGCAAGCGCGCCGACATGGACGTGTTTTCGGGCAACCTGCTGACCCTGCCGGCAGGCGACATTCTGCGTACTCGCGTGCTCTACACCATCGTGGGAGGCAATATCGTCTATACGCGTCCGGGTGCGGCGGCGTGGCGGGCGGGGCAGTTGTTCACGGCCCTGCCCGAGTTCGACCATGTGAATTGAGGGTGGGCGACCGGGGGGAAGGGACGGAGCAGTCATAATGCCGGCGAGGTGTAACCTGGGGCGGTGCTGCGGCGTAGAAAATCGCGTCCGCGCGGTATAAAATCAAATTTACTGGGTGAGCATTGTTTTTGCGCCCTGGCTACCTATGAACGTTTCGTTCCGCCCTGTTGTCATGGCCGTCATGGCTATAGCTGGACTTGCGGCTGGCTGCACCCAGGCCAAGCCCAAAGCCAGCGCGCTGGCGCCGGTTGCGGTCACAGTGGCGCGGGCGACGTCGGAAAACGTGCCCACCAACCTGCAGGCCATAGGATCGGTACAAGCAATCAACACCGTGTCGGTGAAAACGCTGGTGGGCGGGCAGCTACAGAGCGTAGATTTCCACCAAGGCGACGAAGTGCGCAACGGGCAGGTGCTATTCCAGATTGACCCGCAGCCGTTTGAGGCCGCCATGGCCCAAGCTCAGGCCAACCTGGCGCGCGATCTAGCCACTGACAGCCAGAACCAGATCGAAGCCCGGCGCTATGCTGACCTGGCCAAGCAGGGCATCGTTTCGGCCGAGCAGAGCGAGCAGCTCGCCGCCACCGCCGCAGCCTCCAAGGCCCTGGTCACAGCCGACCGGGCGGCGGTGCAGGCAGCCAAGTTGCAGCTTAGCTACTGCACCATCACCTCACCCATTGATGGGCGCACTGGTGACTTGCTGGTGCAAGCCGGCAATACGGTGCAGCCGAACACCTCGGTACTGGTGACCATCAATCAGATCAAGCCCATCTACGTGGCCTTTTCCGTTCCCGAGCAATATCTGCAGGAAATCAAGCAGGTCAATGCCCTACGTGCGCTGGCGGTGACCGCACACGCGCAGGGCGAAAGCGACCTGGAAGGCGGCCGCCTGAGCTTTATCAACAACGCCATTGATGCAACCACGGGCACGATCCAACTGATGGCTACGTTCGAGAATCCGAAGGAGCGGCTGTGGCCGGGCGAGTACGTAAACACAAATCTGACGCTTGGGGTGCAGCGCCATGCCACCGTAGTGCCCGCCTCCGCGGTTCAGAATGGCCAGAACAATCTCTACGTCTATGTGTTGACATCGAACAACACGGTGGAAAACCGGACGGTGACCACCTCCACTACCTTCGACGGTAAAACCGTGATCACCAAAGGCATTGAGCCGGGCGAGACCGTGGTAACCGATGGACAGCTGGGGCTGTTTCCGGGGGCGAAGGTAGCCATCAAGGCCGGCGGCGAGGCGACCAGCAACGCTGCAGTGAACGCAGACCGCTGAGGATGGCATGAACCTTTCGGGCATTTTCATCCGTCGCCCCATCGCCACAGCACTGCTCATGATGGCGCTGCTGGTGTTCGGCATCGCCGCCTACTTCCAGTTGGCGGTGAGCGACCTGCCCAATGTGGATTTTCCCACCATTCAAGTCAATGCCAACCTGCCGGGCGCCAGCGCCGCGACCATGGCCTCGTCGGTAGCCACACCGCTGGAAAAACAGTTTTCGGCAATACCCGGGCTGGACGAAATGAGTTCGACCAGCTCGCAAAGCAGCACTTCGATCGCGCTCCAATTCGAGCTTTCGCGCAACATTGACGGCGCCGCCGGTGACGTCCAGACCGCCATCGCTGCCGCCGCCGGGCAACTGCCGCCGGGCATGCCCTCCCCGCCCACGTTCCGCAAGGTGAACCCGGCGGATTCCTCGGTGTTGAACCTTTCGGTCAGCTCAACCACGCTGCCCCTGCGCACCGTGGACCACTATGCCGAGGACCTCATCGGGCAACAGATCTCGATGACCCAGGGCGTAGCCGAGGTCAACGTGTTCGGACAGCGGAAGTTCGCCGTACGCATCCAGCTCAATCCGCTTGCCATGGCGGCCCGCGGGGTGGGCATTGATCAGGTGCAAACCGCCATCCAGCAGGGCAACGTGAATTTGCCTTCAGGCACGCTCTGGGGAAAGACCAAAGCGTATACGCTGCAAGCCTCCGGCCAGCTCAACAGCGCCGAGGAGTACAAAAACCTGATCGTCGCCGTGCACAACGGCGCGCCGGTACGGCTGGACGACATTGGCGACGTCGTGGACAGCGTACAGAACGACAAGACCGAAAGCTGGCTGAACGGCGCGCCTACAGTGATGCTGAGCATCATGAAGCAACCCGGCACCAACACCATCGACGTGGTGAACCGGGTGATCGGTCTGATGCCGGAGATGGATCGCTCCCTGCCGCCGGCCATCCATTTCCAAGTCGAGTACAACAAAGCGCTGCCGGTCGAAGCTTCGATTACCGACGTCAAATTCACCCTCATCCTGGCCATCCTGCTGGTCGTGCTGGTCATCTTCCTGTTCCTCAAGAACTTCTCCGCCACCATCATCCCCAGCCTGGCGCTTCCCTTCACCATCGTCGGCACGTTTGCGGTGATGTACCTGCTCAGCTACAGCCTCGACACCCTGTCGCTGCTGGCCTTGACGCTATCGGTGGGTTTCATTGTAGATGACGCTATCGTCATGCTTGAAAACATCGTGCGGCACATGGAAATGGGAAAGCCGGTGTTGCAAGCGGCCTTTGACGGCTCGAAAGAAATCAGTTTCACGATTCTTTCGATGACGCTGGCACTGGCGGCGGTGTTCATTCCCTTCCTGTTCATGGGCGGGGTGCTGGGGCGCTTACTGCACGAGTTCGCGGTGACGATCATGGCGGCGATTCTGGTCAGCGGCTTTGTGTCGCTGACGCTGACGCCGATGCTGTGCAGCCGGTTTTTGAAGCACGAGGGGCATCGCAAGCACGGGCTGCTTTACCAGGTGCTGGAGGGCGGCTATCAGTGGATGTACCGCGTTTACGACCACACGCTGGGCGTGGTGTTGAAACATCCGGTGCTGACAATGCTGGCGTTCGCGGCGGTCATGGCGGTGACCGTGAAGCTGTTCGTGATCCTGCCAACCGGCTTTCTGCCCAGCGAGGACATGGACGAGGTGGTCGCGCAGGTGAAAGCGGCGCAGGGCATTCCCTGGCCGCAGTTGGAAGCCAAGCAACTGCAGGTGATGAAGGTCTTTGATTCCCTGCCGGAGACCGAAGCGGCGATGGCGTTTGCGGGTGGCAACACGGGCTCAGTCTACGATCACCTGAAGCCGCGTGCCGACCGCAAATTGAGCGCCGACCAGATCATCGCGGAGGTGCGGCCGAAGCTGGAGCAGATTCCGGGGGTGAAGGTTTTTCTGCAGAACCCGCCGCCCATCCGCATCGGGGCGCACTCCACCGACAGCCAGTATCAGGTGGCGCTGCAGGGGAGCAATCCGCAGGAGCTGTATCACTGGGCGCCGCTGCTAGCGCAAAAGCTATCCACGTACCCCATGCTTAAGGACGTCACCACGGACATGCAATTAGCCAATCCACAGGTCAACATCTTGATTGACCGGGACAAGGCTTCGAGCCTGGGCGTGAGCGCCGACACGATTGAAAACGCGCTCTACACGGCCTACGGACAGCGCCTGTTATCGCTGATTTACGCGCCCGACGATGAATATTACGTGATCACCGAGCTGCAGCCCCAGTTTCAGATGAACCCGCAGACGTTGAGCTACCTCTACGTGCACTCGGACACGGGCGCACTGGTGCCGCTGAGCGCGGTGACGGAATTCCAGCAAACCCTGGGGCCGCTGAAAGTGAACCACATCGGCGAATTTCCGGCGGTAACGATCTCGTTCGACCTGAAGCTGGGGGCTTCACTGGGCCCGGCGGTGGCGCTGGTCCAACAGACCGCGCAAGCGATGCTACCGCCGACCATCACCACGGCGACGCAGGGCACGGCCAAGGTGTTTCAGGAGTCCATGCAAGGTCTGGGGATGCTGGTGCTGATGGCGGTGGCGGTGATCTACATCGTGCTGGGGATTCTGTACGAGAGTTTCATACATCCGCTGACGATTTTGTCGGGTCTGCCGGCGGCGGCGTTCGGGGCGCTGCTGACGCTGTGGTACTTCCACATTGACCTGAATATTTACTCGATCGTGGGCATCATCATGCTGGTTGGCATCGTCAAGAAGAACGCCATCATGATGATTGACTTTGCCCTGGTGGCGGAACGGGACCAAGGAATTGGGCCGCGCGAGTCCATCTACCAGGGCGCGCTAGTGCGCTTCCGGCCGATCATGATGACCACCTTCTGTGCGCTGGTAGGCACGCTGCCGATCGCCATCGGCTTCGGCTCGGGGGGGGAAAGCCGCCGGCCGCTGGGCGTGGCGGTGGTCGGGGGCCTGGTGTTCGCGCAGTTCATGACGCTGTACATCATTCCCGTGGTTTATATCTACATGGACCGGTTCCAGAGCCTGTTCGGTCACAAGAAGGTCCCCAGTGGGCTGCCCGAACGCGCGCCCCAGCTGGTGGGCTCGTAGTCGGCGCGAGGCGCGGGCCCGGGCGGCTGCGCTTGCCGGGGGCGCTGGTTGGGGCTCTCGCTCCACGCGAGCTGTCCTAGGCTGAAGCGCCAGCGGTACGGCTGGAAGAGCGGGAATCGGAGCCGCGGGCCACCACCGCGCTCTCGCCGCGGATGCAATTACGGCCGGCGCGCTTGGCAGCGTAGAGGGCGCGGTCGGCGCGGCGCAGAATGCCGCTCCAAGTATCGCCGCTGCCGGCCACGGCAATGCCGAAGCTGGCGGTGAGCGCCAGCGCCTGGCCTTCGTAATCCACGCGCAACTCCTCGAGGCGGCTGCGCAGACGCTCGGCGATCAGACTGGCGCGAACGCCATCGCGGTCGGGCAGCACGGCGACGAATTCCTCGCCGCCGAAGCGCGCCAGCAGGTCAGAGCTGCGCAGGCACTGGGACAGGAGTTTGGCGGCGGCGGCCAGGGCGGCATCGCCGGCACCGTGGCCGTAGGCATCGTTGAGGAATTTGAAATGATCGAGGTCAATGGCTAACACCGCCAGGGGCGCCTGGCGGCGCTGGCAGCCGGAAAGCTCACGTTGGGCGCCGGCTTCGAGAGCGCGGCGGTTGAGCACGCCCGTGAGGGCATCCGTACGGGCCTGCTCTTCGAGTTGATTGCGCAGCCGTGCGGTCATCAGCCAGACAAAACCAAAGGCCATGGAGGCGCTAAACACAAGGTAGAGTACCGCGCCGTCCAAGCGGAGGGCGCCGGGGTGGAGCAAAGTGACCTCAGCGCCGCGCAGTGGGCCCAGAAGGGCGCGCAGCAGGCAGAGGAGGGCAATGGCGGCCAGCATGCCCGCCACGGTGCGGCTGGCGACGCGCTCCCCGCTCTCGCGATGGGTCATCAGCACCAGCACGCCGACCAAGAGCTGAGCGCCAAAGGCGACGACAAACGCCACCACGGCAGCTTCCGGGCGCCAGAACAGGCCGAAGATCTCAAACGGCACAAATACGCCTATGAGGGTTCCGCCCCAGCTCAGCACGCTCGATCCGGCCACCGCAAACTCGGCAATGCCCTGGGTGAGCAGGACGGCGCCGAACAACACCAAGGTGCGGCCGACGAACAGCGCCAGTGGAAGCGGCGAACCCGGCCGCAAGATGACCAGCAGCAGCCCGGCGGTGGCGGCGGCATAAGCCCAAGCGAACCAGCGCAGGCCGCGCAATCCGGCCACACTGCGGCTCATCAACAACAGGCCCAGGGCACAGCACACCTGCACCAGGAAATCGGCAAACAGAAGCGTTCGAAGATCCATACCCACCAAGTTCGCAACCTCACTCCGTGGGGGGAAAAGGGCGCAGGTTGTTAGTCTGCCACAGAATCATCGGCCAGACACGGAAATTATTGAGCACCACGCCAGGCAGCCCGGGCAGCCTGCTGCACCCGGGCTAAAGGAACACGGCAGCGGAGGGCGGCGGCGCGGCAGTCTTCATACTCCGGCATGGCTTTTTCGCCAGATACTGTGAGACGGATGGGTCCATAGGAAGTATCCACGCTTACACTGTGCCGCTCCCGCACCTCGCGCTCGCAAACGCGCACCCGGACGCCCAAGGTTGGCGTTTCCGACAGCAACAGCTCGCACAGCCGCCCCCGATCTCCGGGCCGGGCCAGCAGGGTGAGCAGAACGCCGGGACGGCCTTTTTTCATCTGTACGGGGCAAACGTAGGCGTCCAGCGCGCCCGCGGCAAGCGCCCGCTCGAGCACAAAGGCCACCACCTGGGGGCTGCAATCGTCAAGAGTCGTCACCAGCTCGAGAATGGTTTCGGTCGCCATAGCGGCCTAACGCAGGGTTGACGCCGCCCGGCGCGCCAGGATACTGGAGACGATCACCTGGCCGTGGAAGCGGCCATTCTCGATAAAAATTTCCGACGTGTTGCGGCCCGCCACCACCACGCCACCCAAGTACAGACCAGGGACATTGGTTTCATAGGTGGTGGGGTCACACAGCGGGCGCTCATTGGCGTCCATGGCGATGCCGGCGGCGCGCAGAAGCTGAAAATCGGGGTGATAGCCGATGAGGGCAAAGACGAAGTCGGCGGCCAACTCGGAATCGCCCTCCGGGCCCCGCAACAGCAGCTTGCCGGGATGAATTTCGCGCACCTGGGTGGAAAATTGCGCCGCAATCGCGCCCGCCCTGATGCGGTTCTCGATGTCGGGCCGGACCCAGTATTTGATGCTGTGGGCCAGCTCCGCGCGGCGGTGGATGAGGGTCACGCGGGCGCCGTGGCGATACAGATCCAAGGCGGTCTCGACGGCAAAATTTTTACCGCCGATGACCGCCACCCGCTGGCGCGCAAAGGCGTGCGCCTCGCGAAAATAGTGATGCACATGCGGCAGATTCTCGCCTGGAACGCCCATAAGGTTGGGCAAATCGTAATAGCCGGTGGCAATGACCACATTTTCGGTCTCATACAGGCCGCGCTCGCTGCGCACGCGAAAGCCGCCCGCCGGGAGAGCCTCGATGGCCTCCACGCGCTCATATTGGCGCAAGTCCAGGTCGAAGTGGGCGGCGGTTTTGCGGTAGTAGGCGAGCGCCTCCAGGCGCGCCGGTTTGGCCTGGGCGCTGGGAAACGGCACATCACCGATTTCGAGCAGCTCCGCAGTGGTGAAAAAGACCATGTTGGTGGGATAGTGGAAGATTGAGTTCACCAAGCAGCCCTTTTCCACCACGATGGCGTGCAGGCCCTTGTTGCGAGCCTCGATGGCGCATGCCAAGCCCGTAGGGCCAGCTCCCACAATCAACAAGTCAAACTGCATACCGCTATTGTAGTATCGGAGAATGGCTGGATTCACAGCTCTTCTCTCGCTCTACGCGGCTCTGCTGTGGGTGCAAAAGCCTGCAGCCCCGCCGGCGCAACTCCACGCCGCGCACGCCCGCGCCCACTCGCCGGCCACGTCCGAAGCCATGCAGAAAGCTGTCGACGCAGCGCTGCAATCGCAGGCGTTCGCCCGCGACAAGCTGGAGTGCACCATTTCCCTCCATCAGATTACGCTGACCGGAGTGGTTCACCAGGCTGAGCACAAGGGCTTGGCGACGCGCGCGGCACGCACCCAAGCCCGCAAAGGCCACTGGAGCGACTACACGGTCGACAACCGAATCCAAGTGGTCTTGAACGGGCATTGACGGGCGCGGGCTCCCGCGCGGCTGCGCCGCGAGCCTCCGGTTGAGGGGCCGGTTCCCGGCTATAATGGCGGTAGCATGCCGCGCTGGGTAGCAAGCTGCGCGTTGGGGGTGTTGTTTACGCTGGGGGGAGTTTTGCCCGCGCGGCTGGAGGCGACGCCGCCGCTGACACAAGCACAGCAGATTGCGATTATCCGCGCCCTGGTGGCCGAGGTGGGTATCGCGCGCCAAGCACTTCCGCCCGACAAACACGGGGTGGTGATCTCGCCGGATGGCCAGATCCTGAATCCCGGCAGCGTGCAGTCGGCGCTGGAAGACCGCGGCGACTCCGCTCAGATCGGCGACCGTGTCGCCATTACCGCGATTGACTTCAAAAGCAACCACATCGTTTTTACCATCAACGGCGGACCCCACAGGACTCATTGGTACAACCATGTCCACATCGGATTGGGTGGCACCATGCCCGCCAGCACCACGACGCCGGTGGGGCCGCATGGGTCAATGATTACGCTGAAGTTCCCGCATGATGTGCCGGCGTTGACGCCCGAACAGGTGAAGCAGGACCTTTCTCCGCTGATTGATTGGGACCGACCCTCGAAGGCGGAGGTGATGGTGCAACCCTTGCCGGCGCCGGTGAAAGAGGCCATTGCGCAGCATCAGGCTCTGGTGGGAATGACCAAGCAGATGGTCGTGGCGGCGCTGGGGCGCACGAACGACAAGAGCGGAGAAACCGATGGTCAGGGACGGCAGGTGGAAGATTGGGTTTACGGCAATCCGCCGGAGACGACTTTTGTCCGCTTCTACAACAACCGCGTGCTGCGCGTGACGATTTGGCGCCACGGCGTAGCCACGGTGAGTACGGAGGCGCCGCCGGCGTTGGCAGCGGCGCTGAAGCGCCAGCAGGAGCAGGCCAGTGAGCTGAACCAGGAGGCCTCGCAGCCGGCGCCGACGCTGCGCCGCCCAGGGGATGCGCCGCCGCCGAAATTGCAGCCCGGCAACGCCGCTCCGCCGCCGCTGAACATGCCGCAAGGACCGGCCAGTACCGGCGCTTCGCCGCAGAATCCCACCAACCCGCCGCAGACCCCACCGGTGGTGTGTTGCCGGGGCTAGTGGGCGCGGGCCCCCGCGCGGGGAGCAGGTCCGTCTAGTTGCCGGTGCGCTCGAGGCGGTGCAGCTCCACCGCCGCCTCGCGGGCCGCCTCGGTGCCGGGGTGATTCTTGGCGAGGGCGCGAAACTCGCTCAGCGCGGCGGTGCGGTTGCCTTCCTTGGACAGGCAGATGCCCTTGTTCAGTTCCGCCAGCGGCGTTTTGGCGTCATCCGGATAGAGGGTAATGAGCTGGTTGAACTGCTGGATGGCCTCGTCGTACTGCTGCTTTTGATAAAACAGGGTGCCGAGGAAATAGGTTGCGTCCGGAACCTGGGGATCGTTGGGATAGTCCTGGATAAAGCGCGCCAGCTCAGTTTGCGCCTGCGGGGCGCCACTTTGGAAGTCATTGAGGGCTTGCTGATAGATCTGCGTGGTCTGGGGGACGGCAGGAGCCACCGTGGGATTGGTTCCGGCAGCCGCGACACCCCCGGGGACGCCCGGTGCTCCCGCTGCGCCTGAGCCTGGCGTGGGCGCAGCGCTGGATGCCACCGGCGGGGCCGGAATGGTCTGTTGCATTTGATGCACCTGCTGTAAGGTGACATCCATTTTCTGCAGATGGGCCTGCAAAGCCGCGACCGAATCGGCCAAGGCCTGAAACTGCTTGCTGATGTCGGTCTGATGTTGCGCCGACACGAGCTGATTTCCGTTCAGCGTGGTTTGAATGGTGGTGAGCGCGCTGGACAGCTTATTGACGGTGTCAGTGTTCTGCGTCACCAAGCCTTGAATCATGCCGATCTGCTGGTTGAAGCTTTTCTGCAGGTCGGCGAGCTGGCTCATCAGCAAGCTCACACTCTGCTGCAGGGCGACAATGCCCTTGTCTTCCGCTGCCGCCGTGCGAGGCATGGCCAGCATGCCCAACATCGCCACCGCCACCAACGCTAATGCCAATTTCCGCATATAGCCTCCTGCCGTGGCGGCTGTGGCCGCCCGGGTGCTGGTTTGATTTTAAAACAGGCCTGCCTTTAAGAACGCGGGCGGCCTTGCCGCGAAGAAAAGCCGCCCGTTACCACTCGCACACTGGTTTTGGCGTGGCCCCACCCGGCGTGGCGCGGAGGCTACTGGCCGCCACCTTTGACGAAGTGGCCGCGCCGGTTCAATTGATAGCAATCCTCAGTCGTGTCGGTGCAGTACGGATCCTCTTTGCCCACCGTGGTGGTGGTAATGCGGTTGGGATCGACACCCTGAGAAACGAGGAATTGCTGGACCGCATCGGCGCGGCGGCTGCCCAACGCCAGGTTGTACTCGGCGGTGCCGCGGGCGTCGCAATGGCCCACGACCTGAATGCTGTAGCCCGGATTGGACTTCAGATACGTGGCATCGGCGGCGAGCGCGGCCTGGGCGTCGGGCCGGATGTCGCTTTTGTTGAAGTCAAAGAAGGCGTCGTGCACGTCTTCCTCGAAGCTGCCGGTGTTGGTCGGGGTGGGTTGAGGCGCGACTTCGGGCGTCGGCGGTTGGGTCACGGTCACGCGGGCGGCGGCGGTGGCCGTGCGTCCATCCGCACTCGCAGCTACTACCTCATAGCTGGTGGACTCGGAGGGGCTGACGGGCTGACTGCCGTTGAGGTCGACCGCGGCGCCGTTCAACTGCACGCTCACGGCGTTGCTCGAACTCCATGCCAAGGTGCTGCTGGAGCCGCTCTCAATGGAGTCGGGCGTGGCCTGCAGAGTGACCGCGGGCGCGGGCCCGGCGGCGGGTGCGGGCGGCGTGGGGGGCGGAGGTACGGTTTTATGTCCGCACGCAGCCAGTCCCAGGCTGAGCGCCAAGGCGACGGCAGTGGCGAACACGGTGGATACGCGCGGCGAAGTGGCCTGCTTCATAGTCCCTGTTCCTTTCCTGACTTCTAATGCCACGACCAATTGGGCATCTCGTTTTCGCCGGTTGTGGTCAACTGCGCCGGCACCGAACCGTCCGCCGCGACGGTGTAAAGCTGAGTGTGAAACGGCGGTCCCGATTCAAACACAATATGTCTGCCATCGGGTGCCCAACTCGGAAAATCGTTTCTCTGACCATTATGGGTTAACTGCACGAACGGTTGACTTCGACTTCCAAAATACCACAAATAAATATCGAAGTTGCCTGCATTCGCGGTGCCGTAATTGCGCACCCAGGCAAAGGCCAGCACCTGCCCGTTGGGAGACCAGGAGGGGCTGACCGCGAAGCCGCCGATGGGCAAGCGTTTCTGGTTACTGCCGTCGGCATTCATGGTAAAAATCTGCGGATAACTGCTGGCGCGGGTGCTGCAAAAAGCAATTTGCCCGGGGCTGCCGGGTGCCGGCTTGGGGTTCCAGACGGGGGAGAAATTGTCGTAGTTGTGGGAGTGGGTGAGGCGCTGCAGACCGGTGCCATCAGCATTGATGGCGAAGATTTCCAGGTTGGAACCATCCATTTTCGAGGCAAACGCGAGCTTTTTTCCATCCGGCGACCAAGCGGGAGTCATAGTCAAGTCACCGCGAAACGAGGGAAAGGGCAACAGACGGTTGGTCAGCAAGGAGAGAATGCGGATCTGGAAATGACCGTTGGTCTCGCGCTGGACGAAAGCGACTTTGCTGCCGTCCGGCGAGATGCGCGGCGAGTAGATAATGCCTTGTAAACGGGTGCGCTGCTGCTTGTTGAAGCCGTCGTAATCCATGGTCCAGACCTGCTGGTCATGGCCGGCCTTGCTATGGATGTAGGCGATCTGGGTGGTGGCGATGCCCGGGCCAAAGCCGAGCGCGGCGATGATGTCATCGGCCAGGTGGTGAGCGATGGAACGGGCGCCGGCGGGGGTGTCGGGGTTGACATAGCGGCGGGCCAGGAGGCGTCCGCTGCCCGGTGGCTGGGTGACGTCGTAGAGGTAAGCGGCCACCATCAGGCCCGCGGGCGTGGCCTGCATCGAGCCAAACACCAGGCGCTGCACGCTGAGGGGAGGCAAGGACCAGGCGGTGCGCAGGCCCGGGTTGTTGAGCTCGGTTTCGGCGGCGGGCACGGGAGCCGTATACAGACTGCGGCCGACCATGGTGACCACCGCCGACTGGTAGAGATCGTCCCACAAAACCTGGTTGAAGGTGTCCTGAACATTCGAGGCAACACTGGCGGCGTTGAAGTTGGGCACCGCCAAGCGGTACTTCGACGTGCCCGTGATGACTATATTGGCCTGATCCTGGGCGGCCACGACCATCGCCAGAAGGAGGAAGCACGCAAGCAAACGAAACACCAGGGGAGAGAGCTTTTTCATCGCGGCTTCATCGTTCGAATTAAGTTCACTAAGCCCCAGATCTGCTGATCGCTATCCTGGCTCCACGCGGGCATACCGCTCATGCGGATACCATTGCGGATGGTGTAAAACAGCGCGCCATCGCTCTTATTCTGAGTCAAGCCGCGTAAATCTGGAACCCTGGGATAGAGGGATTGGCCTAATAAAGTTTGGCCATTCCCGTTACTGTTGTGGCACATCTGGCATTGGGTGGCAAAGCGGGCGCGCGCCTGGGCGAGTTCAGAGGCGGTGGGCGGGTAGGGGTTCTTCACGTCACCGGTGCGAGCGGGCAGCGCCAAGTGGCGGCTGAGGCGGGCCAATTCCGTCTCGATCCAGGTGGGCTTGGCGTTGGCGCTGAAGCCATGGGCATGGCGCAGCCAGAGGGTCGCGCTGCCGCCCAGCACCAGCAATACAACCGCGACGCCAACGATAAGGCCTTTGGTCATTGCGTATGCGCCGGGCCAAGCTCAAAGGCCGGCACGGTGCCAGTCCGCTACTCTGTTATCAGCTTACATTGCCGGGGCGAGTTTCGTCATCCCGGAACTACGACTTGGCACCGGCACAGCGACCTAACTCTAAGGCACCGAGCCACCCGCTACGCGGCTGGCGACTTGAGTAGCGGGCCGAGAGCCCGCCGGCGAGGCAGTGCGGGTGAGGCTGGCGGCGGCGGGCGACTGGGACACCCGAACCAGACGCCGCGAAGCGGCGCGGACCAGCAACGCGAGGCTGTCCTGGTCCCCCCGGGGCAGGACGGTAGCGACCAGGTGCGGGGCGGTAGTATCTAGCCACTGGCCGGTGCCGGGAAGATAAACCAGGGCATGATCGAAGGCGGACATGGTGGCGGCGACACGGCCGCCGGCTTCTGAGGGCGCCAGCGGACCCATGTCGCGGGTGCGCACCAAAGCAAGCTCGGCGGGCACACCCACCGCCCGCAGCCAACTTGCCAGCAGGAGCGCACCATCCTTGCAGTCGCCCTGCTGCCGCTGAAATACCTCGCCCACCGGCGCGGGGACATAGGCGTGGATGCCTTCCTCATTGCCGCGGTACAAGAGATGGTGGGAAAGGTAGGCCCAGACGCGGGTCACAATCGCACGGCTTTGGGCCGCATCAGGAGCCGCAGCGGCGGGCTGAGTTTGGTGCGGCCGGGCGATGGCGCGCAGGCGCGCCAGCAGCGCCGGGCTCATCTCGGCCCGCTGGTCCAAGACCTGGTTATACCAGCGGGCCATGCCCGCCCACGTGGTGAAGCTGGAGACCTGCACAAAAGGAGATACCGCCGTGATGGCGGGACCGCCGACAGATTGAAAAAACGCGGGCAGGTTGGTGGCCTCCCAGCGCCAGGTTTCCAGACCCGAGGCGGTGCGGCCGCGTTGGGGCGCCGGCAGCCCGCTAGCGCTGACCGCCATCGGCTGACTCGCGGCCAGCACGTAGCGCACGCCGGCGGTGGCATAGCTATCACGAAAGGCAAACATGTTGCCGAGAAAGCGGCCGCCCAGCAGCGACCAGTCATGGGTGGTGTCGGGCAGAATGGCGTACAAGAGGCTGACGCGGTCGCCAGCGCGCAGGGGCGGCAGCTTGATCTGTCGCGGTTCCGTGCCGGGCGACCAACCCGGCACATCGCCGGCGTCGCGGCCGGTGGCGACCACGGCGTAGGCGCCCTCGGCTTGCGGGCGCCGCCAGACGTCGGCGCGCAGCAGTTGGAAATGGCCACGGGTGCTGTCGTACCAGACGTTGTCGGGTGCAAACATGAGTGCGCCCAGGCGCGAGCGGACTGCATACACCCGCTGGATGAGCAGCGCCGAGAGCCCACTGGGCACCACCTGCTCGTAGCGCAGGTGATACAGCTGCACGGTGCTCTCATCCGGGAAAGACGAGCGGGCGGTGTGCAATGCCGCGGGTGCAGCCAGCCATGGCGCGGCATTAATGAGCAACTGTGAGGGCGAGGGCGAGGGCAAGGGCTGGGTGGGCGGCGTGGCCAACGCAACGGCGCTGAGCACACACGTCAGGCAGGCGGAGGCGAGAAGGCGGCGAAGTGGCAATTCCGGCGCGAGCTCCTTAGCATGCAAGTTTGCAAGAACAGTCCGAAACTGCCTATCCGTCGGACGCCTTAGAGAAAAACCAGCGTTTCGCGGGGGGCGCGCCGCTTGGCACGGTGGGCAAAATCGGCGCGCAGGGCCGCGAAATTCGGAATGGGCGAGCGGCCCAGCGAGCGCCCCCGGGGAAATACGCAGGCGCGGCCCCCGCGAGGCCCGCGCCAGCATTGATGCCGCGACCCGTCTGCTAAAGCTGTGGGCGGAGCCGCTGGTCCAGGTACGCGGGAATTTCAGGTGTCGGCGCGCGGGAACGCCAGGCCCACCCAGCCGTCAACGCGGTGAGCGGCAGCACCACCAGCCAGAAGTCGCTGCCGAAGGCTTGCAACACCCGTTGGCGGCCCGCGCCCGGCACCAGCGGCTCCATGGCTGAGGCGGCCACCGCCAGCCACAGTCCAAACTGCGCCCAGCCCCGCAGGCGCCCGTGTTGCCATTCCGCCGCCAGCCAAAGCGCGGGCCACAACAGAGTCACCAGAATGAGCCGGTGGACGTGCGGCTCCAGGAGCATCACCGCGCACAGCAGGAGAGCGACCACACCATCCTGGCTCCCCGTTGCCCGGGCCAGCCAATAGAACAGGACCATGGTCAGAATTACGGCCAGCGTCCACCACAGGCGGTCGAAGGCTGCGGGCGACAGGTGCAGCCAGGCAACCTGCGGGTAGCCGGAATCCACCAGGTGGCCGTAATCAATGACACGCAGGTAGCGCGCCAGCACATCGTGCAGCGACTGGCCGGGATACCAGAGTTCACCGAAGCGGGCGCTTACGGCGGCAATGCCGCGTTCTTGACCCAGCCACTGTCCCAACAACGCCGTCTGTGCACGCCAACCGCGCCACAGAGCCGGCAACACGGTCCAGCCGGCAGCCCAGGCAGCCATCGCGGCGGCATCGCGCCAGCGGCGGCGTACGATCAGGCAGGGCAAGAAAAACAGGGGCCAGACCTTCAACGCCGCGGCCCACCCGAGCCAGAAGCCCCGCCATAACGGCTTGGCGGCGAGAAACGCCGCCAGCACCATGAGTACGGAATAGAACTGAAAATTGCCGTAGCGTAGTTCCTGGATGAAATACGGCGCCACCAGCAGCAGACCAGGCCACAGCAGTCCGGCGCTGGCCATGCGCCAGCGCTTGCGCAGAGCAATGACCAGTGCGCCGCCGGCGATCAGTTTGCCGCCCGCCCACAACGCTGCGCCCACAGCCAGCGGGAGCAGACTCAGAGGCCGGAACAGGTCGAGAAAAACAGGTGGATAACGGTAGACGCCACCCGCCCAACCGGTGCCGCTGTGGCGTCCATACATGGACGCGCCCGCGAAGTAGTGGCGGGCGTTGTCGAAATAGACCTGGAAGTCAATGGCTTTGCCGGGGTGCAGGAACGCGTAAGCCGCCGCAGCCAGGGTCAGCAGCCCGAAGGCAAGCCATTCCCAGAGTGCGGTGGCACTCGCGTTCGGCTCAGCTCTGGAGATAGCGGGCGGAGTCGCGTGCGGTCGCATAAAGGCAGTAGGTGGCAGCGATGCGGGTGAGGCGGTCGAGGTCCCCGGTGTTGGCGCCGAGCTCTTCATCGCCGGCGCTGGGAGCGAAAAAGGCGGCAATGGATTCATCCACCGCGGGCAAACTGAGAGGGACTTCGAGAGGAATGAAGCCAAACTCGCCGCGCTCGTCCCAGGTGACGATCATCAGCGTCAGCTCCCGCTCCTCGGCGGGCGTGGGCGGCTCGAAGTGGGTGAGGTAGACTTCCTTGGCCCATAGCGACCCGCGGTTGCCTGTGCCGCGCACGAGCTGCGTCCAATCCGTGAACTGTACGCACAGTGCCGGGGCGGGCGAGCAGAATTGGGTCGAGTTCAGGCGCAAGTAGCGCGGGTCCTCAAACGCCGCCGCCAAATCCTCAGGCACTCGGGCATGGAACGCGCCGAAGCGGCGGTAACAGGTCCAGGTGTGGAGCATGTGCAGGAACAGGTTTTGGTCGCGCTCGTCGGGGTGATCGGCGGCGTAGGTGGTGAACAGTGGCAGCTCGAGGTAGCTGAGCAGATTAATCACGGGAAGACCGTGGCCCTCGATCCAGGCGATGGTGTTGTCCAGGTTCTGGTCCATTTCCGGATCGTCCGCGCGCAGGATATCGTAGAGCGGCTCGGGCGCTATGGGTGGGCGCTGAAGCGCCAGCCCTCCGGGCGCACAGCCTGGGCGAGGTGGCACGCGCGGCGCCACGGCCACCTGATCGAGCGGCTGCCAGCCGCCGTCAGGCTGGAAACCTTCCGCCAACTCCATCGCCAGGTTCTGGTCGAGCGAACGGCTGTGCAGCTCGAGCCAAAAGGCGCGACCGCGCTCTTCGGCGGATGCCGCGTCCCCCTGGAACTCGGCGCGCAGCACCACGCCCGAGCCGCGCGGCGCCGCCAACAAGCGCGCCTGAAAGGGCTCAGCCAGCTCGCGCGCCAGACCCACAAACGCCTCCGTCTGCTCGGCCAAGGGAGCCTGAAAAATCCAGGCGAAGGTGGCTTGGGAACTCACCCGGCTAGTATAGGCGGGCGCTGCTGCCCTGCTAGACTGGTGCCATGCGGCGGACGTGCGAGGGCCTGCTGCTGCTGCTGCTGGCCACCGGCTTTGCGACACTGGCCAGCACCCGGCGGCTGGCATGGCCGGTGGTGGCGCTGGCAGCGCTGGCCTATCTGGTGCGCGGGGCCGCCTTCCTAGGGGGACGCGAATGGCGCTGGTCGAGCCGAGCATGGAGCTATGCCCTGCTGGCGTACATGCCCCTTTATGTGCTGGACGGGCAGTTTTGGTCGCAGAACTTCCTGCAGGCCAGCCTGAACCTGGTGGTTCTGGCAGGCGCAGCTCGAATTTTTGCGCCCCACTCCGGACGCGATGACCTGCTGCTGGGCTTGCTCGCCTTTCTCGAGATGTTGACGGCGGCGCTGCTCACCATCTCGGGGGTATTCTTTCTGCTGCTCTTGTTGTTCCTGGTGCTGCTGGTGGCCACGCTGGTGGCGTTCGAGATGGTGCGGGCACAGGCTGCGGCGCCGAGAGGGGAGAGCGGCAGCCTGGGCACTCCGCGTCGGCGGATGCTGCAGTTCTCGCTGGTCCTCAGCCTCATGGTGGCAGTATGCGGCACGGTGGTATTCTTCCTGCTGCCGCGCACCACGCTGGGAGGCTGGGCGGCGCGGCCACTGGGTCGCGGCCTGACCGGCTTCAGCGACGATGTACAGTTGGGCGCCATTGCCAACCTGCAGCGAAGCAACCGGACGGTGATGCACATCAAGGTGGTGGATGCCAACCCGCCGCTGTCAACGGCTCAGTTCCGGCAGATACCCTGGCGCGGGCGCGGCCTGACCACCTTCGACGGCACGCGCTGGTTCGACCCCGACTCCACTGCGCTGTATGGCACGGCCTCGGGGCGCATCGAAGTCGGACTGAGCTCGGTCGAGGGCACGGCGCGCTTGGTGCGCTACCAGGTCACGCTGGAGCCGGTGCGCACGCCGGTGCTGTTTTTTCCGCCGCGGCTGCTGCGCGCGGCCACGCATTTCCCAGTGCTGGCATGGGACCGGAACACGGACACACTGGCCGGGCTGGGCGCCAGCTTCACCGGCGCAAGCTATGCGGGCGTTTCCGACTTGGCGGTTCCGGGCCCCAACGACGTGCGCCTGAGCGGCGGGTGGCGTGAAGGCGGCTTTCGCCTGCGGCGCTATCTGCAACAGCCTGATGATCTGGATGCGCGCATCCCGGCGCTGGCGCGCAGGATCGTGGCGCTGGTGCCAGCCAACAATTGGGATCGCATGCAGGCGCTGACGGTGTACCTGCAAACCCACTATCGCTACAGCTTGCGAGATCTACCCCAGGGAGCGCATCCGCTGGCGGGTTTTTTGTTCGCATCCGGCAAGGGCGATTGTGAATACTTCGCCTCCGCGCTGGCGGTGATGGCGCGCTCGCTGGGCATCCCCACCCGCCTGGTGAACGGGTTTCTACTGGGGCCCTACAATCCGATTTCGGGCGAATACGTGGTGCGTGGCAGCGACGCGCATACCTGGGTCGAAGCCTATTTCGCGACTTCGCGTCAGGGATGGAACGACGGTTTTGGGCACTCGGTTTGGGTTCGCTACGACGCCACCCCGCCGGCTACCGCCGTCAGCGCCGCCCTGCCCGATTCGGGCCTGGTGCTGGATGCACTTTCCAGCGCCTGGCAGCACTGGATCGTGAACTATGACTGGTTCCGACAGGCGCGTCTGGCGGCGGTGCTGCAGCAGAAGATGGGAGAGCAGGCCGCCGCAACCTGGAAGAAGGCCAGCACGGAGGGCGCACAGGCGTGGTTGCACCTGCAACATCCCAGAGACTTGGGAAACCGGGAGGAGTGGGCTGGGGGCCTGGCTCTACTCGGCCTGCTCGTGTGGGGCGGGCTGTGGGCGAGGCGGCGCGAACTGAGCGGGGATAACACCACCGGCACCGCCGCGAAACAACGGGCGCGGCGGCTCTACCGGCGCTTGCGGCACGAGCTGGCGCGCCGGGGGATTGCGACTGCACCTGCACAAACGGCGGAAGAGCTGCTGACGGCGGTGGCGGCACACCGGCCAGCCGCGGCTGTGAGCGCCGCGGTAGCCCGCTTTGTGTACACGTATCAGGCGGTGCGCTTTGGGCCGGCCCCGGCGGGCACAGACGGCGAGCTACAAGGACAACTGCGGCAGCTGCGCCGCCTCCTGCGCGCGCTGCCTGGCACGGCCACCGCTTTCATGATTGTATTCCCCCGGGCGCGACAGTAGCAGCGCCGCATGTAGGTTGCCGTTCAGCGATGGGCACAGTGAGGAACGGGAGCTGCCGGGGCGGCGACCGGCGCAACCGTGTCGGGGTGGGACTTGTCCAAATCGCGGAACACGCTCTGCAATTGTTCGCTGTTTGGCGCAGGCGGCGTGGGTACGGTGTAGATCGGCGGCAGCGCGCTGGCCGCATCCTGGAGGGGTGGCTTGGGCCCGCTGGCCAGCACCGCACGCTCGAAGAGCTGGTCGCGGTGGTGGCTCCACTTCTGCCAGGCGTCGGCAGCCTCCAGCGCCAGCGTGCGCAAACCGCCGCCGGGAAGCAGCTCAATGCGTCGCGAGGATTTGACCGCAGTAACGTTGCGGCCGTCTTGCAACACCACCTGGCCGTTCAGCACCTCAATGCTGGCCGGCTTGCCGTGCGGGACGTCGAGGCGTAAGGTGGCGCCGCCAGACGGCAAACTTAGCTCGGCAGCACCGATGCGCAGGTGAAAATCCCGGCTGTCGGCGTCCTGCATGGAAAAATAGGCTTCCCCGCCGCCGAGCGTCACCGCAGTGAAGGGAACGCCCTGGTCGCTCAGGCGCAGGCGGTTGAACTCCATTTCCGAGCTGGGCGTCAGGCGAAGCGCCGAGCCGCACTCCAACTCCACCTCAGCAACGCCGTTGGGTTCGGTGCGAATGCTCTCGCCTTCAATCACCGGAGCGTTCATGAGCGCCGGTGTCCAGCGCCCCGCCCCCACAGCGCCGGAACGCGGCGGCACGTTTACCTCCACAGAATGTTGGACCAGACTGATGATGACAATACGGACACGCGATTCCGCCATGGCCGCGCCCGCGACAGCGAGCAGCAGCATGAACCCGAAGCCGAAGGCAAGCCTGGACATCGTCCACACCGTCCGTTGCCTTCAGTTTGGTCCAAATCGCGGGCCTGTCAAGATGGCACGGCCATCTCGTTGGGCGGGCGTTGCCCATGCAGCGGCAAGTGACAGGGAGCGGGGCGAGGCGATAGGCGGCGCCCTGGCAGACCGCCGCCAGCGGGCTGAGGGCTCCGCAGGCCGCCCGAGCCCCGCGCCTATCAATGTGAGAATCAATTTGGCATCTATGGAACGGCCGGACTGGCTGCGCGACCATATCCCCTCGCTCGATGGCTTGCGCGGTCTGGCGATTGCGCTGGTGCTGCTGCACCACTGCGAGCCGCGCCTGCGGACGCTCGGATTGGGGCCGGAGGCGGTGTGGGGGTGGGTCGGCGTCAACCTGTTCTTCGTTCTTTCCGGTTTTCTGATCACCGGCATTCTGCTGGATGAGCGCCAACAGCCGCATCTGTTTCGCAATTTTTACGTCCGCCGCGGGCTTCGCATCTGGCCGCTGTACTTTTTGGTGGTGCCGCTGGTGTATTTCGCCTACGGCCGGGGTGCGAGCTGGCATGGCGCCGACAACGGTTGGATCTATTTTCTGCTTTACGTACAGAACCTGTTTCCTGGACTCTCGGGTGCGTTGTACCCGACCTGGAGCCTGGCGATCGAGGAACAGTTCTACCTGATCTGGGCGCCGCTGGTGCGGTGGTTGCCCAAGACCGCGCTGGCCGGACTGTTGCTGGCCGTGCTGGCCGGCGGCGCCGGGCTGCGCATGCACTTCGCTGGCGCGCTGACGCCGGTCAATACCCTGTACCACCTCGATGGGCTCGCCGCCGGCTGCCTGTTGGCGCTGTTACTGCGCTGTTGGCCAGCCTCGCTGGCGCGCTGGCGCCGGGCGGGCACGCTGGCGCTGGCAGCGGGGTTGGCAGCCAGCCTGTGGGCCGCAGTCGCAGCGCCGCCCTGGCTGAACACCGGCCTGGCATTGGCCTTTGCCGGACTCCTGCTGCTGGCTGCCACCGCCCCGCAAGCGCGGGGGCTGGCCTGGCGGCCTCTTCGCTTTCTCGGCAAAATCAGCTACGGGGTGTACCTCATCCACATGCCCCTGTTCGCTTTGCTGGGTGGAGTAGACGTTTTTATGGACAGGATGCATGCGGGCGCGCCCGGTGACCTGCTCATTGTCCTGCTGCGGCTGGGAGTCACGCTGGCGCTGGCGACGCTGCTGTGGTTTGGATTCGAGCGGCCCATCTTGAGGCTGAAGCGGTACTTCCGCCCCTCAGCCCCGGTGGCAGCTGACCAAAGCATCATGACTGGACCATAATTCTTTGTAACGCCCCGCGCCAGTCGTGCTACAGTTCCGCATGTTTGCCTACGAGAGCCGCCCCATGTCCACACTTCATGCATCCCGCAAAACAGGTTTTGTTCTCGCGCTGACACTGGCCGCGGCCGCGCTGGCCGTGGCTCAGGGCCGCGGCAGTAATGCACCGGCGCCGAAGGCACCCGTCAATGCCTCCAGCAATTCGCTGCTGCGGCCGTTTGTGTTCCGTTCCATCGGACCAGCGACCATGCTCGGCCGTGTGGACGACATTGAGGGCTCGCCGCAGGACCCCATGCTGCTCTACGTCGGTTTCGCCACCGGCGGCCTCTGGCGCTCGACCGATGGCGGACTGCACTGGACGCCGCTGTGGGACGAGATGCCAAACGAATCTGTGGGCGCCATCGGCGTCGCGCCGTCCAACAAGCAAATCGTCTACGTCGGCAGCGGCGAGGCTAACAACCGCCAGAGTTCTTCGATTGGCGACGGGATGTGGGGTACGCGCGATGGCGGCAAGACTTGGACGGATCTGGGGCTCAAGGCGACCCAATCCATCGGAGGCGTGGCCGTGGATCCGCGCGATCCCAACGTGGTCTATGTTGCCGCCGAGGGGCATCTGTTTGGCCCCAACCCGGAGCGCGGTCTCTACAAGACCAGCGATGGCGGCAAGTCCTGGATTAAGGCTAAATACATTGACGAGAACACCGGCTTCTCCGACGTGGAGATTGATCCCGATAACCCAGACGTGGTCTACGCCGCCAGCTACGAGCACCGCCGGACGTGGTGGGGCTACGACGGCGGCGGCCCTAATAGCGGAGTGTGGAAATCCACCGACGCCGGCAAGACATGGACCCGCCTCGACGGCGCCGGCTGGCCGAAGCCCAAAGACGGGCTCTATGGCCGCATGGCGGTGGCGATTTTCCCTGGCAACGACAAGATCGTGTACGCCCAAGTGGAGGCCGGCGCCAGCGCGGGCGTGGGCGGGGGCACCGACGTCAACGGCGGACCTGCCAAGCCCCGCACCGGACCGCCGAATTTCGGTCCGCGCAAGCCCGGGCCACCCAACCCCAATGGAAACGGCGTGTATCGCTCCGAGGACGGCGGCGCCACCTGGACGCTGATGAGCAACCAGGATCAGCGGCCCTTGTACTTCAGCCGCCTGCGCGTGGATCCGAAAAACTCGGACAAGCTCCTGGTGGGCGGCACGCCCGGTCAGATATCCATGGATGGTGGCAAGACCTGGAAGGCGATGACCGGCTCCCACACCGACTATCACGCCATCTGGGTCAGCCCGAGCGACCCGCGCATCGTCCTGGTGGGCCATGACGGCGGCTTCGATATCAGCCACGACGGCGGCCGGAGCTGGTACTACAACAACAACATGGCGGTGGGACAGTTCTATCAGGTCTCCGCCGATATGCGCCATCCCTATTATGTCTGCGGCGGCTTGCAGGACAACAACGCCTGGTGCGGTCCCAGCGCCACCCGCAACCGCACTGGCCCGGTGAACGCCGACTGGTTTACCGTGGCGGGCGGCGACGGTTTCTACACCCGTCAGGATCCGAGAGACTACAACATCGTGTATGGCGAATCGCAGGATGCGGGCATGAGCCGCCACGATTTCCGCGATGGCACGCAGACCAGCATTCGGCCGCGCTTCAGCGCGCCGCCAAATCCGAATGGCGGCTTCAACCGCGGCGGCCCGGGTAATATCATCAACCAACCCAAGGGCGATCCGGCTCCGCTGCGCTTCTACTGGAATGCGCCGTTTGAGATTTCGCCTTTCAACCCCAACAAGGTCTATTTCGCGGCGCAGTACTTTTTCTCCTCCAGCGACCGCGGCGACACCTGGACGATGAACCCGGAGGACCTGAGCAAGGACGTCAGCCGCTGGGCGCCGAACATGTCCATCATGGGCGTGGCCGGCAATCTTCCCATGGTGGAAAAGCACGATGGCCTGTCGGCCAGCTCGCTGGCCACGCAGGTGCGCGAATCGCCCTCGCAACCGGGGGAAATCTGGGTGGGCACCGACGATGGCAACCTGCAGCTCAGCCTTGACGGGGGCCAAACCTTCACCAACGTGATGGACAACCTCACCACGAGCGTGCCCAGCGCACCCAAGGGCTACGTGCTGGTGAGCCGCATTGAACCCTCGCACTTCAGCGGCGCGGTGACCTACGTGGCGCTCGACAATCACCGCAACGACGACTATCGCCCCTATCTGTACAAGACAACTGACTACGGCAAAACCTGGACCGATGTCACCGCCAACCTGCCCGCCCTCGGCGAGATTCAGGCGTTGCGCGAGGACTCGCGCAACCCTGACTTGCTGTTCGTGGGCACCGAGTTCGGCCTGTTCATCACCACCAACGGCGGCCAGAATTGGGAGAAATTCATGACTGGCTTGCCCGAAGTTCCGGTGAACGACATCCTGATCCATCCCCGCGACCGCGACCTGATCCTCGGCACGCATGGACGCTCGATCTGGATTTGCGATGACATCTCGCCCCTGGAGGATCTCAATCGCATCGGCGATGCCAGTGTCTATCTGTTCCCGCCGCGGTCGGCGGTGGAGTGGAAGAACGACAGCGAGCACCAGCCCAACCTTTTCCAAGACGACTTCCATGGTCAAAACCCACAAGGCGGCACCGCCATCAGCATCTGGGCGAAAAACGACATGGGGCCGGCCACCATTGATTTCCTGCAGGGCGGAAAAGTGGTCAGCACCATGAAGGAGAAGGACGTGCACGCGGGCATGAACCGCTTCCAGTGGAACATGCGCGGCCCCGTACCGCCGCAGCCGCCAGGCGCGCGCAACAACCGCTTCCGCGGCTTTGGCCGCGGCGCGGGGACGGGAGTGCCGTTCGTTTCCGCCGGCGGAGGCGGCTACTTTGGCCGCTTCACCGGCCAAGGTCCGCTGCTGGCGCCCGGCACCTACATGGTGCGGGTAAGCCTGGGCGGCACAACGTTGGATTCCTCCGCGGTCATTTCCGCAGACGTCTGGATGCACCACGAGAACTAGCGCCAAACCAGCGTCTCGCGGGGGTCGCCCTCCTGTTGCCGACCCATGCGGCGGCTATCTAGCTGCCATGAATCTGGTATAGTCCCCGTCCAGGAGAGAAGCTTGCGGCGGATTCTGGTTCTGAGCCTGGCGCTGGCGGCTGCCTGTTTGGGGCAGGCGGCGAATTGGCCCGCGCTGTACAGCAAGCGCGTCGTGATGATCCCGACGCGCGATGGCGTGCGCCTGCATACGGAAATTTACACGCCCCGCGCGCCGCATGCGCCGCTGCCGTTTCTGATCACGCGTACGCCCTATGGCACCAGCGATGATGCGCAAGGATACAGCACGCTTTTGGGCTCGTATCCGGTCATGCTGAAGCAGGGCTATATCTTCGTGATGCAGGACATTCGCGGGCGTTATGGCTCGGAGGGACAGTTCGTGATGAACCGGCCTCCGCGTGACCGCAGCGACCTGCATTCGATTGACGAGGGCACCGACACCTACGACACCATCACCTGGCTGCTGAAGAACGTGCCCCAAAACAACGGCCGAGCCGGATTGCTGGGCATTTCCTACGGCGGCTGGCTGACCACGATGGCGCTGCTGGAGCCGCATCCGGCGCTGAAGGCGGTGTCGGAGCAGGCCTCGCCAGCGGATATGTTTCTGGGGGACGACTTTCACCATAACGGCGCCTTCCGGCTGAGCTATGGCTTCGAGTACGCGGCCATGATGGAGACCGGGAAAACCAATTTCCGATTTCAGTTCCCCGTCTACGACACCTACGGCTGGTACCTGAGGCTGGGACCGCTTTCCAATGTCAACAAGAATGTCGTCCATGGGCGGCTGCCGACGTGGAATGACTTTGTGAATCATCCGAACTATGATGCGTTCTGGAAGAAGCAGGCGTTTTATCCGTATCTGAAAGATTTGCAGCTGAGCGTGCCGGATTTGAACGTGGCGGGGTGGTGGGATCAGGAGGATTTTTACGGACCGGTGGAGATCTACGAGACGCTGGCGGCGCATGACGTACACCGCTACGACTATCTGGTGGTGGGGCCGTGGAACCACGGCGGCTGGGCGCACGGCGCGGGGGAGCATTTGGGGCCGGTGGAGTTTGGCAGTGCGACCAGCAGCTACTTTCGGGAGCGGATTCAGGCGCCATGGTTTGCGTACTGGCTGAAGGGCGAGGGCACGCTGCCGGCGCGGGTGCGGACGTTTGCGACGGGGGCGAATGAGTGGCAGCAGTACCAGGCGTGGCCGCCCGAGGCGGGGGTGACGGAGCGAGCGCTGTATATGGAGGCGGACCACAAGTTGGGGTGGGCGAAGCCGGAGGGCAATTCCGGGGGGGCGTTTGACAGCTATCTATCTGACCCAGCGCATCCGGTGCCCTACCGGCACCGGCCGATCCAGGAGACATACGGGCCGGGAAGCCAGTGGTATACCTGGCTGACGGAGGATCAGCGGTTTGTGGACAACCGCCCGGACACGGTGAGCTGGACGAGCGCGGTGCTGGCAAAGGCGGTGTGCATTGCGGGCAACGTCCAGGCGGAGTTGTACGCGGCGACGACGGGGAGCGACAGCGACTGGGTTGCGAAACTGATTGACGTGTATCCGCAAAGCTATCCGGCACAGCCGACGATGGCCGGGTACGAGCTGATGATTGCCGACGAGGTGTTCCGGGGGCGGTTCCGGACGAGCTTTGAGCATCCCGAGCCGATAGCCCCGAACCGGCCTGAGCTCTACAGCTTTTCGCTGCGCACCAACGATCATTGCTTTCTGGCGGGCCACCAGATCATGGTGCAGCTGCAAAGCAGTTGGTTTCCGCTGATTGACCGCAATCCACAGACATTTGTGCCGAACATTTTCCTGGCGCCGGCGAGTGCGTTCCGGAAGGCGACACAGCGGATTTACCGCAGCGCTCACTATCCATCCCACCTGGAGTTGCCGGTGCGGGGCGCAGCCCCAGGCTAGAGCAAAACCAGCGTTGAGGCGCCCCGCGCCTATCAAACGCGCTGGTTTTGCTCTACACCTGGGCGGCAGTGCGCTGCTGGGTCAGGGCAAGGATTTCGGCGATTAACTGGCTGTAGGAACGGCCGGCCTTTTTGGCGGCCATGGCGAATTCGGCGCCACTGGAGAGCCAGGGATTGGGGTTGGCCTCGATCACGTAGACCTCGTTTTTGGGGGTAAGGCGGAGGTCAATGCGGCCGTAGTCGCGCAGCTTGAGGGCGCGGTAGGCGGCGAGGGCGGAGGAGGCGAGATCGGCGGCGACGGGCTCGGGCAAGTCCTCGACGGGGGCGGATTTGGTGAGTTTGTAGGCCTCGGTGCCGCGTTCCCACTTGACTTCGGCGGTGGCGATTTTGGGGGTGCCTTCAGGGAGGCGGGAAAGATCGAGCTCGATGAGCGGCAAGACTTCGGGCGAGCCGTTGCCGAGGATGGCGGCATAAAGCTCGCGGCCCTCGATGTATTCCTCGATCAGCGCCGGGGAGTCAAAGGCTTCGTGGATGTAGTCAATGCGCTGCATCAGCTCCTTGACGTTCTGCACGACCGAACTGGCTTCGATGCCGACCGAGCCGTCCTCGCTGGCGGGCTTGACGATCAAGGGAAAAGCAACGTCGTGGGCATGGTCGAGGCGGCCCTTGTAGCAGGCGGCGAAGCTGGGGGTGCGGATGGAGTGGAAGGCAAAGATTTTTTTGGCGAGGGCCTTGTCCTGGGCGAGGTAGAGAGCGTGGGGTCCGGCACCCGTGTAGGGGCGGCCGAGGAGATCAAAGTAGGCGGCGAGGTGAACGTCGCGGGTGTCGTCGCCGGCATAGGATTCGGTGAGGTTGAAGAACAGGTCGGCATCAGATTTGGCGAGGCCCAACAGGGTGGCGTCACGGCCGTCGAGGGCGTAATAGGTGGGCTCGTGGCCGAGCTTCTGCAAGGCTTCGAAGATTTCCTCGCGGTCGGGCTTGTCGCGCTTGCGCTGGCGCTGGCGCGAGGTTGCGCGGCGGCGGGGGGCGGGTTCGGGGGCGGCGGCGGGGGCCTCCGCCTCTTCCCAGGTGTCATAAACGATGGCGACTTTGAGATGGTTGTCCATGCCCTACCCCGTGGCCTTCCCCGGACGCCGGCGCCGGGAACGGCGCGCCCGGAAATTCATCGCCAGAGCGGTGGTGTAGGTGGTCAGTTCCGCCAAGTGCTCGGCGGTGCGCGCCTGCTCGGCCGGCAGCGCCAGCACCTGCAATCGCTTCTCCATGGCCTCCATCAGTCTCCTCACCAGCGGACGCGGCACCTCGGTCCAATACGCCACCTTGTCGGTGATGGTCTTGCGATGTTCGGCGACCAAGGCCGCGGCGGGACGCAGACCGCGGCGGCGGCGGGGGTGCACGTTGAATATATCGGCCAAATCGGCGTCCAACGTGAGCGATCCGGCGGGAGCGCCGTCGTTGGCAGCCAGGATTTGGTTCCATTCCGCGGTGGCCTGGCGCTGTTCGACCTCCTGTTCCGAGCGCGCGCGGGAATAGAACTCACCCACGGTTTCTTCCATTTCCGCGGTGGTGATGTCGGTGCGGCCGCGCGCCCGCAGCGGGGCCGCACTGCGCAGGCGGCGCGCGGTGCGCTCAACGTAGCGCAGTTTGGCGAGCGCGCCCCAGGCGCGGTATTTCTGCCGCCAGCGCGAGCCCGGCGTCAGCCAGACGGCGAAGGTTTCGGCAAAATCCTCGTCGGGATGCTTTTGCGCGTACCAGCCGCCAATGTGGCGCACGTAGTCGCGCGAGAAGGCTATCGGCGCGTAGTGCTCCCGATACGGGCGGCGGTAGGGCCCGAACCGGGTCCGCCATTCCGGCTCTCGATAAAGGCGGTAGGCATAGTTGAAAGCGTGGCCGGCTTCATGGCGCAGGTACATCATGACCTCACGCCCGGTCTCAAGGTCATTGGTCTCGCGCTCCAGCCATGCCAGGCGTTCATCGGCGAGGTAGAAGGGTATGCCAATGACGGGTTCACCCGACGGACATCCCCATTCGTCGGTCAGATAACACCGCGGACGGAACTGGCCCAGCCCCTTGCGCTCGAGTTCCCGGTAGAGGCGTTCGACGTGCGCTTCCAGCGGTGAGCCCTCCACCTTCAGGCCCAACTCGCGGATGGGACAGGACAGGCTTGCGGCCACCGTCGGAGGCGCGCCCGCGTCCCACGGCCAGCGCTTGCCGGCGCCATCCGGCGGGTTCGGCCGGGGCTGGACACCGCTGCCCGGTGCTGTCCGTTGGCTGGCTTCCTGGTCGCCTCCAGGCAGCCGCGCCGTTTCTGTCGGAGTGATCTCCAATGCCCCTCTGAGTCTACTATGCGCGAGCGCGCCGTTGGCACCGTGGGCAAAATCGGCGCGCAGGGCCGCGAAATTCGGCACGGGCGAGCGTCCCAGCGAGCGCCCCCGGGGAAATATGCAGGCGCGGCCCCAGCCCCGGGGCCCTCAAGGCGCTTGCGCCTTGGGGTGGGAGCCCCAGGGCCCCCAAGGCGCTTGCGCCTTGGGGTGGGAGCGCGGCGCAGCGTCGCGCGCCTGGCAAGGAAGCGTCCGATTCCTGCGCAGCCGAACCCGGGCGCTCGGTTTTATTTTGGGGGCGAACGGGTTACACTCAGTCTGTTTTCAAACAGGGAGACTCCGTGATGCTCAACGCGCGCAAACTTCTGCTGGTTTCCTGCCTATCGCTGATCTTGCCGCTGGCGGCGGCCGGACAAGTGCCGGCCGGACAACTGACCCATGCGCTCCATTGGCGCAGCCTGGGACCCTTTACCGGCGGGCGTGTTACCACCCTGGCCGGCATTGCCGCCGAACCGAACGTGTTTTTCATGGGTACGGCGGGAGGAGGAGTCTGGAAAACCACCAACTACGGCTCTACCTGGCAGAACATTTCCGATAAATACTTCAAGGCCGGCAGCATCGGCGCCGTGGCGGTTGCCGCCTCCAATCCCCAAATCCTTTACGCGGGCACGGGCGATTCCGCTCCCCGCAATACGGTTACCACCGGGGAGGGGATGTATAAGTCCAGCGACGGCGGCAAGACCTGGCAATACAGTGGACTGCGCGACACCCACATCATCAGTTGGATCCTGATTGACCCGAATAACCCGGACATCGTATACGTTGCCGCCCTGGGACACCTGTTCGGTCCCAACCCGCAGCGGGGCATTTTCAAGACTAGCGACGGCGGCCAGACGTGGAAGAAGATTCTCTACGTCAACGACCATACCGGCGCGATTACGATGGCTATGGATCCGTCCAACCCACAGGTGGTTTATGCTGCCATGTGGCAGATGCAGCGCCGGCATTGGACGTTTTCGAGCGGCGGGCCAGGCAGCGGCATTTACAAGACCACCGATGGCGGCGCAAGCTGGACGAACCTTACGCACCGGCCGGGGCTGCCGACGGGCATTTTCGGCAAGGTGGGCATCGCGATCGCTCCCAGCGATCCCGAGGTGGTGTACGCGCTCATTCAGGCAAAATACGAGGGGCAAGCCGGCGGTTTGTTCCGGTCCGACGATGGCGGCCAAAGCTGGCGGCTGATCAACCTCAGCCAGGACATCACGCAACGCGCGTTCTATTACGGGCGTGTGTATGTGGACCCGAAAGACCCGAACACCATCTACCTGCCCAACGTCGGCGTTTACGTGTCGCATGATGCGGGCAAGAAGCTGATCGCCCTGCATCCGCCCCACGGCGACAACCACGCGTTCTGGATCAATCCGGACAACCCGCAAATTCTGATTGAAGGCAATGATGGCGGCGCGACCGTGTCCCGTGACGGCGGCCAGACCTGGAGTTCGGAAGACAACCAGCCGACCGGACAGTTCTATCACGCCAATCTCGACGACCAGTTCCCGTTCCATATTTATGGCGCCCAGCAGGATCGCGGGTCCGACGACGGGCCCAGCGCGGTGGCCGGCGGGGGAATTCCGGCGGTCTGGCCCACCGTGCAAGGCGGTGAGATGAGCTGGGTGGTGCCGGCACCCGGCCGGCCCTGGATCACCTATGCCAGCGGATATTACAGCGACGAGTGGAGGGATGACCGGCGGACGGGTTTGTCCACGCTCGTCAGCGCGTGGCCGGCCTTCAAGTTTGGACTTGGCGGAGCGAAGATCAAGTACCGCTTCGGCTGGAACCATCACGTGGCCTTGTTCAACTCCCACAACCCCAGCGAGTTCGTGATGGGAGCCAACGTGGTGCTGGTGACCTTCGATCACGGTATCCATTGGAAAGCCATCAGCCCGGACCTGACGCGCAACGACAAGACGAAACAGGGAAGGCCGGGCGGGCCGATCAGTGCGGACGTGACCGGCGAGGAGATGTTCGACACGATTTCCTCGATCGCCTTTTCTCCGCTGGCGGACAATGTCATCTGGACGGGTTCGGATGACGGTCTGGTGTATGTGACCACGAATGGAGGCGGACACTGGACCCCAGTGCGGCCGCCGGAGTTGCCCACCTGGTCCACGATCACCTGCATCGAGCCGTCGCACACACAAGCGGGCACCGCCTATTTGTCGGCGAGCCGGTATGACTGGGATGATTTCCATCCCTACCTCTACAAGACCACCGATTACGGCCGTACCTGGACGCCGATCATGGCCGGACTGCCGCAGGATGAGTATGTTGAGAGTGTGCGTCAGGATCCGAACGACCCCGACTTGATGTTTGCGGCGACTAGCAGGACGGTGTATTTCAGCCTGGATGGCGGTGGGCAGTGGCAGCCGTTGACGCTCAACCTGCCCGCGGTTCGCGTGAATGACATCGAGATTCAACCCCAGCAGCATGCGGTGGTGCTGGCCACCTTCGGGCGCGCTTTCTGGGTACTCGATGACCTGCAGTTCCTCGAGCAATTGGGCAGCGCCCGGGTTTCTCCCTCCGCGCCCTACCTGTTTGAGCCGCAGCAGACCTGGCTGGCGAGCCGCAGGGGCGGCTTTGGAGGTAGGGGGCCGGGAGGCGAGAACCTGGCGGCGGGCGCCGCGGTGCTGTTCCACCTTCCGTCTGACTACGACGGCAGCACGCCCGTCAAGCTGAGCTTTACCACCGCGGGCGGCGAGCTGGTGAATAGCTTCACGCTGCCGCTGAAGGCTACACGGACGGCGTTCGGCGGGACGACGAAACCCGCTAAGCTGCATCCTGGCATGAACCGCTTCCTCTGGAATCTGCGCTATCCAACCGCGGTAGACGTGAAGGGTATATTTAGCTCGGCGCAACAAAATGGCGCGCCGATCGGGCCGGAAGTTGTGCCCGACACCTACTATGTAACGCTGACCTATGGCGGCATCACGCAGAAGCAGCCCTTGGTGGTCAAACTCGACCCAAACTTGCATACCACCCGGGAGCAACTGCAAGAACGCTTCGATTTGCTGATGCGAATTCATAAGGCTATGAACCTTCTGGATATCAACCTGAACCGGGCGATTGACGCGCGCAGCGCGCTCCAGAAGGCCGTCATGGCGACCAGCTCGATGGCCCCGCAGGCACAGCCGGCGATCACCCGCCTGAGCACGGACATCAACGCTCTGGTGGACCTGAAGATTCAGTCCTATGAAGGCTCACTGGTATATCCCGATCTGCTGCGGTCCTGGATGTGGAGGATTTCGAGCCGGATCAGCTCGGTCTTCGTGGCGCCCACGCCGGGGATGGTACAAGTTGCGAACCTGTATATTGAAAATGCCAACGAGGGCATCGTGCGGCTGCAAGCCGACGTGGCTGCTGCCAACCAGGTAGGGAAAAACTGAAGCAACGCTCGCACCGGTAGCGGAGCCCCGGACCCGCTGCTCCGGTAGAGAGCGGGGTGGGGCGATATGCGCCAACATTGGGCGTGAACGGCAGGTGCACACGGCTCTGGGCTTGCGCAGCGAGCATGAGGACCGCCAGTGCATCCCCTACGTAAAGCGATGCAAGCCCACCTGCCCAGTGTGACTCAGCGCGGAACCGACAATGAGTGCAGAAGGACGTGGATGCGGGTCGAGCCGAAGGCTCCGGCGCGGGCAGCATTGGTGACCGCGCCGACAAAGCCCGCGCCGCCGGGCAGGACATCGAATACGCGCTCTCCAAGGGTCATCCAGCCGGTGCTGATGCCTGGCAGTGCATGCGGCGGAGCGGCGCTGAACGAGGGCGTGAATTGCACGCTGACCTCGGTCAGGACCCGGGGCATACCGTCGTCCGGGGCGAGATAGTAGAGAAGCCTGCCGTCGGAGGACCAACGCGGGTAAGCGCCGCCGCCATAGCTGACTTCGTACCGCGCACCGGTGGGCGGAAACGGCTGCACCCAGATTTCACTGCGGCCGCTTTGGTCGGAAAAGTAGGCGAACCAATGACCGTCGGGTGAAAATGTGGCACTTCCGGCATGCGGCCGGCCGCGCACGAGCAGCTTTGGTTTGCCGCCCGCCGCCGGGATGCTCCAGACGCCGACGCCCAGACTGGCCAGGTGGCGGCTGAATAGAATGGTGCGGCCGTCGGGCGACCAGGAATCGGGCGCGGTGACTTCGTCGCCGGGCGCGTAGCTGAGGTTGCGCGCAGGCCGGCTGCCGTCGGCGCGCTGCACCCACAAGCCTTCGCGATTTCCAGGCTCGGTAGATTCGAAGGCCACGTAGCGGCCATCGGGGCTCCAGATGGGCATGCCACTTGAGCCAGCGAAGGTCAGCCGCCGCAGCGAGCCGCCGGCAATCGGAACAACGTTGACGGCGTAGTTGCCACCAGCGACGGCACTCTGGATCGCCAACTCGCGACCATCAGGCGAGGCCACCGCATCCACGTAGAGCCCGGCAGGCAGCGTCAGAAGCTTGTGCTGACCGGTGGGCGTGATCAGGGCGACAGAAGTATCGGGGTTCCGGCCGGAGCCGGAAATCCAGGCGAGAGCACCGTTTTCGGCGACGGCGTAATCGGCGTGAGCGCTCGAGATTCCGGCCGCCCACGCCATCCCTTGCAGCACGGGTTGCGGCGAGCCGAGTTGCAACGTGGCGGGATCGAACGAGGCGCGCATCAGGGTTGAACCGACGGCGTAAAAAACGGCGCCGGAAGTGGCGGAGCCGATATAGCGAGCATCAAAGGCGCTATTAACCACCACTTGGGCCGGGCCGCCCTGTAGCGGCTCGACCACGATCTGAGCTGTCGAGGCGCTGAAGGGGGGCGGAAAAATGGTTAGCAAAACATGCTTGCCGTCGGGAAGCAACTGCGGGCAGCAGTTGAGTCCCTGGGCTTCGGTGCTCAACAAGGTGCGGGGCAGGCCGCCAGCAGCGGGAACTTCGAGAACATTTCCCGTACCACCGCCGCCGAGCAGAATTTCTCCGTTGTTGGACCAGGAAATACCGCTGGGCTGGGCAACCGAAGCCAGGGTGACGGGCAGGCCGGCGCCGATCTCAATTTTCTGCAGCTCGCCGGTGGCATTGGACCAGGACGCGATCCAGCGACCGTCGGGCGAAAACGCGGGCGAGCGCAGACCCATCGCTTGGAAGACCGTCTGTGGCGCTTCCTGGCCCATGCGGCGCAGATACAAGACCTGCAGGGTGGCGAGCGCGACAGCGGAGCCGTCGGGGGAAATAGCAATCGGTTTGAGCGCAGCACCTCCCCCGCCCGCAGCGGGAACGTCGAAGCTGAACTGAACCGGCATGGGCGAGGCGGACTTCGGCCGCAAGCGCAGGCTGAAAAAGACGGCGATGGCGCCCGCGATGACGGCGGCCGCGATGACCGGCGCAGCGCGGCGCGCGAACGGCGGCCTCGCGGCTGTGACCGTCGCCGCGCCGGAATCGTGTTGCAGGTATTCGATTTCGTAGCGCAGATCGCCCATTGCCTGCCAGCGCTCGCGCGGCGATTTGGCCAGCGCCCGGCGCAGCAGCGCTAGCAGCCGCGGCGGCAGATGGGGCGACAGAGAAGCGAAATCCGGCTCCGCGGTGAGCACCGCAGCCAACGCATCACCGGAGGTGGGCGCGGCAAAGGCGCGGCGGCCGCTGAGCATTTCGTAGAGTAGGCATCCGAAGGCGAAGACGTCGGTGCGGGCGTCGGTGGCTTGGCCGCGGGCCTGCTCGGGCGCCATGTACGCCGGTGTACCCAGAATCGCGCCGCTTTCGGTCGCGGGATCGGGAACCGTCACCGCTTCGGAGGGATCGGCGGCCAGCCCGGCGCGGGCGAGGCCGAAATCCAGCACTTTGGCCTGGCCTTCCGGCGTGATTTGAATGTTGGCAGGTTTGATATCGCGATGAATGATGCCGTGCTCGTGCGCCGCTTCCAGCGCCGAGGCAATTTGCCGCGCCAGCTCGAGCGCTTCCGGCACCGGAATCGGCCCACGCGCCAAACGCTTGGCCAGCGTCTCGCCCGCAACCAGTTCGACTACCAGACAGGCGCGCGCCGGGCCAGGCTCGAAGCTGTAGAGCGTGGCGATATTCGGGTGCGTGAGCGCGGCGAGCGTGCGCGCTTCCCGCTGGAAACGCCCGGCGCGCGCCGAATCCTGGGCGAAGCCTTCGGGCAGCAGCTTGAGCGCAACCGCGCGATGTAACAGCGTGTCGCGCGCCTCGTAGACTTCGCCCATGCCGCCGCGGCCGAGTAAGCGAACGATCTCGTAGTGAGCAATGCGAGTTCCAGGGCTGGGCGGGGCTGCGGGCATGGGGGATTATCCACGCCAGTATATCCCCGGAGGTGCTATGCAACCGGGCTCCGTGGCCCGGAGCTGCGCCGCTGGGTCGCGGCCGAAAATACACTGACCGACAAGTATTTCGCCGAAATGCCGATTCGCGGCTGGAGGCAGCAGCGGCTAACCGAACTCTGGGACTATCCCAAAGAAACCACCCCGAACCAGCTGTCAACGGCATGCTGTTTTTCAACCGTAATTCCGGGCTGCAATACCAATCGGTAGTTTAGGCTCTGGCCTCGGTCTCGACAAGATATTCACCTGGAAACCGTCAACGATGGCGCCAACGGCCCGGAATTGCATCGTGGTCCCCCAACTTTCCCCAAACTTTTCCGAAGCAAAAGCGGCCGGCCGCGCTAACTGATTGAAACGATTGGCGGGCGCGGCAGGATTCGAACCTGCGACCGTCGGCTTAGAAGGCCGATGCTCTGGTCCAACTGAGCTACGCGCCCCCGCCGCCTTCATTATATGTGGCGTACACTGGGCAGCATGTGGCGGCGTACAGCGGGGATTTGCCTTGTGCTCACGGCGTTGACCGCGGGGCAGGCTGCCGACGGAGCGCTGTTGGCGGCCATCCGGACCATACCCGCGGTTGACGATCATGCGCATCCGCCGGCGTTGCCCGTCAACGGCGTGGCCGATACCAACTACGACGCGCTTCCCTGCCCCGCCGCCGAGCCCATTCCGCCGACCTGGGTCAGCCGGCCCGACAACCCCATTTTCCGGCAGGCCTGGAGGGTGCTGTTCGGGGCGGCCACCGCGCAGCAGGAACTCGCCGCCAAGGCGCGAATGAAGGCCAAGCTGGGACGGGCGTATCCGGACTGGGTGCTGAGCAAGCTTGGCATCCAGACCGAATTTGCCAACCGCGTGGCCATGGGACCGGGCTTGGCGCCGCCGCATTTTCGCTGGGTGGCATTTGACGATGCCCTGCTGCTGCCGCTCGATACAGCGGCGCTGGCCGAGGTCAACAGCGACCGCCAGTTCTTCTTTGGCCGGGAGGCGGGAATCCTGCAGTCGTATCTGGCCGCACAGCATTTTAGCCATCCTCCAGCCACGCTGGACGAATACCTGCAGCAGGTGGTGGTCCCCACGCTGGAGGCGCAACAAGCAGCTGGGGCGGTGGCGATCAAGTTCGAGGCTGCCTATCTCCGTCCGCTCAACTTTCACCGGCCCAACCTGGAGCTGGCGCGAGTGGTCTATGCGGCGGGCGGCGCGCCGGGCGCCGGGCGCTACTATCCCTTGCAAGACGCCATTTTCCACGCGATTGCGCTGGAGGCGGGCCGCTTGGGGCTGGCGGTGCACTTCCACACCGGCTTCGGCTGCGGCTCCTACTTCGATATCCGCGGCGCTAACCCGGCGCTGCTCATGGATGTGTTCAACGATCCCAGCCTGCGCCACACCAACTTCGTGCTGCTGCATGGCGGACTCGGACCGTATACCAACTTGGTGGCGGCACTGCTGGCTAAACCCAATGTCTATACCGATATTTCCGGCCAGACGTGGCTACTGCCGCCCCACGAGATCGCCCGCAACATTCGGACCTTTCTGGAGTATTACCCCGACAAGGTTATGTTCGGCACCGATCTCTCGCCCGGAGCAGGAGCGGAGGACTGGGAAGAAATCGGCTACCAGATGGAATCGAACGCCCGCCAGGGGCTGGCGCTGGCGCTCACCGGCATGCTCGAGGATCACGAGATCACCCGTTCGCAGGCGCTGACGATGGCGCGAGCGGTGCTGCGCGGCACCGCCCTCAAGCTCTATCCCCAACTTCGGGACAAGCAATAATAGGCCCATGGGCTTTTGGTTCTCGCAACCCGACAGCCGTACCTTTGCCAGCTTGCGCGCCGGCTGGCGCGTGGCAGTGTTCGTGCTGCTGGCGGCCGGCATTCCCGGAGCGCTGGTGATGCTAGCGTTACTACTGCGCACCCAGGCGGGCGCAGCGGCGGCGACCGGTGGCGGGTTGGTTTCGCCGTGGATGACGGCCATAAACGAAGCGGTGCTGTTTTTCTGGATTCTGTTCATCACCTGGATCATGGCGCGGCTGGAACGCCGTCCGCTGGGCAGCTACGGGCTGCGCGGGCGCCAGGTTTTCGGGGGAATGTTCTGGCGCGGCGTGCTCTGGGGCGTGATTGCGCTGAGCGTGCTGCTGCTGCTGATATTTTTCAGCGGCGACATGGCGTTTGGCGACCTGGTGCTGCGCGGGGCGGCCATTCCGCGCTTCGGGCTGGAGTGGGCGTTGTCGTTTTTGGCGGTGGGCTTTTTTGAGGAGTACTGCTTCCGCGGCTATGCGCTCACCACCTTGTCGCAAGGCACAGGGTTCTGGACGGCAGCCATTATCCTTTCCGCCGGCTTCGGCGGCGTGCATTTGTTCAACGGCGGCGAGGCCTGGATGGGCGCGCTCAGCGCCGGCCTGATCGGACTTTTTTTCTGCTTTACGTGGCAACGCACCGGCAGCCTGTGGTTTGCGGTGGGGATGCACGCCGCCTGGGACTTCTGTGAGAGTTGGGTCTACGGCGTACCCGATAGCGGCACGATCAGCCGCGGGCGGCTATTGCAGCCGACGTTTCATGGTTCGCATTGGATTACTGGAGGCTCGATCGGACCAGAAGGCAGTCTCTGGGTCTTCCTCATCGTCGCGCTTCTGTTCGCGCTGTTTGCCGATCTCTACCCCGCGCGCCACCCGCCAGGCGTGGCCCAAGTGGCGCAGGAAGCCAGCGCGACGGACCCGACTTAAGACTGGTTGGGACCTTTGACACTTCGCGGGGGTCGCGCCGCTTTGCATCGTGGGCAAAATCGGCGCGAAGGGCCGCGAAATTCGGAATGGGCGAGCGTCCCAGCGAGCGCCCCCGGCGAAATACGCAGGCGCCTTGGGGTGGTCGCGAGGCGCAATTCGCCCTGCGCAGTCCCAGCAGGGCGAAGCAGCCGCGCTGGTGCCCGCGCCAACGTTGCTACCGCGTTTGGACTCGGCTCTGCTCAGAAGGAGAAGCGCAGGTACAGTTGCATGAAGCGCGGCTGGGTGAGGGAGCTGGTGTAATTGCCAAAGGTCTTGTCGTGATCGAGGCGAAGGGAGGCGGTGTTGACGTCGTAGCGCACGGTATTGGTTAGATTGAAGGCTTCCCAGCCGATGCCGAGGGTTTTGCTCTCGCCCAGGGAGAAGGTCTTGTCGAGGCCGGTGTCAATGCCGAAGTTGCCATTGCCGACCAGGGGATTGCGGGTGCCGCTTTGGCCGGGGAGGTTGGAGGCGAAGTCGTTGAAGACCGCCCCAGGGTTGGCGAACAGGTTGGGGCCCTGGCCGAACGAGCCCTGCGTAGCGTAGGTGGTTTGCATGCCGGTGATGGGGGCGGTGAGGACGCCCTCACCGGAGAGCTGCCAATCGGTGGACCACTGCTGGCCATCGCTGACGGTGGCTGGCAGGCCGGAGGTCATGAGGAAATCGCCGGAGAGGTGCCAGCCGCCGATGATCTGATCGAGCAGGCCAGTGGCGCCGCCGCCGAACATCTGGCCGCGGCCGAACGGCAGCGCCCAGACCCAATTGGCGTTGATTTGCTGGGCCATGTTGAAGTCAGCGTCGGCGTAGAGGGCGTAAGGGTCCCAGGCGTTGACAATGGCGCCGCTGATGGCGTCGAAGGCGCCGTTGCGTTCGGCGTCGCTAGCTTCATCGAGGGCATGGGACCAAGTGTAGTTGATGGTGGCCTGAAGATTGTTGCCGAAGCGGGCTTGGTAGGTGGCTTGGAGGGCATTGTAGTTGGAGGTGCCGATATTGTTCCAAGCGTAGAGGGAGCCGTACTGGGCGTGGGTGAAGCTGTAGAAGCCGGTGGTGGGTGCGGGCAGGCCAGAGCCGGGGATATCCACGGAGAACAGGGCGGTGGTATCGTCGGCAACGTTGCAGCTCCACCACTCGTACATGGCCTGGGTGGCGTTCAGGGGCCCGGCGGGAGTGTCGGGCGAGCAGGCGCCGAGGGCACTTTTAATGTCATTGGAGGTAAGGCCGTTCCAGGCGCTGAAGAAGTGTTGCCAGAACGGGATGGCCTGGACATTCTCGACGGGGGTGTTGGCGAGGGCGAGCTTGTCGAGTGCGCGGGCGGCGGAGTAATAGTCGGTGTGGCTGGAGGGGTCCACCAGATCAGCGGGTTGGGCGAGGTCTTCCTGCATGGGCAGGTGGCGGCCGAAGGTGCCAACATAGCTAACCGAGAGCGACTGCTGGTGGCCCAGCTGGCGGGTCAGCGAGAAGTCGAGCTCATGGACATAGGGGGTGCGCAGGCTGCTGTTCATGCCCCACGCGATGTTGCCGAAAGTGGCGCCGGGAACCTGGGGAAAGCCGCCGGGGGGAACGGCGGGCTGGAGGGAAGCGGGCAGGCAGGAACTACAGCTGAAACGGGGCGCATCGGCGATAGGAATGCCCTCGGCGCTAGACAACTGCGAGGTGAGTCCGATGGAGCCGTCGTTGCTGAAGGTGTTGACGATGGCGTTGCCGAAGTGCTCGTAGAGCAGGTCGTAGCCGCCGCGGATGGAAAACTGGCCGGGCGCACCGAAGATTTTTGACAGCCAGCCGGTGCCGAAATTGGGTGACCAGGCGACGCCGATGCGTGGGGCAAAGTCGCCCCACTCGGAGTTCCACATGGCGGGGCCGTGGTTGGCGGGACCGCCGAGCTCGAAGGCGACCTGGCCGGCATCGCTGGCCGGCAGGCCGGATTGGGCGAGCTGGCCGGTGTTCTGGAACCAGTCGTTGAGGTTTTCGTTGGAGCAGGTGCCGGTGCTGTCGGCTACGCAGGCATATACCTGATTGCCGTTGACCTCACTGGGCGGCTGCTGGTAAGACCAGCGCAGCCCGGAGGTTAGCACCAGGTTGGGCGTGAGATGCCACTGGTCCTGAGCGAAGAAGCCGTAGTTGTTAACGGCAAAATCGCGCAGGATGGGCGCACCCTGGGGGAGCGTCGCACCGGTATTGGTGTAGTTGTAGGTGGCGTCGTATTCGGTGACGGCGCCGAGCAGGTCAATCATGGCGTAGTCGTAGTCGTTGAAGAAGCCATGTTGGACGCCGGGGAAGCCGCCGCTTTGCGGATAATAGGCGCTGGCGGCGACGTTGGCGAAGCCCGCGTATTGCATCCAGGAGCCGTTGAGGGAGGCGCTGGAGTAGGAGTTTTCAGTGCTGAGCTGGCTGGTGTGGGACAGGTCGAGGTCGGTGCCGAACTCGAAGGTGTGATCGCCGCGGCTCCAGGTCAGATCGTCAATGATGTTGTTGTCGGGCACCGTCCAGTTGCGGGAGTAATTGCCAATGCCGTTGGGCTGGTCGAGGTTGCGGGTGGAGACCTCGGGGGTAGTGGAGGGACCGACGCTGGCGCCCCCCTGGCGGATAAAGCCGTAGTGAAAATTGTTGACCAGGGTGGGAGAGAAGATGGAGGTGAGGCCGAGGATCAGGCCGCGGCTGTCGTTGAAGCTGGTTTGGTTGGGGGCCTCGCCGGGAAACTGCTGCGCGCCGTTAAGTTTGAAGTTTTCCGTCTCGCCGCGCGCGAACAGGGTTTCGGACGGAGAGATGTGGTAGTCCACGCGGGCGATGTAGGTGTCGTAGCCGGCGGGGATGGGCGAGGCGAACACGTAGGCAGCGGTGTTGAGGCCATCGCCGAGGACGCTGGAGTTGGGCTCGGGATAGGAGTTGAACATGGAGACCATGGCGGGGTCCACGCCGGCAACGGCGGCGGGCTGGCCGTTAGTCTCGCCCAGGGAGGCGATTTGAGCCGGAGTGAGCGTGACGGTATTGCCGGAGGTGTCGAGGTACTCCAGATTTCCGGCGCGCATGCTATCGGTGGGCACTTCGCGGGTTTCCACCTGGGATTCGCGGTCCTGACGGCCTTCGTAGTTGGTGAAGAAGAACAGCTTGTCCTTGAGGGCAGGGCCGCCGAAGGTGAAACCGTAGACGTTGCGGATGAGCGGGGCCGCCTGGTTGGCGGCGTTCATGTTTTGGCCCGCCTGGGCCGCAGCTTCCATCTGCGAGGCTTTCAGGAAGGTGTCGTTGGCGCTGAGGGCGGTGTTGCGGTTGTACTCGTACAGGGACCCGTGGAACTGGTTGGTGCCGCTTTTGGTGACCATGGCGGCTTGGGCGCCGGCGCTGTGACCGGCGCTGGAGGTGGGACCGGCAGTTGTGATGCGGAATTCCTGGAGGGAGTCGGGCGGAACGTTGAGGACGCTGGTGAAGGCATAACCGTGGAGCTGATCATTCACATCCACGCCGTCAAGGGTGACGTTGGACTGATCGGAGCGGATGCCATTGACGGCGCCTGAGCGGGTGTCAAAGCTGCTCTGGGCGATCCCGGGCTGGGTGCCCAGGAAGACCACGCCGGGCTGCTGGGCGAGCAACTGCACGACGTTGCGGTCGGGCATGGGGAGGCTTTTGATTTGCTCCTGATCGAGCGCGTTGCCAATGGTGGCATCCACGTGGTTGACGAGCGGGGCGGTGGCGGTGACCTCAACCGTGGTGGCCACGGTGGCCAGCTTCAGGGCTACGTTGACGGTGGAGGGGACGTTGACCAGAAGTTCGACGTTGTTGGTGACCGTGGTGGCAAAGCCTTGGTGAGTCACAGTGAGCTGGTAATGGCCCGGCGTCAGGGCGGCAAAGTTGTACTCGCCCTGGACGTCGGAGCTTGCGCTGCGCTTGAGTCCGGTGGTGGGCTCCAGCAAGGTAATCTGGGCCGCCGGAATCGCTTCCCCGCTGGGATCGGTAATCCGCCCGCTGAGGGATGAGGTGGATTGTGACCAGGCAAGCGGCAGCAACGTGAACGCCGCTAGGGCAGCCGCCAGCACGCACACACACCCAACGAATCGAACCCGCATAGTCTTCTCCTTATGATTAGGTACCACTGCCCGTACAGCTACAACTCGGCACATTCTAGCCCATATGCGGGCCAGATCATGATTAATTCTTCCCTTAAGGCTAATGTTGGCGCGGGCCCCAGCGCGGCTGCGCCGCGCGCCCCGCTTATGGCCAGAACGCGGCAACTCGGAGACGCCCCGAGCGCCAGCGGGCGCAAAAAGAGGTGGCCGTGCCACCTCAAGCAGCCAAGGCGGCTACGCCCAGGGCGTTGAGGGCGGCGGCTTCGGCGGCGTAATCGAACGGTGCTGCCTCACCCTCCGCAGGCGGATGGGCCCGCTCCCAAGCCAAGGTGAGCGCCAGTGCCTGCCCGCGGCTTACGGATTCCTGGAATTCCAGTTCGCGACGGATGCTCCGGGTGTCGGAGGCGCAGGCTTGGGCGAAATTCGCGGTGACGCGCAGACCGGGAGGCGTAAGGGCGGGTGCCAAGGTCAGCACTTTTCCCTGCCAACCTGCGGCTTCGGCTACAGCGGCGGCCCATTCCATCTGCGAGTCATTGCCGTTATCGGCCAGATTGTAGACCCGCCCGGCGGCACGAGCATCGCAAGTCGCCAAAGCCACCCCAGCCGCCATGTTTTCCACGTAGCCGCGTGCGCAGCGCCATTCCGCCCAGCCGCGCTGCAACACCATCGCGGGGTGAGCGTCCTGCATGCGCCGCCAGAGCGGATACAGGCTGTGGTGCACATCGCCCGGGCCATACATCGGCGGCAGCCGCAGCAGGGTGATGCGGCCATGCCAACCGCCGCGCGCACAGGCAGCCGCCGCGCACTCCATGCCGAGCTTGTCGTAGCCCTCGTCCATCCACGGGTGCAGGCGCCGCAGCTGCGCCAGCGCCGCAGGAGGATACGGACCTGGCCGACCGCGCAGCGGCGACGTCTCCCGCAGCAGTCCGACTTCCGGCGGACCCGCCTCGGTGCCATAAAATACGCCCCAGGCGCGGTACACGTCCATGCTGCTGATGAGCACGACGCGCCGGTTGTAGCCCGCCACCGCCGCCATCGTCTGCTGCGCGGCGGAGGCGCTGCCCGCGATTGTGTCTACGACAACGTCGGGGTTGAAGGCGGAAATGGCGGGCGCAAACGCCGCCAACTCGCGCCGGCTGCCGTGCAGGTGCAGCGCCGCTTCCTGGCAGTCCTGGCCGCGGTGAAATACGGCGACTTCATGGCCGGCAGCGCGCAGATGCCGGACCAGAGGCCGGCCCAAAAAGCCCGTCCCACCCAGCACCAACATTCGCATGCCTAATCAGTTGCTTGCAGGGCACGGGCAGTTGCCAAACGTGGCTCCGGGGAGACGCCTGGAGCGCTTGCCGGCGTCCGTTCGCCTTTTCTTCGCGTAACTGGCCGAATACCCAACTTTTTCTATTCGCCTGGCGCGTTTCTCGCACTAATATGTGGGCAGGAGTGGTCGAAAGTGGTACATTGTGGGCTGGCCAAAATGCTGCGAGGCAATTATCCAGCGCGCGTGGACGAAAAGGGGCGGCTCAAACTGCCTACGGAGTTCCGTGCGCATCTGGAGGAGGTCAATCCCGGGCACCGCTTCTACATCACCAGCTTCGACGGCCAGCAGTCGCGCATTTACCCCATGCCAGTGTGGGAAGCGATCGAAGCGAAACTGGCGGCGCTGCCCTCCCTGCACCCCACAAAGCAAAAGCTGTTGAGCCGGACGAACTACTACGGCCAGGCGGTAGAGATGGATGGGCAGGGGCGGCTGCTCCTGCCGGCGGTGTTGCGCGAGAGGGCCGAGATGCGCGGCGACGTCGCCGTGCTGGGGTACTTGCAATACCTGGAAGTGTGGAATGAGGCGAGGCTGTTGGCGGAGATGAAGGCCAAGGCGTTCACGGATGAGGATAAGCAAACGCTGGCCGATCTCGGGATTTAGGCGGCTGTGGCCGAAGCGGGACATGTTCCGGTCATGGCGGATGAGGTGGTGGAGTATTTGGCGCCGCGGCGCGACGGAGTGTACGTGGACTGCACGCTGGGAGCGGGAGGACACAGTTTGAGGGTGGCTGAGACCATGGGCACGGGCCGGATTTATGGCTGTGACAAGGACCCGGAGGCACTGGCGCAGGCGCAGGCGGCGCTGGCGCGAGTCCCGGAGATTAAGTTGGAGAGCTGGCAGGGAGATTTTGCCGAAGCACGCGCGCATTGGGGTCTCGAACAGGTGGATGGCGTGATCGCCGACCTGGGGCTGAGCTCGATGCAATTGCGTGCGGGCGCGCGTGGATTCAGTTTTACCGCCGATGGGCCCCTGGACATGCGGATGGACCCGCGCCAGGAGCTGACGGCGGAACAGGTGGTCAACCAATTCGACGAGCGCACGCTCGCCGATCTGATTTTCCAATACGGAGAAGAGAGGAGGTCGCGGAGAATTGCCAGAGCCATTGTGCGGTCGCGGCCGCTGCGCAGCACCCGTCAGTTGGCGGAGCTGGTGGCGGCCGCGGCCGGCACAATGAAACCGGGCCGGCGCGCCGGAATCCATCCGGCGACACGGACGTTTCAGGCGTTGCGCATCTACGTGAACCAGGAGTTGCGCTCTCTTGCCGCATTGCTGGCAGCGCTGCCGGGCTGGCTGCGGCCGGGCGGACGTGCCGTGATCATCGCGTTTCATTCCCTGGAGGACCGGCCGGTGAAGCAGAGCTTCCGCGCGGGAGCGCGGCAGGGCTGGTATGAACTGTTGACGCCGCATGCGGTGCGGCCGCGGGCAGAAGAGGTGGCGCACAATCCGCGCGCCCGGAGCGCGCGGCTGCGGGCGGTCCGGAGGCACCAGTCAGCGGGGGTTGCGCCCGCCGGGCTTCCGCTGGCCGGCCGCGCCGCCGGGAACGGAGGCTAAGGATATGGAAATCTACTTCCGGCAACAAATCGACAACTCGCGCGTGGTACGGGTAGCGGACCCGCGCCGGAGGCGTGAGCAGCGCGTCACCCTGGGGGCGGTGGTGGTGCTGTTTTTGCTTGGCTTCGGCTATGCCGGCATGCGCTTCGCCACGCTGCAACTGGGCTACCGCCTGGCCAACGCGCGCCAACTGGAGACGAAACTGGAGCAGTGGAACCGCGGCCTGGTGCTGCAGCAGGCGGCGCTGACAGGGCCGCAGCGTATTTACAACTTGGCGCAGATCCATCTGGGCATGCAGAACGCGCTGCCGGGGCAGGTGCTGGCGCTCGCTGTGACGCCGCTGCCGCAGGCTGCGCCACCGGCGGTCACCGCCTCGCTGCATTGACCGAAGGCATGCGGTTGTAGCGGTTAGCTCCAGGCAGGAGGCGGCACACGGCTAATCGCTAACCGCTCGTAGCTGATGAAGCCTGAACGGCAATCCGGTCCGCGCCACCGTCTGGTCAGCCTGCAGGCGTTTCTGCTCCTGTGGGCGCTGGTGGTGCTGGCGCGGCTGTTCTGGTTGCAGGTACTGGACCACCGCGGCCTGGCGCTGCGCGCCGCCGATCAACAGCAGCGCAACGTTACGGTGAGCGCGCACCGGGGCACGATCTTCGACCGCCATCTCACCCCCATGGCGCTCAGCCTGCCGGTGGAGTCGTTGTACGCCAATCCCCGGCATGTGACCGATGCCGCTGCCGAGGCGGAACAACTGGCGCCGATTTTGAGGGTGGACCGGGTGTCGCTGCGGCAGCGCCTGGACTCGCGCAGCGCTTTTGTCTGGGTGGCACGCCAGGTCACGGCGGCGCAGGCGCATGCAACCGCAGAGCTGCACCTGGACGGCGTCCACGCCCAGCCGGCGTCGCGCCGCTTTTATCCCATGCGCGATCTGGCCGCGAGCTTGCTCGGCTATGTGGGCGTGGACGGACACGGGCTGGGCGGCATGGAATACAGCTTCGACAGGCTGCTGCGTGGCCACAACGGCCGGGCGCTGGAGGAGGTGGACGCGCGCGGCCACAGCTACAGCGAGATCGAGCAGCCGCCGCGCGAAGGCAGCAACCTCGTCCTCACCATTGATCAGAATATCCAGTTCATTGCGCAGCAGGCGCTGGATCAGCGCGTGGCGGAGGAGCACGCCCTGCGCGGCATCGCCATGGTGCAAAACCCGGAGACCGGGGCGATTCTGGCGCTGGCGCAGTCGCCCAGCTTCAATCCCAGCGATTTCCGAAATACCCCTGCCTCGCGGCTGGGCGACTCGGCCCTTTCCGATCCCTACGAACCCGGCTCGGTGTTCAAGCTGGTGACGCTGTCGGCGGCGCTGCAGCAGGGCCTGATCACACCCACGGAGTTGATTAACTGCCAGATGGGTTCGATCCGTATCGGGGGGCGCATCATCCACGACCACGCGCCGTTCGGGGTGATCACGGTGACCGACATCCTCAAGCACTCGAGCGACGTCGGGGCGATCAAGATCGGCATGAAGCTGGGCGACGAGGTGTTTTACCACTACGAGCGCGCTTATGGCTTCGGACAGCGCACGGGGGTGCGCTTGCCGGGGGAGTCGGCGGGCATTCTGCGCCCGCCCTCCCGCTGGTCCGCCCTGTCGCTGGCGGCGATGAGCATGGGGCAGGAAGTCGCCGTCACGCCCTTGCAGGAAATTTCGATGGTTTCGGCGCTGGCCAATGGCGGCGTGTACCACGCGCCCCGCCTGGTGCTGGGCAGCTTCGCCGGAGCCGTGCCCGCGCAACCGCCGGCGTTTCAGCCCGCGCAGGGACGGCGCGTCGTGAGCCCGCTGGTGGCCAATGAAATGAAACAGATGATGGCCCAAGTGGTGCTGGGCGGAACCGGCCGCAAGGCGCAGCTCAACGGCTACACGGCGGCAGGCAAGACCGGGACCGCGCAGAAGGCGGATCCCAAAACCCACCGGTATTCGAAGACCAACTACGTCGCCACCTTTGTCGGCTTTGCTCCGATCAACAACCCGGCGGTGACGATTCTGGTAGTGATCGATTCGCCGCACAACGGCAGCTACGAGGGCGGCGACGTGTCGGCACCGGTGTTCAAAACCATTGCCGAGCGGGTCCTGCCCTACCTCGGCGTACCGCAGGACATTCCGCCAAGTCTCACCCCGCCCGCCTCGGTCCATATTGCCGCCGTGGATGCGCACGAGGAATCCCAAGCGCTCGATTCCGGGCCGGTCACCGTCTTCGCGCCACCTACTCCGGCGGCCGCCGCCAACCAGGTGGTGTTCGAGTACCAGGCCCGGAAGCTGGTGCAGGTGCCGGACTTCGCCGGGCAATCCTTGCGCAGGGTTAGCGTGCTGTGCCAACGGCTGGGTTTGGATCTCAACTTGCATGGCAATGGAGTAGCGCGGGCGCAATCGCTGCTGCCGGGCGCGCGCGTCGCGCCCGGCAGCCCAATCACGGTGCGCTTCGCGCCCTAAGGACAGGCATGAACGCGCAGGAGCTGCTGCAGGGAATCGCAGTCCGCCACATCCAGGGGACGCCGCCGGCCAGCCTGGCAGGAGTGCACTACGACTCCCGTCTGATTCGCCCTGGCTGGGCTTTCGTCGCCATCCGTGGTGCCCTGCTTGACGGCCACGATTTCATCCCCCAGGCTCTGGCCCAGGGCGCGGCGATGATCCTCTCCGAGCTGCCCGCGCCGCCAACCACGCCCGCCCCCTGGGTGCAGGTGGACCATGCCCGCCAGGCGCTGGCGCTGGCCTCGGCCAACTGGTTTCATCATCCCGCGCGCCGCCTGCGCCTGGTAGGGGTTACGGGCACGAACGGCAAGACCACCACCGCGTACTTGATCGAGGCCATGCTGCGCCAGGCGGGATGGAGCACCGGGCTGCTGGGCACCGTCGAGTACCATGTAGGCTCGGCAGTGCTGCCCTCCCCTCATACCACACCCGAATCCTACGACTTGCATCAGCTGCTGGCGCGCATGGTCGAGGCCGGCTGCCAAGCGGCGGCACTGGAAGTCAGTTCGCACGCGCTGGCGCAGGAGCGTGTCTTTGCCTGTCCCTTCGAGGTGGGCGTGTTCACCAACCTCTCCCAGGATCACCTCGATTACCACATCACCATGGAAAATTATGCCGCCGCGAAGCGACGTTTGTTCCAGGGTGAGGGGGCGCCGCCGCCGCGGGCGGCCGTGGTGAACGCCGACGACAGCGCCTCGGATGACATGCTGCGTGGCTATCGGGGCGAAGTTGCGCGCTTTGGGTGGGGCCCTGGGGCGGACCTGCGCGCCTCCGCCCTCCGCCACGATCCCGCCGGGACACGCTTTCAGCTCGACGGCCCCGACGGATTTGCCGCTGAGGTTGCCAGCCCGCTTGTGGGTCGCTTCAACGTGCTCAATACGCTGGCGGCGCTGGGGACCGGCTGGATGCTAGGACTGGCGCTCCCACAGTTGGCGGCGGGCGTGGGGCAATGGCCGCGGGTACGCGGCCGTTTCGAGCAGGTGCACGCCGGTCAGCCGTTTACCGTCCTGGTGGACTATGCCCACACGCCCGACGCGTTGGAGCAGGTGCTGCGTACGGCGCGGGAAATCACACCCGGCACCTTGCGCGTGGTCTTCGGATGCGGCGGCGACCGCGACCGCGGCAAACGCCGCCTCATGGGGCAGGCAGCCACCCGGAATGCGGACTGGGTGTTGGTGACCAGCGACAATCCCCGCAGCGAGGATCCCGGCGCCATCATCGCGCAGATTGTGGAAGGGGGCCCGGCGCCGGCCGGCGGAGTGGAACCCGACCGGGCGCGCGCCATCGCCGCCGCCATCGCCGCCGCACGGCCCGGCGACACCGTGGTGATCGCCGGCAAGGGCCACGAAACGCACCAGATCGTCGGTGCCGAACGTCGCCATTTTGACGATGTCGAGCAGGCGCGGGCGGCGCTCGGGCGGCTGGGGTGGAGGGGATAGGGCCCAGGAAACCAATGTCTGCCAGCATCGACAGCCGCACCTTGCAGCCCGGAGATGTTTTCTATGCCCTGCGCGGCGAGCACAGCGACGGCAATGCCTTTGTCGAGGCGGCCCTGACCCGCGGCGCCAGCGCAGCGGTCGTGGCGGCGGCCCGCGCGCCCCAGTTTTCCTCCGCTCTGCAGCCACATTTGCGCGTGGTGGATGACCCGCTGCGGGCGCTGCAGGACGATGCCCGGCAGCACCGGCGGCAGTGGGGAGGACCGCTGGTCGCCATCACCGGCTCGGCGGGCAAAACCACCACCAAGGAAATGATCGCGGCGGTACTGGGGGTCCGCCTGCGCGTGCTCAAAAGCGGAGGCAACTACAACAATCACCTGGGGGTGCCACTGACGCTGCTGGCGCTCGAGCCCGGCCACGAAGTGGCCGTGGTGGAAATGGGCATGAGCCACGCCGGCGAGATTGCGGCCCTGGCCGCCATTGCCGAACCCACGGTGGGCGTATTCACTAACGTGGGCTCGGCCCACCTGGGCAATTTCAGCTCGATCGAGGGCATTGCGGAAGCCAAGCGCGAGCTGGCACGCGCGATCCCACCTGCGGGCGCGCTGGTGCTCAACCGCGACGATGTGCGCGTGGCCGCGTTTGGTGAAGGCTTCCGTGGCCGGATTTGCCGCTACAGCGCCTGCGAGTATACCGCGCCGCTGCTGCTACCGGGTCTCCACAATCGCGCCAATGCGGCTGCCGCGTTGGCGGTGGGCACCCTGTTTGCGGTGGAGCGTTCGGCGGCGGAAGCGGCGCTGGCCACGCTGCCTCCGTTACCCGGACGCGGCGAAACTCTGCGTCCCCGGGGTATGACCTTCCTGCATGACTGCTACAACGCCAACCCGGAAGCCATGGTGCGCATGCTGGCGGTGCTGGCGGCCACGCCTGGCCAGCGCCGCATTGCCGTACTCGGAGAGATGCGCGAGCTGGGCGTGGCGGCGCCGGAGTTGCACCGGCAGGTGGGAGCGGCGGCGGTGAGGGCGGGCGTGGATGCCCTCTGGGCGGTGGGTGGCGCCGCCCAGCAATACCTGGAAGGCGCCGCCGCCGCAGGCTTCACCGGGCCGATGCGCTTCACGGTGGATGCGGCCAGCGCCGCCGCCCAACTACGGCCCTTCCTGCGCACCGGCGACACCGTGTTGTTCAAGGGTTCGCGCGCGGTGCACCTGGAAGATACTGTCCTCGCGCTGATCAACTGACATGCTCTACTGGCTCCTGTATCAGCGCTTGTTTCGCTTCTTCGGGCCGTTGCGGCTGTTCCGCTTCATCACCTTCCGCACCGCCTTTGCCGGCATCACCGCGCTGGTCATTGCGCTGGCGCTGGGGCCGTGGCTGATCCGGCGCCTGCAGGAATTCCAGATCGGCCAATACATCCGTGAGGACGGCCCCAAAAGCCACCTCGCCAAGGCCGGCACGCCCACCATGGGCGGCCTGTTGATCAACATCGCCGTCGTCGTGCCGACGCTGTTGTGGGCGGATTTGCGCAATCCCTTCATCTGGCTGGCCATGTTCAGCGTGGTGGCCTTCGGCGCCATTGGCTTTATGGACGATTTCGCCAAGCTGCGGCACCGCCGCAGTCTGGGCCTGACGTCGCGCCAGAAACTGGGCCTGCAAGCGGCGGTGGGCTTGGTGATCGCGCTGGCTCTGATCGCGCTGGCGCACACCGGGCGCTATTCCACGCGCCTGGTGGTTCCGTTTTTCAAAAGCTACCGGCCGGAGTTGGCCATCCACGCCCTGCTGGTGCATCCCCATCTGTACGTGCTGGGCTTTCTTCCCTTCATCATTTTCGTCATCGTGGTGGTCGTGGGCTCGAGCAATGCCGTCAACCTCACCGACGGCCTGGATGGGCTGGCGATTGGATGCACCATCATCGCCGCCGGCGCCCTCACCGGCCTGACCTATATTTCCGGCCACGCCCTGTTTGCCACCTACCTCGAGATCGAACGGATTCCGCAGGTGGGCGAGCTGACGATTTTTTGCGGCGCGCTGGTGGGGGCGAGCATTGGCTTCCTGTGGTACAACGCCCATCCGGCGGAGATTTTCATGGGCGATGTGGGCTCGCTGGCGCTGGGCGGCGCCATTGGGACCGTCGCGGTGCTGATCAAGCAGGAGCTGCTGCTGCCGTTCGTGGGCGGCATCTTTGTCATCGAGGCGGTGTCGGTGATCCTGCAGGTGGGCAGCTACAAGATGCGGCACAAGCGCATCTTCAAAATGGCGCCGCTGCACCATCATTTTGAACAGATCGGCTGGAGCGAATCGAAAATCATCACCCGCTTCTGGATTGTCGCGGCCGTGTGCGCGCTGTTCGCGCTCACCACGCTGAAGCTGCGCTAGACACGCAGGGCGCCTGGGCCTTCAAATTTGAGCCCGGTGGCGCTGGCAAGGTCCCCGGCTACAACCCTCCACAGCGTGAGGTCGGCTTGAGCGGTGGCGGGGCGCACGACGAAGGCGACGAACCGCCGAAATTTCCCCGGACCTTGCAAGACGATTTTTCCGCCGAGATCCACGCCCGCCAAGGACCCAAGTTCTACGCCTGGCTGCGCGAGGCCTACCGCCAAGGTCCGGCTCGAATGTTGCGCCTCCGCCCGCAGCGAGAGAGCGGCCCGCGCGACGCGATAGCCGCCCCAGCAAAGGAGCACGGCGACGGCAAGCTCGAACCAAGGCCGCAATTGCGAAGACCGCGACGGCATCAGATCGCGGGGGTCGCACCGCTTTGCACCGTGGGCAAAATCGACGCGAAGGGCTGCGAAATTCGGCACGGGCGAGCGTCCCAGCGAGCGCCCCCGGGGAAATATGCAGGCGCGGCCCCAGTCCTGGGGCCCCCAAGGCGCCTGCGCTTTGGGGTGGGGGAGCTCCGGGGCCCCCAAGGCGCCTGCGCCTTGGGGTGGGGGCGAGGCGCAGCGTCGGGTTGGGGCCAGGGGCCCCCAACCTGCCCTGCGCACTCACAGCAGGGCGGGCAACCCGACGCGAGCCAGCCGCCACGCGCAGTTCCAGCGAGGCGGCTCATAAGCGGGGCGCGCGGCGCAATTCGCCCTGCGCAGCTCCAGCAGGGCGAAGCAATTCGCCCTGCGCAGTTCCAGCAGGGCGAGGCAGCCGCGCTGGGGCCCGCGCCAACATTGTCCCGCCGCAGGCGTCAGAAGTAGGGCTCCGGCTTCATGCCGGCGGGCGTCATGCCGACGGCTATCTTGGCCAGCAGCAGCGGCTTCATCACTGGGCATTCGCACGCGCGCGCCGCGGCGAGCGCCGGCGCCGGCAGCACCGTGGCGACCTGCATGTAGGTCAAGCTCAGGAACAGCGAAGGCAACGTGAGCCCCCTTTCCGCCGCGGCCTGGCCTGCAAGCGTCGACAGGTCGTACTGCGACTCCCCCTGCTGCGCGTGCGTATCGGCGACCTGCAGGGCAAGGCCGGCAACCTCGGCGGATCGGCCAGGGACACCGAGCTTGGCGTAGGCTTGCGCCAGAGTCGCGGTGGCGGCCGTGGCCGCCTGCGCCATGTCCTTGTCGAGCATGGCATAGGCATCGTCAGCCGCCTGCCGGGCGCGGGCGGACTTTCCTGCCGCCAGCGCAAGCGCCACGGCCGCCAGCGAGCCGAAGCGAGCCGACTTGTCGCGCAGGCTCAGGGCGCCGGACATCGCGCCCCCGGGATCCCGGGCGGCCAGCTCCCTGAGCCCGATCACTGGATTGGGACCGCCAACGCCGAGGATTTTCCCGGCAGGCGACGCGTAGAGGACGACGTTGGGCGGCGGCCGCGCGGTCGAAGCCGCGGGGTACTGCGCCCGCAGCTCCCCGGTCCGTTCCGGATCAATGTCGCTAAGGAGCGCCAGAAGCTCCGACCCGGCGCGGGCATCATTGGACTGGTGGCTGCTGTGCTGCTCGGCGTCCGTCTTGAGGTTGTGCAGGAGGGATATGATAGCGTCCTCAACCTGCGAATCCATGTCCGGAAACGCAGAATGAACCGCTGGCAGGAACTTAACAGTGCCGCGCATCTGGATGGAATCGGTGGCTCCCGCCGCCGCTCCCACGCCTTCGATCGCGATCGCCCGCCGTTCCAGTTCCGGCAGCTTGGCGGCATCGAGGGAGGTTGCGGCGCCAACGAACGGAAAGCAACTTCCGCCGCTCACGCACTGCCGGAGGGCCGCGGCCACCTGCCCGAAATCGCCCTGCTTGAGCATCTCGATCATGATCCCGTCGTAGACCCACGAGACCGGGGTCCCGTCGCTTTCGGGGCTGTAATTGGCCGCCCAAGTCAGAGCCTGTCCGAACTTCCCCTCCTGGGCAAAAGCTCCGATCGCATATTCCTGGACATCGGAGCGGAGATTCGTCCGCGCCCGCTCGGGCGCCGTGTCGGCCTCGGTCGGCCAGGATTGCACCATCTGGTAGAGCGCGCGGAAATCCGGCAGGGCGAGCTTCGGGTCGGCGAGGAGCTCGTCACGGGCGATAATTTCGAGCTCCTTCGCCTCAAGTAGCGACGGCAGCTGCGAGGCGGCGGCCTTCGCCTCCGCGAAAACGGAGCCCACGGTTGCCGCGCCCTTGGCCGGAGCCTGGCCGCTGGCCGGCGCCGCGCCCACCATGCACGCGGCGCCAACCAGCAGCGCGACCCGGCCAAGCTGGATCCGGCAGCCCACGATCACTCCACGTTCTTGCAGGCCTGTTTGTAGACGCCGCCGACTTGGCACAGGCAAAAGATGCGGCCGCAGTTATCACTACAGCTTATGGTCGCGCAGCTGCCCGAGGAGCAGCTGCCATCGCAACAGCCGCCTGCCAGCGCGGGTTGCATCATAGCGAGAGACATTACCGCAGCAGCGCCGATCCAGAGCGCCCAGCCAAAGATTCTCTTCCTCGCTGTGTTTCCTCCTACCTTGGCACTTTACCGCACCACAACTTCAAACTACCCCCCCAGCAATTGTCATGCCAATTTGTCACATTTTTTTTGAGGTTCGATTTCATTGGTCGTGCGGAGCGGTTGCCGGGTCGCGCACCGAGCCGCGGCAGGGGCCAGCGCGAGCGGCTGTGAAGGCTATAATCAGCATGCATATGGAACTGGCAGGACGACGCGTACTCGTCGTAGGGATGGCGGCCAGCGGGATGGCGGCGGCGGGATTTTTGCAGCGGCGGGGCGCGCGCGTGGTGGTATCCGACATGCGGGCGGCGGTGGATCTGCGCGCCGAAATGGCGGAGCTGCTGGAGGCGGGCATTGCGGTCGAGACGGGCGGGCACCGTGAGCGCAGCTTCCTTGATGCCGACCTGATCGTCGTCTCGCCGGGCGTGCCCGCCGATCTGCCGCTGCTGCGGCGGGCGCGTGCCCAGGCGACGCCCGTGGTGGGCGAGCTGGAGCTGGCGGCGCAATTGCTGCGCGGCATGCTGGTGGCCATCACCGGCGCCAACGGCAAGACCACCACCACCACGCTCACCGGCCAGCTCCTGGCCGCCTGCGGGCGCAGGGTGCAGGTGGGCGGCAACATTGGCATGCCGTTGATTTCGCTGGTGGACAGCTCGACGCCGGAGACCATCAACGTGGTGGAGGCGTCCAGCTTCCAACTGGAAACCACCGAGACGTTCCACCCCCATATCGCCGCCGTGCTCAACCTGTCGCCCGACCACCTCGACCGCCACGGCAGCATGGAGGCCTACGCCGCCGCTAAGCAGCGCATTTTCCGCAACCAGACGGCCTCCGACTACGCCGTGCTCAACCCCAACGACGTCTGGTGCCGTCAGTTCGCCGCCACCCTCAGCAGCCAACCGGTATGGTTTGCGGCCTTTCCCCTAGCCTCGCAAACCGGGGCGGAAGTGCGGGACGGACAGATCGTATGGGCGCAGGGCGGCGGCCAAACTCCGATTTTGCCGGTGACCGAAGTGCCGCTGCCGGGCGCCCACAACCTGGAAAACGTGCTGGCGGCGGTGGCCATCGCCTGCCTGGTGGCGGGCCCGGAGGCGGCACCGGCGCTGCGCCAGGAAGTGCGTGCGTTCAAGGCGGTCGAGCACCGGCTGGAGTTTGTGGCTACCGTGGGCGGCGTCGCCTACTACAACGACTCCAAAGCCACCAACGTGGACGCCACCATCAAGGCGCTGTCGTCGTTTACCCGCGGCATCTGGGCGATTCTGGGCGGCAAGGACAAGGGCAGCGATTACACCGTGCTGGAGCCGCTGCTGGCGTCACGCGCGCGTGGGGTGCTGCTCATTGGCGCGGCTACGGAGAAAATTGCGGCGCAGTTGACGCCGCTGGGCGCGCGCGTGCCCCTCATCCGCTGTGGCACGCTGGAGCAGGCGCTGGCCACGGCCAGCGAACGCGCACTGCCGGGCGACACGGTGCTGCTGGCACCCGCCTGCGCCAGCTTCGACCAGTTCCAGAACTACGGCCACCGCGGCCGCGTCTTCAAGGAACTGGTCCATCAACTGGCCGCCGCCGCGCATGCCTAAGCGCCTCGCTTACGACCGCCCGCTGTTTGTGGTCACGTTGGCGCTGGTGACGTTTGGGTTGGTGATGGTATTTTCCGCCTCGGCCCTGATGTCGGCGCAACTGTTCCATTCCGCGTACAGCTTCCTGGCGCGCCAACTGGTGGGCGCGGCCATCGGTCTGGCGGCCATGGTGCTGCTGATGCGCATGGACTACCGCAAGCTGTGCGAACCCGCGGTGGTTTATTTGCTGCTCTGCCTGACGCTGTTTTTGCTGGGCGCGGTGTTCCTGCTCGACCGCTCCCATAATACCCATCGCTGGATCCGGCTGGGGCCTCTGTCGCTGCAACCCTCCGAGCTGGCCAAACCGACGCTGGTGCTGTTCCTGGCGTTTTTCCTGGAGACGCGCCTGCGCGACGTCAACCGGTGGGCCACGTTGGCGCCGATTCTGCTCTATCTGGGTATGGTGTGCGCGCTGGTGGTGGCCGAACCGGATCTGGGGACCACTGTCGCCCTGCTGCTCATCGCCACGGCCATGCTCTACGTGGCCGGCCTCGAGTGGAAACGGATGGGCTACGGGGTGCTGGCCGCCATCCCCGTGCTCTACCTGCTGGTGTTCCATGTCGCTTACCGGCGGGAACGCATTCTGGCCTTTCTCCATCCCTGGCAGCACGCGCGCACGGTGGCCTTCCAGATTGTGCAGTCGCTGATCGCACTGGGCAGTGGTGGCTGGGCGGGCGTGGGGTTGATGAACGGACGCCAGAAGCTGTTTTTCCTGCCTGAAGCACACAGCGATTTCATTTTTGCAGTGGTGGGCGAGGAACTGGGCTGGATCGGCTGCGCGCTGGTGGTGCTGGCGTTTCTGGTTTTCCTCTGGCGCGGCTTGCGGATAGCGCGCCGCGCGCCCGATGGGTTTGGCCGCCTGCTGGCCATTGGCGTCACCGCGATGATCGTAATCCAGGCGTTGATCAACTTCAGCGTGGTCACCAGCCTGGTCCCCAACAAGGGCATTCCCTTGCCTTTCATCAGCTATGGCGGCTCTTCGCTGATGTTTTCGCTGGCAGCGGTGGGGTTGCTGCTGAGCGTGTCGCAGTATTCTGGCTAAGCGGCGATGGGCGCAATCGTCATTGCCGGCGGAGGCACGGGCGGGCACCTCATGCCCGGCCTGGCCGTGGCGCGCGCCCTGCGCGCCCGCACCGGGGACGACATCGTGTTTGTGGGCACCGCCCGCGGTCTGGAAGCGCGGTTGGTACCGGCGGCAGGCTTTGAACTGCGCCTGATCCGCATCGGCGGATTGAAGTCGGGCAGCCTCATGCGGCGAGCCGCCACCATGGCGCGACTGCCGCAAGCGCTGGTGCAGAGTGCCCGCATCCTGCGGCAGCGCCATGCGGGCGTGGTGCTGGGCCTTGGCGGCTACGCTTCCGGACCGGTGCTGGCGGCGGCGGCGCTGCTGCGGGTGCCGATTGTGATCGTTGAGGTCAACGCCAAAACCGGCCTCGCCAACCGGCTCGCGGCGCCCTGGGTACGGGCCGCGGCGGTGAATTTTCGGGAGACGGCAGCGGATTTTCCACGGGCGCAGGTGGAGCTGACTGGGATTCCGGTGCGCCCGGAATTTTTCGTTCGACGGGCGCCGGAGGAGCCGCCGCTGGTACTGGTGTTCGGCGGCAGCCAGGGGGCACACAGGCTGAACCAGATCGTGGCGGCGATGGCGCCGCAGGTTCAGTTCCGGATTCTGCACCAGACGGGTGAACGGGATTACCAGGCGATTGCGGCGGCATACGCTGCGCTGGGGGAACGCGTGCGAGCGGTGCGCTTTATTGACGATATGGCGGCGGAAATGGGCGCCGCCAGCGTGGTGGTATGCCGCTCCGGGGCGAGCACGCTGGGAGAAATTGCGGCGGCAGGGAAAGCGGCGGTGCTCGTGCCACTGCCGAACTCGACCGATCAGCATCAGTTGCGCAACGCCGAGGCGTACGCCCGCGCCGGGACAACCGTGCTGCTGGAGCAGAGCCAGCTCACGGCCGCGGAGCTGGCGGAAACGCTCCGAGGCCTGCTGGCGGATGGTGCCCGGCGGGCCGCTCTGGAAACGGGCGTGGCGCAGTTCGCCCACCCCGGCGCCGCCGAGGCGATTGCGCGGCTGGTGACTGCCTGCCGCAGACCGTGAAGGCCACTGGGGCTGCGGGGACTGGCCGAGGCGGTGGACACGGTGATCACGATTCCGAACGACCGGCTGCTGCTGGTGGCGCAGTCGGCGGCCTTCGTGGAATCGTTCCGGATCGCCGACGACATCCAGCGGCACGCGGTGCAGGGGATCAGCGACATCATCACGATTCCGGGCATCATCAACCGCGACTTTGCCGACATTCGAGCGCACCATCATGCAGGGAATGGGTTGCGCCATCATGGGCACGGCGGTGGGGAGCGGGCCGCACCGGGCGGTGGAGGCAGCGCGGGCGGCGATTTCGAGCCCGCTGCTGGAGAACACCTCGATTGAGGGGGCGCCTTGCTTCCCGCCCGACATGCTGGTGCGCAACCGGGACAAGCTGCTTCACTGGCAGCAGGAGGCGCGGCGGCTTGATCGCATTTCCACCGCGCATGGACAGACTTGGCGCCTCCCGCCGCTGCTGGGTCGCGATGCCGTCGACGGGCCCGGCGCACCGGCGGCCAACGTGGGCGTTGACACGGCGCCTTCGCGGTGCATTGGGCCCGGTACGCGGGCGCGCCCGTCGGCGCCACGCCGCTTGGGCCGTACGGGATCGCCAAAAAGCGCCCGGACTGATTGATTGCTTCCTCGATCCGCCGCTCGCTCCATTCCCCCTGACGTACGAACTGTATTTTGAACGCCTGGAGGCGGCTGATGGGCTGGGGCGGATTAAGCGTCCGGACCTGCTGCTGTTCCGCGAGGAAAACCGGGCAACAATTGAGCGCTGCATCGACGATAGTGGCGGGCTGGCGGAGTTGCCGTTTGTGCCAGAGGAAAAGCTCGGCGGGCTGCTTGGGCTCGCGCTGGGAGCGGTGGAGTGTGAAAACAGCCTGTGGAAGGCTGAGCGGATGCCAGGCTTTGGCCAGGCGCTCAGGCTGGACAAGAAGTCGGGTATGCAGCGCGTGCCCAAGACTTCGGTGCAGCCGTCTATATTTCTAAAGGAAGAAGACCGGGCGCCGCTGCGGACGTGGCAGGAGGCGCACGGAATACCGATTCACATCTGGCAGGTGTTCTATGACCGCGCTTACGGCATAGCGCTCACCGGGGCCGAGAGTGCGATTGTGACGGGCCAGGTGCCGCCCACGAAACAGGTTTTTCAAGCCCCTGGAGGCGCGACCACGACCAAGGTCATTTACAAGATTTTCTACCAGCTTGCATACGAGGTTGGGCGAGCACGGAGCGAGCCACAGTTGCGCGCGGAGTATATTGAGGACAAGAACGGCCACATTCTGCCGTACGTGCGGTTCGAAGGCGGGATGTTGGAGCTGAGCAGCGAGGCGGTCGCGACACTGGCGGGTCTGGCGGAGGGGCGGTGAGGCGAGCGCAAGGTGCGGAGCAGAAGCTGCCGGTCGGGCAGGCGCGGGAGCGTCTGCGGGAGACGGGGCAGTTCTGGACGCCGGACTGGGTCGCGGATCTGATGGTGAAATACGCCCTGGGCGGCGGTGCGGAAACCGTATTTGACCCAGCGGCCGGGGCAGGAGCGTTTTTCCGCGCGGCACGGAGGGCGGCGCCCGCGGTTCGGCTGCGGGGGTGCGAGTTAGACCCGAGCTTAATCCGCGAGGGCGAGGGGGTCGAGGTTCGTGACTTCGCGCTGGATCCGCCGCAGGAGCAGTTCGCGGCGATCGTGGCCAACCCACCCTATATCCGCCACCACCGGCTTGCGCTCGGGGTCAAGCAGCGACTGCGTGCGATTGGGCGCGCGACGTTGGGGGTGCATATCGACGGGCGCGCGGGTCTGCACGTGTATTTTCTGATCCGCGCATTGGAGCGCCTGGCGCCCGGAGGGCGATGCGCCTTCATTGTCCCCGCCGATATAGCCGAGGGTGTGTTCGCGCCAGGGCTGTGGCGGGCGATTGCGGCGCGTTTTCGCCTGGACGGCGTGGTGACGTTTGCGCCCGCGGCGGCCCCGTTTCCCCGTGTGGACACCAACGCTCTCATTGTGATGCTGAGCCGATGTGCACCGTACCCGCTGGTGACTTGGGAGCGGCGCTGGGAGGCGGGGGCGGGAGGACGCTCCGAGAGGGTCGAGCGCGAGCTGGAAGAGTTATTGGCGACAGGTCTGTCGCGGCCGCGCGCCGAAGCGGTTTCTCCGGGGCCAATTCTGGGCGACTACGCGCGCGTTGTGCGAGGAATCGCGACCGGCGCGAACGCCTTCTTCTTTATGACGGCGGCGCAAATGAGGGAGCGGGAGCTACCGCCGAGCTGCTTCGTGCGCGCGTTGGGGCGCACGCGGGACCTGGATGGCGACGAGGTGACGGCGGCGCGGCTGGAACGGCTGGAGGCGGCCGGGCGGCCCACGTATCTGCTCTCTCTGGGCGGGGCGCGGCTGCCGGCGAGAGTGGAGCGTTATTTGACGGCCGGCGAGGCGGCGGGGCTGCCGCAGCGGGCGCTGTTGGCCACGCGCTCGCCCTGGTACAAGATGGAGCGCCGGGAGCCGCCGCCATTTCTGTTCGCCTACCTGGGGCGGCGGAGCGCGCGCTTCATCCGTAACCGCGCCGGGGTGGTGCCGCTGACGGGATTTCTGTGCGTCTATCCGCAGCCGGGAGTTGCGGCGGAACGGCTTTGGGCGGTGTTGCAGGACGCGCGGACCGTCGGGAATCTGGCGCGTGTGGGCAAGTCGTATGGGGACGGGGCGATCAAGGTGGAACCGCGGGCGCTGGAGCGGCTGCCGCTGCCGGAGGATGTGTGCGCGGCGGTGGGGCTGGCGTTGCGGCCCGCGCCCCCGGCGAGCGCGCTGCTGCAGTTTGGAGCGTGAGCTGGGGCGGGCCTGACGCCTTTGCGAGGTCGTGCTTGCTGCGCTAAACTGGGCGGCGGGCGCCCGGTGCGCTGTTTCGCTCTGCCGGCGATGGCGCTGCTGGCCGGTGCGCTTCCGATGGCACGCGCACAGTCCCAGCAGCAATCCGCCAGACCCACAGTTGCTGCCGAGGTTGGGGCAAGCGCGTGCGGCTTTTCCTGATGTCAAAGCCGCAAGCCGAGCGTTCCGCCGTGCTCCAGCGGGGCCGGTTTTGCTCTACTCCAAAATTGGCAACAGCCGCGCGGCCCGAAGCCGCAGCGCAACCCGCTGGCCGCCGAGAACGAGAAACTGCGCCGCCACAATCAACCCCTCGAGGAAGACCTGCGCCTTGCGCAGGTCTTCCTCGAGGTTCAAAAAAACTGGCCAGGCTGTTGCGCTCCCCCGGCTCCGAGATGCCGGACAAGGAGCAAGGATCCGGCAGCAAAAAAGGCGGACCTACGGTCCGCCCTTTTTGTCCCTACTGATAGGGCGCGTTACTTACCGGCACTGTGGCTGCGCGCCCGGCGTTGATGAACGGTGACCGTGTCCACCGTGATGGTACCGTCGGCGATTGTGCCGCTCAGCGTGGCCATCTTGCCCACGGCGTCAGCAACCTTGGCCTGAGAGGCATCGTCAATCTTGATCACTTTGCCACTCCGCTCGACCAGAACCGCCGGCGAGCCTTGCTTAACGCAGCTGACAGCGCATTCCGAGGTCTTCGAGCCCGGATGGCGCATAGCCTTGTTGGTGGAGCACTTGGCGTCCATGATGTAGCCCGAGACGCGCGTTGGAGCCGCGAAACAGACAGTGAAGAAACCAATAGTGGCGATCAGAGTCGCCAAGCTAAACAACTTTTTCATGCGACCGTCTCCTTGCGAAATACAGATTTAACCGAACCTGACATCCAAAATGGCACACCAGAAGCAATGATAATACGAATTCATGCCTCTACGCTGTAGGACTGCGCAGATTGTTCGCGGTTACGATTTTTGCGGTTCGGCATCGTCGGCGGGCCGGCTATAGTTGCAACCCTCCACGGGACAGGCAATCATCGGCCCGGCCTTGAGGAATTTTTTCAGCAGGTAGGGGTGGTGGCACTTGGGGCAGGCCTCGGGCACGGGGCGCTGCCAGAGGCTGAAGTCGCAGTCCGGATAGCGGGTGCAGCTATAGAAGGTTTTGCCGCGTTTGGAGCGCTTTTCGGCTACGTCCCCGACTTTGCATTTCGGGCACTTGAAGCCCTCGACCAGATTCTGCTTTATATACTTGCACTCCGGGTATCCACTACAGGCGGTAAACTCGCCAAATCGGCCGGTCTTGATGACCAGCGGCTTGCCGCACTGTGGGCAGAGCTCGTCCAGCTTGCGGTCGGGCTGCTTTGGTTGGGCATCCAGGCGGCGGGTGGTTTTGCAATCGGGATAGCCAGTGCAGGCCCAGAACTGACCAAAGCGGCCGCGCTTGAGCACCATGGGACGGCCGCAATTCTCACAAAATTCTTCCCGTTCCTGACTGGCATCAGCCGAATCCAGATCGGGAGCCTCCAGCGCCAGCTCGCGCGTGTTGGTGCACTCCGGATAGCCGCTGCAGGCCAAAAAGCTGCCATGCTTGCCCCAGCGGATGACCATCGGCTTACCGCATTTTTCGCAGACGTACTCAGTAGGCTTTTCCATCCGCTTGTAGTCCTGCATGTTTTTTTCGGCATACTGCAGATTGGCCGAAAAACGGCGGTAGAACTCAGCCAGCGCGTCAGTCCATTTCTCGCGCCCTTCTTCGATCTCGTCGAGGGTCTCCTCCATGCGAGCCGTGTACTCCAGCTCAAAGATGTCCTTGAAATTCGAGGTGAGCAGTTCCGTCACAACTTGTCCGAGCTCGGTGGGGTGGAACTTGCCTCCGACCTTGGTGACATAGCCGCGATCCTGGATGGTGGAGAGGATTGCGACATAAGTGGACGGACGGCCGATTCCCTTCTCTTCCAGTTCCTTGACCAATGAGGCCTCGGTGTAGCGCGGCGGCGGCTCGGTAAAATGCTGTTCGCTCTTCACCGACAACAGTTTCAGCTCCTGGCTGGGCGCGAGCGGCGGCAGCTTGTGCTTGAGCGCCACGTCCTCTTCATCTTCGTTGTCCTTGCTCTCCTCGTAGACCTTGAGGAATCCGTCAAACTTGAGCACCGAGCCGGTGCTACGGAGCTGGTACTCGGCGGCGCCAGCTTTTGCGCGAATGTCTACTCCGGTCTGGTCGAAAATCGCCGCGGGCATTTGGGATGCAACAAATCGCTGCCAGATGAGTTTGTAAACTTTGTACTCATCCTCGCCGAGGAATTTTTTGATTGAATCAGGATCGCGCAACGCCGACGCGGGGCGGATGGCTTCGTGTGCATCCTGGGCGCCCTTCTTGCTGGCATAGCGGTGGGGCTGCTGGGGCAAATACGGCGCACCAAACTGGGTGTCGATGAACTGCCGCGCCTCGGCCAGCGCATCCTCGGACACGCGCGTGGAATCGGTACGCATGTACGTGATCAGACCGACGAGGCCTTCGCTGCCGAGCTCGACGCCCTCGTACAACCGCTGGGCAATCATCATGGTGCGCTTGACACTGAAGCGCAGCTTGCGGCTGGCGTCCTGCTGCAGCTTGCTGGTAATGAACGGCGGCAGCGGATTGCGGCGCCGCTCTTTGGTCTCGACCGTATGCACACGGTAGCGGGCAGCTTCAAGCGCCAGCTTCAGCTCGCCTGCAGTCTCGGCGTTGCCGATTTCCAAATCCGCCTTGGGCAGCGTCCCATCTCCCTCGACGCGGCGGCTGAGCCGGGCGTCAAAATAGGGCACTTTACCCGCGGACAGATGGGTGTCCAAAGTCCAGTATTCCTGCTTAACGAATGCCTTGATCGCCGCCTCGCGCTCCACCACCAACCGCAGCGCCGGGGTTTGCACGCGTCCGGCGGAGATGCCGCGCCGGACGCGATCCCAAAGCAAGGGAGAAACCTGGTAGCCGACGATGCGGTCCAGTGCGCGGCGGGCTTGGTAGGCATCCACCAGGTTCTGATCAATATCCCCAGGATGGGCGAAGCCCTCCTGTACGCCGCGCTTGGTGATTTCGTTGAAGGCGACCCGTAGCATCGGCTTGTTGCCGTCGCTGGCGTCGCGCAGTTCGTGCGCCAAGTGGAAACAGATGGCCTCGCCTTCACGGTCCGGGTCGGCGGCTAGGTAGATGGCCTTTGCCCTTTTAGCTTCCTTTTTTAGTTGCGCCAGTACCTTTTCTTTCCCTGGAATGACAACGTAGGTGGGCTCGAAGTGGTTCTCGATGTCCACGCCCAAATCCCGTTTGGGCAAATCCATAACGTGGCCCAGCGAGGCGAGAACTTCGTAATCCGGACCCAAGTACTTGGTAATCGTCTTGGCTTTGGCCGGCGATTCAACTATGACTACGGATTTAGGCATGGCGACCCGAGCGCGGCGGCCGTCCCAAGCCCCGCACTGGCAATTGGCAGTACTGGGAACTGACGACTGTTGTTAGCTTACCCGCAAATATTTCTTTCCGGGGAGCTGCCGGATTTTGCCCTCCAGCTCGAGCTCAAACAACAGAGCGAGTGCTTCCGGCGCGGAGAGCTTATTGTGCAGCCGATTTACGATTTCGTCAACATGGGCACCCTCGTCTACCCTCAAAACGTCTAATAAAGTCAAGTGGGACAACAGAGTAGAAGCACTTTCCCCTTCCGTGGCTACAGGCTTGGGCGGGGGCGGAGGTTGGAGACGACTTCGGACGCTGCTGGGCAATTCTTCCACCATATCACCAGCATCGCAAACCAACTTTGCCCCTTGTTTGATGAGAGCATTGGGCAGCCAGGCTTGCTTTTGCGTAACCATACCGGGCACCGCGAAGACTTCGCGGTTCTGTTCCAGAGCCATGCGGGCGGTGATGCGCGACCCACTGAATTCACCGCCTTCGACTACCAAAACACCCAGCGCAAGGCCGCTGATTACGCGGTTGCGAATAGGGAAGTTTTGGGCGTTTGGCACTGTGCCCAGCGGGAATTCCGAAATGATCGCGCCTCCCGCAGCCACAATCGCGTCGGCGAGATGGCGGTGCTCGGCCGGATACATGACATCCACGCCGGTGCCGAGCACACCGACGGTATTGCCGCCCGCATCGAGGCAAGCCTTTTGCCCGGTGCCGTCAATTCCGCGCGCCAGCCCGCTAAACACGGTCAGCCCCCATTGCGCTAATTCGCTCCCCAGCCTTTCAGCCATGAGCTTTCCATACACCGTGGGGTGGCGCGTGCCCACCACCGCGATGCCGAATGTGTCCAGCGCGGCTACGCGGCCACGGATGTAAAGCAGCAACGGCGGATCAAAAATCTCCCGTAACATCGCAGGGTACCCGCGGTCGCTCCAGCTGACGATGTCCACGCCTAACTGACGCACCGCGGCCGCTTCTGATGACCCCAGCTCGGCAGACCGGCCGCTGTGCAGGCTTTGAGCCACGGCAGCGGGAATCCCGCAGGCTTCCAGCGAAGTCAAGGAGGCGGCATAAATGGTTTCAGGACTGCCGAATTCTTCGATTAGCTTTTGCGCCCCGCGCTGGCCCAGACCAGGGGTAAGCAAAAGTCCCAGCCACAACGGGGCATCGGTTTCCACGGCTCAGCCTAGGCTTTTTCACTGAGGCAGGTCAATTCCCCACGTTTGGGCGGGCCAGTGACCATCCAAAATTGCATGAAACATCTCGATGCTCACATGATCCGCGAGCGCCTGAATGCCATCACGCTGGCGATTTCGACGCTCGAGCAAACCGCAACCGGGGCGCGCCACCACGAAATTGCGACCTTGGCACGCCAAGCACTGGGGGACATCGCCGGGCTGGTAACCAAAGATGAAATCGAAGAACACCGCGAGGGCCGCGTCTGCGAGTGTGATGGCCACCAGGGGGCGCTCCCAGGCTAGAAGTGGTCTGGTTCTTGCGGCTCCGCCTCAAGCATGGCAACAGAGCCAGACCGCTTCTAAGCTACCGCACGACCACGTAGGCACTGCGCTGGCTCTCCTTGCCCGCCGCATCCACGCTGGTGATCGCGTAGGCAACCCCGGTGACGCCTGCGGGCAAGGCGTCGTGAAACACAGGGGTGAGCAATGGCACGCCATTGCGCTTTCCCCATGCGCTCGCGCCAAGCATGCGCCGGTAGACGTTATAGCCTGCAAAATTGGCTGCCTCGACCGGATTCCAGGACAGGTCTACGCCGCCGCTTCCGGGAGCGCGCACAGCCTCAAGGCCCGTGGGCTGAGGGGGCGGGAAAACGTCGGCATTGAAAACTTGGGAATGCGCAGAGTCCGCGCTCTCCGCCATGGCCAAGCCGTGACCGACAGCGCTGCGCAGCCAATACGTATAGGTTTGATTCCAGGCAGCGGTGGTATCGAGAAAGCTGGTACGATCCCCAGCCAGACGCGCAATTTGATGCACCGGAGCCGTGCCGTTTTGGCGGAAGACCAGAATGGCTTCCGACGGCGGCGGCGGCGGCGTCCAGCGCAACCGCACGCCGTGCAGGGTGAGTTGAACGCCCCGCAGCCTCGGCGCCTCGGTCACGGGTGCAAGTGGCACAGTGACCGGATTAGACCAACCCGCCCAATTTCCAGCGCCATTTTTGACCGCCAGCGCCAGGGTGGCCACCGCCGCGTCCGGGCTGGCAATGCGGTTAAGCGCCAAGGTACGTCCGCGCAGTCCGAGCAGATGCGGACACGGCGGCATGAGCAAACCCCGCGGTGTGGGGTAGCGCCCGCCTGCACCCGGCAGCGGTGCGCGGCGGGAGGGGATTTGGGCGGGGGCGGGCGTGCCTGTGCCGGGCAACCGCGCCGGCGGCATGGCCGGCGCCGCACCGATTTGCACTCCCGGCCAGACGCAAACTTGGTAGCTCAGGGCGCCGTAGCGAGCGGCGTTGTAAGCGGCGCCATCGCTGGTTTGGGTGGGCGGCGCCCAGTTGAGATGGATTTCCTCGCCCGCGCGCCGCGCCGCGAAGCCCTGCACCGGCCGCAGCAGTCCGGCGCTGGGCGCCTGCACCGGCCCCACCTGCGCGCAACCCGCCAGCAGCAAGGCCACAGCTACGCTACAGGATATAGCGCGACAGGTCCTGATCCTTGACGATGCTTTCCAGTTGCTTGTGCACGTAGGCGGCGTCAACAACGATATCTTTCTCCTGCGCCTCTCCGCCCGCGAAGGAAATCTCATCCAGCACCCGTTCCATGATGGTGTGCAAGCGGCGCGCGCCGATATTTTCGGTGGCCTCGTTCACGCGCACGGACAGCTTTGCGATCTCCTGCAGCGCCTCGCCGGTAAAGCTGAGGTGGATACCCTCGGTCTCCAGCAGCGCCGTGTACTGCTTGATAAGGGCACTCTTGGGTTCGGTAAGGATGCGGACGAAATCGTCGAGGCTGAGGGAATCCAGCTCCACCCGGATGGGGAAGCGGCCCTGTAGCTCCGGGATGAGATCACTGGGCTTGGAAACGTGAAAGGCGCCGGCGGCGATGAATAGGATGTGGTCGGTGCGCACCATGCCGTAGCGCGTGTTGACCGTGGTGCCCTCCACGATGGGCAGAATGTCGCGCTGCACCCCCTCGCGGCTGACGTCGGGGCCATGACCACCCTCGCGGCCGGCAATCTTGTCAATTTCATCCAGAAAGATGATGCCGCCCTGTTCGGCCCGCTCCACCGCCAGGCGCGTGACCTGATCCATGTCGATTAACCGATGTTCCTCTTCTTGGCTGAGGTAGTCGAGGGCTTCGGACACCTTCATCTTGCGCTTCTTGGTTTTTTGCCCAAACAGGTTGGGGAGAAGATCCTTGATATTGATGTCCATTTCCTCCACGCCCTGGTTGGTAATGAACTCGAAGCTGGGAAAGTTGCGCTCGCGCACCTCGATTTCCACCACCTTGTCATCAAGCTTGCCCTCGCGCAGTTGCTGACGCAGCTTTTCGCGGGTTTTGGGATTGGGCGCGGAGGGTTTGGCCGCGGGCGTTTCCGAGTTATTCGAAACCAGCGTAAACCCCATGGAATGCGTACGGCTGGCAGGGTCGCCCGCAGCCGGCGTCGGCACCGTCTCATCCGTGGAGGTGGGTGGCAATAACAGGTCGAGCAGGCGTTCTTCTGCGTTTTGCTCAGCTTTTTCGCCCACCTCGTCCAGTTTTTCCTCGCGCACCATGTCAACCGCGATTTCCACCAGATCGCGGATCATGCTTTCGACGTCGCGGCCGACATAGCCGACCTCAGTGAATTTCGAGGCTTCGACTTTGAGGAAGGCCGAGTTGGCCAGACGCGCCAGGCGGCGGGCAATTTCGGTCTTGCCCACGCCCGTCGGGCCGATCATGATGATGTTTTTCGGCATCACCTCCTCCGCCAACTCCGGCGCCAACTTTTGCCGGCGCATGCGATTGCGCAGCGCCACCGCCACCGCACGTTTGGCGGCAGGCTGGCCTACGACATGCTTGTCGAGCTCGGCAACAATTTCCCGCGGCATGAGTTCGTCGAGCGCCGGGGTTTCTTCTTCCGCAGTCTGCGGTAAATACAAGGCCATAGGACTATTGTGAGGCAGCTTCCTGCGGAGTTTCCGACCGCGTGCTCGCCAGTTGCTCCACCGTGAGTTCGTGGTTGGTGAAAATGCAAATATCGGCGGCAATGTTGAGCGCTTGCACCGCTATTTCGCGGGCGGGAAGTTGGGTATTGGCCAGCAGCGCGCGCGCTGCCGCCAGCGCGTAGGATCCGCCCGAACCAATGGCGCAGATGCCATCGTCAGGCTCGATCACATCGCCTTGGCCGCTGAGCACAAACGTGTCGCTGGCGTCGGAAACGATGAGCAGCGCCTCCAGGTGGCGCAGAGCGCGGTCGGTGCGCCATTCCTTGGCCAGCTCCACCGACGAGCGACTGAGATTGCCGTGGAATTGCTCGAGTTTGGACTCGAAGCGGCTGAACAGGGAAAACGCGTCTGCAGTGGAACCCGCAAAGCCGGCCAGGACTTTGCCGTTGTACAGGGTCCGGATCTTGCGAGCGTGATGCTTCATCACCCCCTCGCCCATGGTGACCTGTCCATCGCCCACCAGCACCACGCTGCCGCGCGCGCGCACGCTGAGCACCGTGGTGGAGCGGATGCGGCGGCGGGGGCGACGGAGGGGCATGGCAGCAGAGTATCCAGTATACGGCAGCCATTTTAAGCGCCGCGCAACTTCAAGCCGCTCGGGAACGTAATACCAGCAAGCGGGTTCTCATACGATTACAGGAGGCAGCCATGACCATCCAAGTGGATCGCGAAGCTCTGCAGGCCCTGCGGCGCCACCTGCTGGAGATGGGTCCGGACTACTGCGGCGCGAGTGAAGTCATCCGCGCCTTCCTGAACCTCCACGGCTACGGCGTTTCGCCCGGGGCGGCGCAAACGGCCGCGGTGGAATTCAGCCGTAACGGCTGCTCGCTGGATTCCATCGCACAAGCACTCAGCCAGGCAGCCATCGCGAATTGACGGGCGGGGCGATGCCTGTCGCCCCTTGCCGGAAGCGAGCGTCTAGGAACAGCTACTCCGACGATTCGCGACGGGCCTTCTTGCGGTTGCGTTTGCGCGCCAAGGCTTGTTTCAGGCGCATCTTCTCGCCCGGCTTCAGGTAGTAGCTGTGGCGCTTGACTTCCTTGATGATGTCTTCCTGTTGCACCTTGCGCTTGAAGCGGCGCAGGGCATTTTCCAGCGATTCGCCTTCTTGCAGGCGGACTTCAGCCAAATTGCTCACCTCCTCGGTTCTCTACCAGTGTAGCCTGATTGCAAACGCCGGTAAGCCTCGCTGCGCGACAAGCCCTGCGCGCGGGCCCAGCGCTTCAGGGCAGCGCGGTCGCAGGGCGGCGGTGCCGCCGAGGCCGATGGCTCGGCGCTGACCGGGGCGCCGGCCACCAGCGTGAATTCGCCCCGCGGCGGATGCTCGGCAAAATGCTGGCGGGCGCTGGCGACCGTACCGCGCACGAACTCCTCATGCAATTTGGTCAGCTCGCGCGCTGCCACCAACGGCCGCGCGCCGCTCCACAGCTCCTCCATGTCCGCCAGGGCTGCCAGCAGCCGATGGGGCGCCTCGAACATCACCACGCTGCCGCGCCAGGCACCCAGCTCCTGCAACCGCCGCCTCCGCTCACCGGCGCGCGCCGGCAGAAATCCGGCCAGCACCACCGGGGTCTCGCCCGCCGCTCCGGCGGCCATCAACGCCGCGATGGGAGCGGAGGGACCCGGCACGGGAACCACGCGCACGCCGGCTGCGGCCGCCTGGGCCACCAGCCGCGCCCCCGGGTCCGACAGCAGCGGCGCGCCGGCGTCGCTGATCAGCGCAATATTCTCTCCTGCCTGCAGCCGCTCTAACAGCGCGGCGGCACGCCCGGCCTCCTTTTCGCGGTAATAACTTACCAGTGGCTTGGCAATGCCGTAGTGGCCGAGGAGTTTGCTGCTGTGGCGCGTATCCTCGCAGGCGATGACGTCCACCTCGCCCAGCACGCGCAAGGCGCGCTGGGTAATGTCCTCAAGGTTGCCAATGGGCGTGGCGACGACGTACAGAGTCCCGTTCATTTGCGGGGACGCGGGCGCCCGGCTCCGCTGGGCCCGGCCGCGGCACCGTCCATGGCCAGGTTGGCAAGCTGGTCGGCCTCGCGGTTGTGCTCGCGACGCACGTGGGCGATGGCAAAATCGGGAATTTGGCGCGCCAGCCCGCGCGCTTCCTCGAACAGCGACCTCAGGTTTTCGCTTTTGACGGCGTAGCGGCCCTGCATCTGGCGCACCAGCAGCTCGGAATCCGCCACCACGCGCACCCGGTGGGCGCCGCGCTCGAGAGCGTAGCGCAGGGCGGCGAGCAAACCGCAATATTCGGCGTAATTGTTCGTTTGCCGGCCCAACGAGGCGTGCAGGCGGTCCAGGATTTGTCCCGCTTCATCAGCCACGACCACGCCATAGCCGGCCGGGCCGGGGTTGCCGCGCGATCCCCCGTCCACATGCAACACCAGGCTGGCGCCGTCCATGGCCGGTTTACTGGGTCAGGACTTCGGCTTCAAGGTAGAGAATGCGGCCACAGCTCTCGCACACGAAGAGGCGATCCGGCTGCAAGGCCATCTCCTGAAGAAACTGCGGGCGCAGGCGCACCCGACAACCCCCGCAGGCTTCGCGGTCCACCACCGCCAAGGCCTGCTTGCGCATGCGCAGCACGCGGTCGAAGCGGCGCAGCCAGAGCTCGTCGGCCTGGGCGCGCAGGGCGTCACGCTCGCCCGCCAGGGTTTTCTGTTCGCCGCGGTCGGCCTCGGCGCGCCGCTGTGCGGCCTCACTTTCGACCGCCACCTCGGCCGCCTGCGCCGTGAGTTCGGCTTCGGCGGCCGCCGTGGCCCGCTGCAGCGCCTCCGCCTGCTCCATGATCTCTAGCAGGCGCTCTTCGTGCTTGCCGATCTGCCCCTCGGCAAAGGCGACTTCATCCAGCAGTGCCTTGTACTCCTGGTTGGTCTTGACGTCGCTCGAATGGGAGCGAATCTTGACAATCTTGGCGCGCAAGTCCTCGATTTCGCTCTCCACCGAGCGGCGCTCACTGACTTCGCCCTCCTGGGCCGCACGCGCGCGATCGCGTGCCTGGCGCGCGCCCTGCAATTTCGCCTCGATGGCGGCCACCCGCCGCGGCAGTTCCGCAATCTCCCGGTCCAGCTGCTGCAGACGCTGCTCCCTCCCCTGGACTTCCAGAAGGATCTCGAGGTTCTTTTGCATCGCGAAGCTTTAGAATACCACCTCCGCGCGCGTTCGGCGCTGCTACTATGGAAACTTCCGTGTTTTTGCGGGGAGATATGCAAGCACTGCGCGACATTTTGCCGGCTCTGGCGGGCGACGAGGCGCAAGCGGTGCCGGGAGAGCTGGCGGCAGCGCTGGCGTGGCTCGCTGCGGCGGGGCCGGATCTGGCCTCGCGCGTGCGTGCGTGCAGCCTGCGCGACGGCGTATTGAGCCTTGGCGGGGCCGATGCGGCCACCCGCGCCCAGATTGAAAGCGTGGCCCCGGAGCTGCTGGCGGCGCTGCGCCGCACCCCTGCCGGGCGCCACTGCCAGCGTCTGCGATTTTACCCATGAACGTCAATCTCCATCACATTGCGAGCCTGGCGGCGCTGGAACTCACCCCCGAGGAGGCCGAAGGCATGCAGCGGGATTTGTCCTCCATTCTGGAATACGTGAGCCAACTGCAGCGCTGGGACGTGAGCGCAGCCGAGCCGATGGCCCATATCGGCGCCCTGCTGCCTCCCCAAGGCGGCGTGGCGCCCGCGCCGCCCGAGGCCAGCTTGCGCGACGACCAGGCGCGCCCGGGCTTGAGCACCGCCGCAGCCCTGGACAATGCACCCGCACGCGCCCACGGCCTGTTCGAGGTACCAAAAATCCTGGAGCGCGGATAGCTGCCCCATGGCTGCAACGCCGCCCGTGTCCACCATCACCTCCGTCCGCACCGCCATCGCCGAACGCCGAACCAGCGCCACAGCTCTGGCCACCGCGGCCTGCGATGCCGTGGCCCAGCGCGATGGCGCCTTCAACGCTTTTCTTACCGTCTGCCGCGAGCGCGCGCTGGAGCAGGCGGCACGGGTGGATGCGCTGGCCGAGCGGGGCGATCCCCTGCCTCCGCTGGCGGGCGTGCCCGTGGCCGTCAAAGACGTGCTCTCGACGCGGGGCGTCCGCACCACCTGCGCCTCGAAGATCCTGGAACATTACATTCCGCCCTATGACGCCACCGCCGTGGCGAAGCTGGAGTCGGCCGGCGCCATCCTCATCGGCAAAACCAACTGCGACGAGTTTGCCATGGGCTCCAGCACGGAAAATTCCGCCTATGGCCCGACCCGCAATCCCCGCGATCTGGAGCGCGTGCCGGGCGGCAGCAGCGGCGGCAGCGCCGCTGCCGTGGCCGCCGGATTGGTGGTGGCGGCGCTGGGAACCGACACCGGCGGCAGTATCCGCCAGCCGGCCGCGTTTTGCGGCATCGTCGGGCTGCTGCCCACCTACGGACGCGTCTCGCGCTACGGACTGGCGGCCTTCGGGTCCTCGCTCGACCGCGTCGGCCCTCTCACTCAATCGGTCCGCGACGCCGCCTTGGTGTTGTCGGCCATCGCCGGGCGGGATCCCCTGGACGCCACCAGCGCCGACCTGCCGGTGCCCGACTACGAGGCCGTGCTGGAGGGAGAGTTGCGTGGCCTTCGCCTGGGCTTGCCCGAGGAGATATTTGCCAACCCCGGGCTGGATCCAGAGTGCGCCCAGCGTGTGCGCGAGGCGCTGGAGCAGTTACGCAGCGCCGGCTGCCACCTGGTCCCCATCCGCCTGCCCACCTCCGAGGCCGCCATCGCCGTCTACTACGTGCTCGCCCCCGCCGAGGCAAGCAGCAATCTGGCCCGCTACGATGGAGTCCGCTACGGCTTCCGCGCCCCGGCCGACACGCTGGCAGAGCAATACCGGCTCACGCGAGACCAGGGCTTTGGCGCCGAAGTCAAGCGCCGCATCCTGCTGGGGACCTACGTGCTCAGTGCCGGTTATTACGACGCTTATTACCGCCGCGCTCAGCAAGTGCGCACCCTGATCGCGCACGATTTTCAGCGGGCCTTCGAGCAGGTGGATCTGATTTGCACCCCGACCACGCCCGCTCCCGCCTTCAAGCTCGGCGAAAAGTCTGCCGACCCGTTGGCACTGTATTTGGAGGACGTCTTCACGGTCCCTGCTGATCTGGCCGGGTTGCCCGCCATTTCCGTGCCCTGCGGCCTGGCCCACGGCCTGCCCGCGGGACTGCAGCTCATCGCCCCGGCGTTCGAGGAAAGCCGGCTGTTGCGCTGCGCCCACAGGTTCGAATTGCTCCAGGCCTCAGCTTGACATCCGCCCACAGGGCTTCCAGAATGAGGCCAACGAGGTGCGCCTTGGGTGCGGCTCGACGCAGCTCGATGTTGCCGCCAGAGGAGGAAGATCATTGGCACGCATTCGCGGCAAAGTGAAATGGTTCAACAACGTTAAGGGCTACGGGTTCATTGGCCGGGACGGTGGAGATGATGTCTTTGTCCACTATTCCGCCATTTCCCAGGAGGGCTACAAGTCGCTGCAGGAGGGCGACGAAGTCGAGTTCGACATTACGGACGGCAAGAAGGGTCCGCAGGCGGAAAACGTCACGCGCGTCCAGAGCTAGCTGAATTCAACGTTGCGAGGGCCGCCTCCACCGCCAGTACCTGATCGAGCAGGCCATCCAGTCGAGCCAGCGGCAGCGCGTTGGCGCCATCGGAGAGAGCGCGCGCGGGGTCTTCGTGTGTCTCTAGGAACAGGCCATCCACGCCCGCAGCCACGCCCGCCCGGGCCAGCACCTCAATAAACTGGGGCATCCCGCCCGATTGCTCGCCGGCCGCGCCGGGAAGCTGGAGGCTGTGGGTCACGTCGAAAATCACCGGCACGCCCAGCTCGCGCAGCAGCGCCAGGGAGCGCATGTCCACCACCAGGTTGTTGTACCCGAAGCTGACCCCGCGCTCGGTCAGCCAGACCTCGCAGCCGGGCCGTGCCGCGCGTGCTTTTTCCAGCGCGCCGCGCATGTCCCAGGGCGCCATAAACTGCCCTTTCTTGATGTTTACGATCCTTCCCGAGCGGGCGGCGGCCTGGATGAGATCGGTCTGGCGGCATAAAAATGCAGGGATCTGGAGCACCTCGGCGACCTTGGCGGCGGCGGCGACCTCGCTCACCTGGTGCACATCGGTGAGGATTTCGAGGCCATGGCGCCGCTTCACCTCCGCCAGCACACGCAGCCCTTCCTCCAGTCCCGGACCGCGGAAGCTGCCCACGCTCGAGCGGTTGGCCTTGTCGTAGCTGGCTTTGAAGATCAGGCGGAGCCGACGCGCGCGTGCCCGCGCCGCCAGCTCGCCGGCGAGCCCCAGGGCGTGCGCCTCGCTCTCGATTACGCAGGGACCGGCGATGAGGAACACTGGGATCTCGAAGGGGTGGCCTGTGCGTGTGCGGCGGCGACGAAGGCCGTAAACAGGGGATGCGGGGCTAACGAGTGCGATTTGAATTCAGGGTGAAACTGGCAGCCGAGGAACCAGGGGTGGGCGGCCGCCTCCACCACCTCGACGTAGACCCCATCCGGACTTCGGCCCGTGACCTCGAGGCCGCCGGCGCGCAGCGCCGGCTCGAACTCGCGGTTGACCTCGTAGCGGTGCCGGTGGCGCTCATGTATCTCCAGCGCGCCATAGGCGGCGGCGGCGTGCGAACCGGGCCGCAGCGCGCACGGCCACGAGCCCAGGCGCATGGTCCCGCCCATCTCCTCCACCCCGAGCAGCTCGCGCAGCTTGTAAATCACGCGCTGAGGCGTGGCCGGATCGAACTCGCTGCTGTTGGCCTGGGCCAGACCGCAGACGTTGCGTGCGTACTCGACCACCGCGCACTGCATGCCTAGGCAGATGCCGAAAAACGGGGTGCCGGATTCGCGGGCGTAGCGAATCGCCGCCAGCATCCCGGCAATCCCGCGGGCGCCAAACCCGCCCGGCACCAGTACCCCCTCGGCCGCCGCCAGCCGTTCCGCCACCGCTGCCCGCTCCAACCCTTCCAGGCTTTCGCTATCCACCCAGTCCACGCGCACGCCCAGGCCGCGCCCCAGCGCCGCGTGCACCAGCGCCTCTTTCAGGCTCTTGTAACTGTCCTCATACTCGACATACTTGCCCACCACGGCAATGCGCACCTCGCCCTGGGGATGTTCAAAGCGATCCCACAGCTCGCGCCACGGCCGCAAATCGGCCGGCGGCGCCTGCAAATGGAGGTAGCGCAGCAGCAACCCATCCAGCCCCTGCTCGCCCAGCAGCACCGGCACCTGATAGATGCTGGCCGCGTCCTTGGCAGTGATCACCGCCTCCTCGGCCACGTTGCAAAATAGCGCAATTTTGGCGCGCAACTCCGGCGACAGATAGCGGTCGGTGCGGCAGAGAACGACGTCAGCCTGAATTCCGATTTCGCGCAGCTCGCGCACCGAATGCTGCGTGGGCTTGGTTTTGAGCTCGCCCGCAGCGGCGATGAACGGCACCAGCGTGAGGTGTACGAACACCGCATTCTCGCGCCCAACCTCTTGCCGCATCTGCCGGATGGCCTCCAGAAACGGCAGCGACTCGATGTCGCCCACGGTACCGCCGATTTCAACGATGGCGACGTCGGGATGCACGCCGCCCACTCCCGCCGCCACGCGCCGGATGGCGTCCTTGATTTCATTGGTCACGTGCGGAATCACCTGCACCGTCTTCCCCAGGTAGTCGCCCCGCCGCTCCTTGGCCAGAATGGTTTCGTAGATGCGCCCGGCTGTGACGTTGTTCAGGCGGCTGAGCGTACCCGAGGTGAAGCGCTCATAGTGGCCGAGGTCGAGGTCGGTTTCCGCACCATCGTCGGTAACAAACACCTCGCCGTGCTGGAACGGGCTCATGGTGCCCGGGTCCACGTTCAAATAGGGATCGAATTTCAGCAGTGCGACCTTGAGGCCGCGGCTCTCCAGCAACGCCCCGATGGAGGCGGCGGCCAAGCCCTTGCCCAGAGAGGAAACCACCCCGCCGGTCACAAAGACGTAGCAGCAGCCGCCGCGGTCGCGCTCGGGCATAAACAAGTTTACAGCCTACAGCTTGCAGTTTACAGCCGCACCGGGCATCCGCAGTGGCAGAAGCTATGACAGAATAGGGAACAACAGCGTGGGGCTGTGGCGCAGTTGGGAGCGCGCTTCCATGGCATGGAAGAGGTCAGGGGTTCGAACCCCCTCAGCTCCACCATTGATTGATCGCTCTACGGGCTCTACGCCAACAACGGGGCAGGCGTGCGCACCGGGGTCTGGCGTTGCGGGCAGGACGTTTCGCGGGGGGCGGGCCGCCTTGCACCGTGGGCAAAATCGGCGCCAAGGGCCGCGAAATTCGGAATGGGCGAGCGTCCCGGCGAGCGCCCCCGCGGAAACATGCACGCGCGGCCCCCGGCGAGGCGCAGGGCGGGCAACCCGAGGCGAGCCAGCCGCCCCGCGCAGTTCCAGCGGGGCGGCTCCTAAGCGGGGCGCGCGAAGCAATTCGCCCTGCGCCGTTCCAGCAGGGCGAAGCGGCCGCGCTGGGGCCCGCGCCTCTCGATGCTTCATTGCAGGAACTCCAGGTTGGAGGAAAACCACTGCTCGATCATGTTCCTTTTCTCCTCCATTTCGTACCGCGCCTCTTCGGAAGCGGTTGTCGCCAACTCATAGGCGACCAGCAGTTGCTCATGCTCCGCCTGGCGGATCTGCTGGTCGTGCTCGGCGGCGCGGCGTTGGCGCTCCCGGCGGCGCTGCTCCGCGATTTCCACCGCCTCCACCAGCAGGTACGCACCCCGTGGTATCAAGCGCACCCGGCAGCAACCATGACCAGGCGAGGTCCACAGCAGCTCGGCGCGCTCGCGCCGCTCGACGCGCGTGCGTAGGGCCCCGACGCTGGCGAGCCATGGCGCCTCCGCGCCACCAAAGAGATTCTTGGCGGCCTGGTTTGCGGCCGTCACCGCGCCGCGGCCATCCAACAAGACGATCGCGCTGGAAAGTCCATCGAGCAGCGGCAGCACCTTTCGGATGGCCGAATCTATCTGCGATTCGTAAGCTTCCCGCTTGGCCTTCATAGGTCCCTCCAAGAACATCATACCTGGGCGTGAAAGCAAGCGCCCGCCACCATGTCCAAGCGCGGGGGTCGCGCCGCTTGGCGCGGTGGGCAAAATCGGCGCGCAGGGCCGCTAAATTCGGAACGGGCGAGCGTCCCAGCGAGCGCCCCCTGGGGAAATACGCCGGCGCGGCCCCCGCCCCCGGGGCCCCCAAGGCGCCTGCGCCTTGGGGTGCGAACGAGGCTCGCGGCGGGTTGTGGGGCCCAGGGCCCCCAGCCGCCCTGCGCAGCTCCAGCAGGGCGAAGCAGCCGCGCTGGGGCCCGCGCCAACCTTAGGTTTGTCCACTGAACCGGACAGTACCCCCAAGACGTGGGGAATAGCTCAGATTCCTAGTGCAATCGGCGATGGCGGGCGCTATAGTGAGCTACTTCCCTCGGGAAATCAGGTAGCGCCATGCAAGAAAATGGAACCGCCACCGCCTTGCTCCGGGCATGGCCCGAGCGCCTCGTTCACTTGGCCGTGCTGCTGGGTACGGCTCCGGAACCAACGCGCGGCAAAATCGTCGCGCTCTACAATCGCTTGCCGGCGCTCGCGGAAGGCGAGCTGCTGCCGACCCTGAGGCTGCTCTCGATCGGCCTGTTGCGCAACGTTGCCACCGCGCTGGCCAGCAGCCTGGGCTGCCAGATGGACGTGCTGCTGCGCTTCGCCGACCCCGCATCCACGGCGCGCGAGCTGGAAACCAAAGATGCGCTGCTGCGCCGCCTCGACCGCTACTGGGGCGGGATTCCGTTGCTGACCATCGAGGCGCGCGATGAAGTCTGGCTGTGCTGGCCCGGACCGCTGCCCGGCCGGTTGATCGCGCTGCGTGGCCGGGTCGAGGTGGACGGGACCGTGCTCGCCAGCCACGATTACCTGCCCCTGAAGCCCGGCGGCGGCCTCATGATGGCGCGCGGCGCACTGGTGATGCTGCGCCGCCCGTTGCTGGGTACGATTCTGGAGGTCATCCATAGCGCCGACCTGTCCGTGGCGGAGGTGATTGCCGCCGCCTGCGAGGCCGTCATCACGGTGCGCACGCCCGCCGGTCCGCTGACATATTACATGGCCAAAAGCGCCGTGATGATCAACCGCCGCTATATCCGGCTTTCCACGCACGAGGCCATCGCGCTCGAGGTGCTGCTGCGGCGCCCCGGCGTGTTAACCGAGCGCGGGGAGCTGGACCAGGCGCTTGGTTTCACCACCAAGCGCGCGCTCGATCGCGTCATGCTGCACCTGCGCAACAAGTTTGGGGATGGGCTGATCACCACCCTGTATGGCTCCGGCTACATCCTCGAAACCGGTTTGTAGAGCAACTTACAAAGCCAGCGCCGATGCTATCGAACGCATCGCCGCCAGACAGTTGGCAATGTGTTCCTCCAGCGGCAGACCCAGCTCCTGCGCGCCCTGCTCGATATCCGCCCGGCTCACCGCACGCGCAAAGGCTTTGTCCTTGAGCTTGCGGCGCACCCCGGCGGGTTCAACCTCCGCCAGGGTCTTGCCCGGCTTCACCAGCGCACAGGCGGTGAGAAAACCCGCCAGCTCGTCGCAGGCAAACAGGGTCTTGTCCAGCGCTGCTTCCCTGCGGGCGCCGCTTTGTTCACAGTGCGCCAGGATGGCGTGGCGGAGCGGTTCCGGGTAGCCGAGCTCGACCAGGATCTTGTTGCCCTGCAGCGGATGATCGGGAAGGTTGGGCCAGCGCTCGTAGTCGAAGTCGTGCAGCAGCCCGGCCATGCCCCAGAGTTCGCGCTCGCTGTCGGGCGCATAGGCGCGGCAGCACGCCTCCACCGCCAGCGCATGCTTGCGCAGGCTCTCCGATTGCGTGTATTCGTGCAGCAGCGCCAGCGCCGCCGCCCGGTCCGGGGCAGACATCAGGCCAGATTCAGCGCCTCTTTGAAGCTGCCGCGTTCGTTTTCGATTTTGCGCTGCAACATCATGATGGCGTAAATAAGCTGTTCCGGGCGCGGCGGGCAGCCGGGCACGTAAACATCCACCGGAATGACCTGATTGACGCCCTGAATGAGCGCGTAGTTGTTGAACACGCCGCCCGAGGTGGCGCAGGCGCCCATGCTGATGACGTATTTGGGCTCGGGCATTTGCTCATAGAGCTGCTTGATGACCGGTGCCATTTTGCGCGACACCCGCCCGGCAATGATCATCAGGTCGCTTTGGCGCGGCGAGGGACGGAAAACCTCTGCGCCAAAGCGCGCAATGTCGAAACGCGAGGCCGACATGGACATCATCTCAATGGCGCAGCAGGCCAGTCCGAACGTCATCGGCCAAATCGAGTTCTTGCGCACCCAGTTCACCGCCCTGTCGAGCGAGGTCATCACCACCCCCTCCGGTTGCGCCTCGCCGTAGAAGACCTCACGCCCGTGATCGTGCGGGTCGAGGTTGCCGTAGCGCTCCTGTCCCATGCTCATGCATCCATGGTCGTAGATGCCGGCCGCAAATGCAAGCTGCGCTATCCTAAATGCTTATGGCGACCGTCGTCGAAGTCGAGAATCTGAAAATCAACTATGGCAAGCTCGAGGCGGTGCGAGGGGTAACGTTTTCCATCCCGGAACGCACCATCTTCGGCTTGCTCGGTCCCAATGGCGCGGGCAAGACCAGCATCATTGAGATGATTGAGGGCCTGCGCGTGCCTACCAGCGGCAAGGTACGCGTGTGCGGCTTGCGGCCCATCGAGGACGCCTTGCTGGTGCGCCAGATTCTGGGCGCGCAGTTGCAGTCCACTTCCCTGCCTGACAAGATCCGCGTACACGAGATCTTTGACCTCTTCGCCAGCTTTTATGCCCAACCGGCGGACGTGAACGCTCTGCTGGACTGGGTGGCTTTGAACCACAAGCGGGCTTCGTTTTTCGATTCTCTCTCCGGCGGCGAAAAGCAACGCGTGGCACTGGGACTGGCCCTGGTGGGCGATCCCGACGTGCTGTTCCTGGACGAGCCCACGACTGGTCTGGACGCCAAAATCCGCCACGAATTACATGAGCTCATCCTGCGCGTGCGCAGCGAGGGTAAAACCGTGCTGTTGAGCACTCACTATATCGAGGAGGCCGAGCAGCTCTGCGACCAGGTTGGCATTCTCAGTCAGGGTCAACTGCACGCCATCGGCGCCCCGCGGCAGCTTATTGTCGAACACGGCGCCGGCGACCGGTTAGAGGTGGCGCTGCGTGATCCCATGGAAATAGCCGAAATGATCGCCCACGCCGGTGCCGATACTGCCGCTCTCCAAGACCCCGCGGGCGAGGAAACCGAAGGGCACGGCTACATCCTGCGCGGGCGCAGCGGCGGCAAGATGCTTGCGGCGCTGGCCGTGCATGCCGACCGGCTGGGCAACGAGTTGTTGGAGGCGCACATCGCCCATACCTCACTCGAGGACGTTTATTTGAAGCTCACCGGACGGAGGATCGCAGAATGAGCCCCAACACCCAGACCCGGGCCGAAGCCGCTCCGCCGGCCATCCCGCCCGCCCCGCTGCAGCCCGCTCGCCACGCCAGCAGCAGCCGCATCTGGCGCATGGCGCGGATGAATATCCTGCTCAATTATCGCGTGCGGATTGCGTTTTTTTTCACCTTCGTCTGGCCCATGATGTGGTTTTTTGTCTACTTCCTCATTTTCGGGAACGGACATCCCCTGGCGGTGGCGGCGCTGATGGGACCGCTCATGAGCCTGGAGATCATCAGCAATGCACTCTTTGGCTTTTCTGTGCAACTGGTCTCCATGCGCGAGCGCGACATGCTCCGCCGCTATCATCTCTCTCCCATCACCGCCACCGCCATGGTCGGCAGCCGGATGCTCAGCAGCTATATCCTCTTCATGCCGCTGGTGATAGTGCAGTATGTGCTGGCGGTGTGGTGGTTCCACATGCCAGTCATGGGCAACCTGCTGGCTCTGTTTGTAGTGTTCTCTCTCGCCTTTTTGGCGCTCAGCGCGGTTGGTTTGGTGATCGCCTGCATCGTGGATACGGTCCAGGAAGCCACGGTCTGGAATCAGATCCTCTTCTTCGGCCTGCTGTTTTTAAGTGGCACAACGGTTCCACTTGTGTCCCTTGGGCATTTTGTCCAGCGCCTGGCCTTGTTCCTGCCGCCTACGCTGATGATTTTGGGCAGCGCAATGCTCATGCTGGGTAATACCGGCTGGGGGCCGAACTTGCCTGAAATCATCGGCCTGCTGCTGATCATGTTCGCTTGCTGGGCTTTGGGGGTGGCACTGTTCCGCTGGGAGAAGGAGAAAAAGTCCGGCCGCCGCGACCGCATTCGCGCCGCGCTGGCATTGGTTCCTATTTTGGCGGTGGGCCTGTGGCTGAACTTCTCGCCCGGATTTCAGAAAATCTACCAGAGCTATCTGGCTGAATCCGCAGCGGCCTTCAATGCCGCAGTAGCCAAAAAATAGTCCCAGCGAGCGGCGGGACCCAGTCCAGCGCGGCAGAACTGTGCAGGCGCTTGCATGTAATGTCGAAACCGACAAGCAATGTCGGAACTAATTTCAATGTCGGAACTAATTTTCCCTTCTAAGCGGAACAAAGCTGGCGGTTTAGGCCTTGAGTGGGAGTAAAGGGCACCGCAAAATCGCCGATGAACAGCTCAGGGTGAAAGTCTGCAAATAATTGCAAATGTTGCAATTAGTTGCTCATTTTGAGCCGCGGCGGGAAATGGCAGCCGAGTTGCAAGCCGAAGGGTGAAAGAAACAAGTCGTGGCGTACACCCCCCCAGTAGCAGCCGACTACGCGCTGCCGGCCCCTGATCAAGCGCTTCCCCCCGAAGCGTTGATTTTTGGCGCTGGCGCGAGCATGGCGCGGGTGCGCCTCATGGTGAGCCGCCTGGCGGAGACCACCATACCCGCGCTGATCCATGGCGAGAGCGGCACCGGTAAGGAACTGATTGCCCGGCTGCTGCATGCCAACTCCGGAAGGGGAGGACCGTTCGTGCAGGTGAACTGCCCGTCGCTGCCTGCCAGCTTGGTGGAAAGCGAGCTGTTTGGCTATGAGCGCGGCGCCTTCACCGGCGCGTTCTCGGCCAAAGCGGGGCGGGTAGAGATGGCTGACGGTGGCACGCTGTTTCTGGATGAAATTGGCGATTTCGCACTCGAATTGCAGGCCAAACTGCTGCAGCTGCTGCAGGATGGGCGCTTTGTTCGCCTCGGGGCCCAATCCGACCAGCGCGTCGAGGCACGCGTGGTGTGCGCCACCAATCGCAACCTGGCGCAGGAAGTGGAGCGCGGCCAGTTCCGGCGCGACTTGTTTTACCGCATCAACGCCGTGACCATCGAGCTGCCGCCGCTGCGCGAGCGGGCGGAGGACATTCCGCGCCTGACCGAGTATTTCCTGCGGCTGTACGAGGTGCGCTATCAGCGGCCCGCCCCCGCATTGTCCGCTCAAGCGCAGCGGGCGCTGCGCGATTATGACTGGCCAGGCAACATCCGGCAGTTGCAGAATGTAGTGAAGCGGCTGGTGATCCTGGGTACCGAGGAGGTCGTTGCGCATGAGCTGGCTGCGCCCAGGGAGGACCGGCTGGGGATGGAGCTGGACGACGACGCGGAGTTGTCGCTGAAAGAAATCACGCGCCACGCGGTGGAAAAGCTGGAGCGCATTGTGATTGCGCGCTCCTTGCGGCGCCATCACTGGAACCGGCGCAAGGTGTCGCAGTCGCTGAAAATCAGCTATCGGGCGTTGCTGTACAAAATGAAGAAAATGGAACCGCATTTCGACTGGCGCAAACCGGGCGAGGGAGACTGACATCGTGCCTGCAATGGTCCGGAATCGAATCCGTCCGCGCCAACTTGGAGACGCCCCAGGGGAGGGCGGCTCCAAAAAAAGCTGGCCGTGCCACATGCCGCTGGCCAGCGCGCTGGCCCTGACGCTGCTGCTGGCCGTAACCGTCGCTGCAGCCCAGACCGCCCCAGCGCGCCCCACCGCCTCGCATGCCGCTACGCCGGGCGTGGCCGCCACCAGCGCGGGCGCCGCCGCCGGTCCGGAGTACGTGCTCGGTCCTGGCGACGTATTGGCCATTGATGTCTGGCATGAACCGGAGATCAGCCGCACGCTGCCTGTCCGTCCGGATGGCCGCCTCAGCCTGCCGCTGGTGGGCGAGGTGCAGGCACAGGGCAAGACGGCGCTGCAGTTGCAAGACGAAATTAGCTCGCGGCTGACCAAGTACATTGATCATCCGACGGTCACCGTCATGGTGCAGGACGCGGTCAGCCAGAGTTTCGTGATTCTGGGCAAAGTCATGCATCCGGGCACCTATTCGCTGGCGCATCCGGAAGCGATTTTGGATGCGATTGCCATGGCCGGCGGACTCGATCCGTTCGCCCACGGCAACAAAATTTACATGCTGCGCAAGCGCAAGTCCGACGGGGTCATGCTGCGCTATAACTTCAATTTCCAGTCGGTGAGCCTGGGCGTGGCTCCGCAGCAGAATGTCATGCTGGCGCCGGGCGACATCATCGTGGTCCCATGAGGCACAGCATCGCCAAATTCGGGTTGGGCGCAATCGGCATGATGCTGGCCGCGGGCTTGGGCGTGCACCTGCAGGCGCAGGCGCAGGCACAGGCGCCGACCGCAGGCGGAAGCCCCGCGCCGGCCGCCTCCGGCGGTGGTCCGGCCGGCTGGTCGCTGGGAGCGCAATACTTGCAACTCTACGACACCAACGCCACCCTGGCGGCTAATCCGGTGGCCGATACCTCCAGCAGTCTGAATCTGGATCTGCAGGGGCAATGGCAGGGCCCGCGCTGGAGCTTTCTGGCAATGTACATTCCGCAGGCGGCAGCCTATGCACGCCATCCCGAACTGTCCTATTTCAGCCAGAGCTACCGGCAGTTCCTGACTTACTCGGCCGGCCCCCATACCCGCCTCACGTGGAACGTGCAGGCTGCCCGATACCCGCAGCGCGCCGGTATGCCCGGCGTAGGCCTGGCCGGCTTGTCGGGAGCGCAGAGCGCAAGTCAGGGTCTGGGAATGGCCAGCGTGCTCACCACCGGGAACACCAGCCTTGCGCTGAATCACCAGTACAGCTCGCGCGGGTCGTGGACGGCCGGGTTCGACACGCAAATGAACGCTTTCTCCCCCGACCGGCGCCTGCTCGCGGTCAACGGCTCGCCGGGCGTGAGCCTTGAGGAATCGGAGCACGCGCTTTCCCTGGAGGGCAGCGTGGAGTGGCGCTATCAGGTCGCGGCTCACACCTCGCTGGGCGTGTCCGCCAGCGATTCGGATCTCCGCTACACCCACTCCGGGCCTCGGCTCCAATACAGCTCCCTGGCCATGCAGATCCGCCATCAGATCGGAACCTGGAGTTTGCATGCGGGAGCCGGGCCTTCTTGGACCCGGAACATGGCCGGCATCGAGCTCAACAGCCTTCATGGACAGGGCTATGACACCGAGGCGGGCCTGACCAAACAGTTTGGAACTAGCGAATCGGGAATCCTCTGGCAGCACAACCTGCAGCCCAGTTACGTGCCCGGCGCGCTCGCCACCGATGTGGTGGCGCTACAGTACGGCACCCAGTGGGGACGGAACTGGCGGGGCTCGCTCAGCGCCGGCTACAGCCGCGAGTCGCAGCCGCAAGCGATCACCGCCTTGCGCTTCAATACCAAGTTTGCCTCCGCCAGCCTTTCCTGGCAGATCACCTCCGCCTGGTTGCTGCAGGCGGGCGGCAGCTTCCATGCCCAGCCCCTGGCGTTTTTGGGTGAAGGCGCCGGCAATCTGCGCCAGGTTGAAGCTTCCGTGGGTATCGGATTTCATCCCGGAGGAGTGAGGTAACTATGGCTCGGCGGCCCATAACGAACCCAGCGGAGTATCTGCAAATCGCGCGGCGGCGCTGGGCCTGGATCCTGATCCCGGCGGTGCTCATCGCGGCTGCTACTGCGGGCGTGATCCACCGGCTGCCGCGGCTCTACAAATCGAGCTCGCTGATTCTCATTGAGCCGCAGCGCGTTCCCACCGACATGGTGCAGCCCACCGTAAGCGGATCGGTCCTGGACCGGCTCGAGTTTATCCAGGAGCAGATTTTGAGTCGTACCCAGCTGAGCGAAATCATCCAGCGCTTCGGCCTCTACCGCAACATGGGCCTGACGCCCGAAGGCGAGGTCGAGAAAATGCGGAGCGATATCTCCGTGCTTCCCGCTGATTCCAGCGCTACGCGGGCGCAGATTCCTGCCTTCCAGATCATGTACGAAGGGCCAGACCAGGTGCAGGCACAGCAAGTCACCCAGGAACTGTCGACGCTGTTCATTTCGGAAAACTTAAAGACCCGGTCGCAGCAGGCGCAAGGTACCGAGCAATTCATCAGCAGCCAGGTGGCGCAAGCGAGCGCTGTCCTGCAAGATCTGGAAAATCAACTGCGGGCCTTGAAGAGCCAGTATATGGGCAGCCTGCCGCAACAGCAGTCGGCGAACTTGCAGGTCCTCGGGCAACTGCAGACAGTGCTTCAGGCCGACGATGATGCCATTGCGCGCGCGCAACAGCAAAAGGTCTACCTGACCTCGCTGGCCCAGGCGGCGGCCAAAATGGGGCCGGGAACCACGACCGCAGCGGGCGGGCCTACCCCACTGGAGCAGCAATTGAGTGCTGCCAACACCAGCCTGGCCACGGCAGAACAAATGTATACTCCCCAATACCCGGAGGTGATCAGCCTCAAGGCCCAAGTGGCAGCCCTGACCAAGCAGGTAGCGGCGCAGGCAGCTTCGGCGGCGGCGCTTGCGGGCGCGACCAAGGCCAAAGCCATACCGGATGGAAAAGGCCTGCTGCCGGGCGAGGAGAAGCTGCCGCCCGAAGTGAGGAGCCAACTCATTGCGCTCAACCAGGAGATCACCCACCGGCAAAAGGATGAGCTCGACACCGCCGCCAAAATCTCTCAAATGCAGGCGCGAGTCGAGAAACTGCCGGAGGTCGAAGAGAAACTCACCAATGTGCAGAACGCCTACGACGTTGCCAAGGCCAACTACACCAACCTGCTGCAGAAGCAGCAGGCGGCCCAGACCGGCGCCGCCATGGAACAGCAGGCTGAAGGCGAGGAGTTCAAAATCGTGGATCCGGCCAACCTGCCGCTGAAGCCCTCCAGTCCTAACGTCACCCAGATTCTGGCGCTGGGATGCCTCGGCGGCCTGGTGGTCGGGTTGGCGTTGGGTTACTGGGCGGAGTTGCGGGATGCGGTGGTGCGCGGTGAAACCGATGTTGCCTTTTATGTACCCGTGCCCATGCTGGCGGTGGTGCCGCAGTTGCGCCTGCCAGCCCTGCGCAAAGCCGTAAGGACGGGAGGACGGGAATAATCGGCATGTACCTCGACTTCTATGGTTTGCGGGAGTACCCCTTCAGCTTGGCCAGTGACCCGCGCTTTCTATATTTCAGTGGCGGGCACGAAGAGGCCATGGCCGGACTGCTGTACAGCCTGCGCGAGCGCAAGGGGGTATCCCTGCTACTGGGCGAGCCCGGGACGGGCAAGACCACCCTGCTCTCCGCGGTGCTGGAGATGCTGCCCGGCGGGGTGGTGGCGCGCTGGCTGGATAGCCCGCTCCACACCACGCCCGCCGAAGTGCTGGCGGCCATCCTCGCCGGCTTTGGCCTGCAAGCTCCGAACGAGCGCCTGAGCGCTTTGCTGCTCTGCCTGCAGCAGTATGTGCGCGAGCGGCACGAGGCCGGAGAATGCGTGTTGTTGGTGATCGATGAAGCGCAGGATTTGAACCCGCTGGTGCTGGAGCAGGTGCGGCTGCTGAGCAATCTGGAAGCCGGTGGGCACAAACTGCTGCAGATTATCCTGTCCGGACAACCGGAGCTGATGCAGCATCTGCGCATGGCCAATGGGCGGGCGCTGTTCCAGCGGGTCGCGGTGCGGTGCCAGTTGCAACCGCTGACCGTGCCTGAAACGCGGGCCTACGTACAGGCCCGGCTCGAGCACGCCGGGGCTACCCGCCCGCTGTTCGACGCTGAGGCGCTGGCGCGCATTCATCAGCTGGCGCAGGGCATACCGCGCATGATCAACGTGATTGCCGATCACTGCCTGCTGGCTGGCTTTGCGGCCCAGGCGGAGCGGATTGGACGGCCGCTGGTGGCGAAGGTGGAAGAGCAGTTGGCATGGGAGCTGGAGACCAGCCATCCCGCCGCGATACGTTCGTCGGCGCCGCTGGCCGCCCCTGCGCCCGTGCCCCTGGCCGCGGCCCCGGCTGTCGCCGCGCCCCTGACTGCCGAGCCCGCCCCGGCCACGACGCAGACCCCGCCGGTACTGCGGCGCTTTGCCATCGGCTGGGCTCGGTGGACGGGATTGAACCCGAGGGAGATTAAATAGATATGGGACTGTTTTACCGCGCTCTGGAGCGGGCCCAAAACGATCCGCGGCAGCAGGAGCCCGGCAATGCCGCGCCTGAGACCACGCCAGCCGCCACTGCAGGCCGCCCGAAAACCTGGACGGAAGCCGCCGTCGTGGACATGGCCGGAATGCCCTTGGCGGTGGAAGAGCCCGCCGCCCCGCCCCCGCCTGGCTCTGCCGCGGTGACGCTGGCGCCGCGACGCGTCATTCGGCTGCGCGAGCCCGTCTGGGAGGTAGCCTCCAATCATTCCCTGGCCCGCCGCAAACGGCTGCAGGCGGACAGCGAAATTGCCTTGGAACAGGGCCGCATTCTGCGGACTCGCGTGCTGGATGCCCTGCGCGCTCGGGGACTGCAAACCCTGCTCGTCACCAGCGCGCTGCCCGGCGAAGGAAAAACCGTGTTGTCGGTGAGCCTGGCCATGCAGATCAGCTCGCTGCGCGAGCAGCGCGTGCTCCTCATTGATGCGGACTTGCGCCGCACCGGACTGACCCGCCAACTTGAGCCCGCCCCCGACTGCGGTCTGTCGGATTACCTGCAGGGCACGGCGCAGCTTGGGAATCTGATCTACGATGTGGATCCCTACCTGGCAGTGATCCCCTCCCAGCCGCTGGCGGATCAGGCGCCGGAGTTGTTGGCCGGCGAACGCATGCAGGCGCTGCTGCGCTGGGCACGCCAGCAGTTCGACTGCATTCTGCTGGATGGCGCCCCCGTCGGCCTGGTGGCCGACAGCCGGATTCTGGCGCGCCTGACCGAAGCGGCGCTGCTGGTGGTGCGCGAGGGAATGTCGGCAGTCGAGTCCGTCGAAGAAGCCGCCCGGCTGCTCCAGCCCTACCTGCTGGGCTCGGTCCTGAATGGCGCCCGGCATTTGCGCCGGCGTCGCTACGGGTATGGATACTCGCCCTATCTGCCCGGAGAGGGCAAGCGACTCAAGACATGAGAGATGGAACATGATCAAGATCTTCCATCAATATGCGCCGCCTGAGTTGCCGCTGCTGGTGCTGGCTGAAAGCGCGGTCATTATGCTGTCGCTGGGGACCGTGATGGCTTGGCGAGTGCCGCATTTTTGGCGGTCCCCGCCCGCCCTCGCCGCATGGGCCGCGACGTCGGTGCTGTTGATGCTGGTCTGCCAGTTCTGCCTGCACCTGCGCGACCTGTACGATCTGCGATACCACGGACGCCAGAGTGTGCTGCGACTGCTGGAAGCCTTCGGATTGGCCACCCTTCTGATCGCCTGCCTCTGCGCGTCCATACCGGCAATGCACCGGGACGGAGGCACTCTGGCAGCGGCGCTGCCCGCGATCCTCGCGCTGGTGCTGCTCGGGCGGCTCGTGCTGGAGCTGCGGTTGCGCTCCGGCGCGCGCGGTGAGCGGCTTTTGTTGGTGGACAGCGGTACTTGCCTGGAGTCGCTGCTGCAACAAGTGCAGAAGCGGCCGGAACTGCGCTTGCAGTTTTTGGGCTTGGTCGCGGATGCGGCTGCGCTGCCGCCGGCGCGAGCCTCGGCTTCGCCGCCTTGGCTGGGTGAGACGGCGGATCTGGCGCGCCTCGCCTGCGAGCTGCGGCCGGACCGTGTAGTGGTGGGACCGCCCCGGCCGCGCCATGGTCTGCCCATGCAGGAGTTGGTCGCGATTGAAAGCATGGGCATTGCCGTCGAGACCTCCTCGACGCTCTATGAGAGAATCAGCGGCCGTCTGCCGCTGGACGCGTTGCGGCCGCTCGAGTGGCGCCGCTCCCCCAGCCACCGCCCGGAGGCACCCCGCCTCGCCGAGCGCAGTGTGGACGTGGCCGGAGCTGTGATCCTGCTCCTGTTGGCCAGCCCGCTCATGCTGCTGGTGGCGCTGGCGGTCTGGCTGGATTCGCGCGGGCCCATCCTCTATCGGCAGGAACGCGCGGGCCTGGGCGGCCGCTGCTTTGAGATGCTGAAGTTCCGCTCCATGCGCCCGGATGCGGAGCGCGGCCACGGCCCGGTGTGGGCGCGCGCCAACGACCCGCGCATGACGCGGGTGGGACGGCTGATTCGGAAGCGGCACTTGGATGAGCTGCCTCAGTTGTGGAACCTGCTGCGTGGCGAGATGACGCTGGTGGGCCCGCGGCCGGAGCGCTTCGCCTTCGCCGAGCGCCTGGACGCTGCAATTCCGCATTACCAACTGCGCCAGGCGGTGCGGCCGGGCATCACCGGCTGGGCCCAGGTCTGCTATCCTTACGGCTGCAGTACCGCCGATGCGCGGGCCAAGCTGGAGTTCGACCTCTTCTACGTCAAGCACCTGTCGCTCGGACTGGGGCTCTTGGTCTTACTGCAAACCCTCAAAATTATGGTATTGGGCCGAGGCGCCCGATAAAGATATCTATGAGTAAATCATCCCCCACCAGCGCGGCTGCCCTATCCCCGGCCCCGGCGGCCGGCGTGCACTCCGAACCCCTCCACACCCTGTTTGCGCGCATCGTAGCTCGCGAAGCGCGCGTCGGCGTGGTCGGGCTCGGCTACGTCGGCCTGCCCTTGCTGACCGAATTTGCCCGGGCGGGCTACGACGCCACCGGCTTTGACCTCGATACCGTCCGCCTGGCGCAGATCAACCGCGGAGAAAGTTACATCCCCGATGTGCCGGCGGTGGAATTCGGTAGGCTGGTCCACGAGAACAAGCTGCGCGCCGCGACCGATTGGGACCAACTGGCGAACATGGACGCGATCTCGATCTGCGTGCCGACGCCGCTGCGCAAAACCAAGGACCCGGACCTCTCCTACATCGCCAACGCGGTCGAGGCCGTGGCGCGGCGGCTGCGGCCTGGACAACTGGTGGTGCTCGAAAGCACCACCTACCCCGGCACCACCGACGAAGTGGTCCTGCCCCGGCTGCAGCAGACCGGGCTCAAGGTCGGCAAGGATTTTCTCCTGGCGTTTTCGCCCGAACGCGTGGACCCGGGCAATGCCCGCTTCCAGACCGCCAATATTCCCAAGGTCGTCGGCGGCATCACGCTCCAGTGCACTCAGGCGGCCCAGGCGCTTTACAGTGGCTGCGTGGGCCGGGTCGTACCCGTAAGCTCGGCGCGGGCTGCCGAAATGGCGAAGCTGCTGGAAAACACCTTCCGCAACGTGAACATCGGCCTGGTCAATGAAATGGCGCTGCTGTGCCACGCCATGGACCTGGACGTGTGGGAAGTGATTGACGCGGCCGCAAGCAAGCCCTTTGGCTTCATGGCCTTCGCTCCCGGCCCCGGCCTGGGCGGCCACTGTATTCCCATTGATCCTGTATATCTATCCTGGCGCGCCCGCGCGCACGGTTTCGAGCCGCGCCTGATCGAGGTCGCGCAGCAGGTCAACGCCCGCATGCCGGAGTACGTCGCGGAAATGGTGGCTGCGGCCCTCAATGACCGCGGCCGCGCCGTGCGCGGGGCCGCCATCCACATCCTGGGGATTGCCTACAAGAAAGACATCGCCGACCTGCGCGAATCCCCCGCCCTCGACATCATGCACCTGCTCCGCAAGCGCGGCGCCGAGCTGCGCTACAGCGATCCATTCATCCCCAAGCTGCGTGAACCCGGATGGAACCTGGACGCCGTGCCCGTGGACCAGGTCTCCGCCTGTGACTGCGCCGTGATTATCGCCGATCACAGTGCGTTTGATTTTGACCGCGTGCTGGCCGACGCGCCCGCCGTGGTCGACACCCGCAACGCCCTCAAGGGGCGCAAGAGCGGCAAGCTGTACCGGCTCTGATGCCGGCAGGAATCGGAGGTGACTATGCGGAAGACGATGAACCAAGTGATGATCGCCGCCCTGGCGGGAACCCTGCTGTTGTGCACCGGTTGCAGCAAGGCCGCCCGGCAAGCGCGCGATGTCGCCCAGGCCAAACACTACACGCAGAGCGGCAAGTATGCCGAAGCGATCATCGAGCTGCGCAACGCGGTGCAGATTTCGCCCCGTGCTGCTGATCTGCACTTTCAGTTGGCGCAAGCCTACGCCAGCAATCAGCAACTGAAGCAAGCGTTCAGCGAGTATCGCCAAGCGGTGGATCTGCGGCCGGATTATCCCGATGCCCAATTGTCACTGGGCACGTTTTACCTGCTCGGCAACGATGACAAGGATGCCGAGGCGCAGGCTGATGCGGTTCTGGCCAAACACCCTCAGAATGGCAACGCTTCCATTCTGCTGGCCAATCTTTGGTTGCGGCAGGGGCATCAGGATCAGGCGCTGGCCGCGCTCCAGAAGCTGACCGCGACGCAACCCAAGTTCGCTCCTGGGTTCCTCGCCTTGGGCTCCCTGGAGGCGGCTGGGAAGAATTGGGACGCTGCCCGCGGCGCTTGGCAAACGGCCATCCAACTCGATCCTAAAGCCCTCGCCGGTTATACCAATCTGGCGCGCCTGGACCTGGTGCAGAAACAGTCTGGTAATGCCGAGACTCAAATGCAGGCTGCCACCAAGGCCAATCCCGCTTCCGCGGCGGCGCAGTCCCGTTTGGCCCAGCTTTACGTCTCGCAACACCAAATGGGCCCAGCCGAAGCCGCCTTCAAAAAGGTGGTGGAATTGGATCACAATTCTCCCCAGTCCCAGTTGCAACTCGCCAGTTTCTACCTGGACAACCACCAGCCCGGCGAGGCGAAGAAAATTGATCAGTCGCTGGCCAGCCACTCGCCCGATTTCCTGGCGGCACGTCTGCAATGGCTGGAGATTGATATGGACCAGAAAAACTACGCCGAGGCGAAGCAGGTGGCGGACAAGCTGGTCTCCGGCTACCCCAATAACCTCCAGGCCCGCGTGCTGCGCGCACAGTTGCTGCTGGAGCAGCAAAAGCCTAAGGACGCCTTGCAGGATTTGACCGCCGCGCAGCGGCTCAACCCCAACCTGGCCCAGACCAGCGATCTCATGGGCGCGGCCTATGTGCTGACCCACCAATTGAATTTGGCCCAGAACAGCTACCAGCAGGCGCTGCGCATCAATGCCAGGGACGTAAACGCGCAGGTGGCCTTGGCGGGCCTGGCCCTGAACCGTGGGGACAAGCAGGCCGCACTCAGTTACGCGCAGAAGGCCGCCACGCTCGACCCGGGTCTGGCCAAGGCTTGGTTGATGCAGGGCAACGCAGAGGCGGCGTCGGGCCAGTCGCCCGAACAGAGCTGGCTGACGGCGGCCAAACTGGCGCCCCAATCCCCCCAAGCGCCCCTGCTGCTGGGGCAATTGTACCTGGGCCAGAAAAAACTGCCCGCCGCGCAGTCCCAGTTTCAGCGCGTGCTGCAACTGGCTCCTGACAATCCCGCCGGCGTGGCCGGGCTGGCGTCCATCGCCCTCGCCCAGGGCCACCCCAGCGCTGCCGTGACCATGATCCAGCAGCAAATTCACAAGCATGATGCCGTGTCCTACGAACTCCTGCTGGCCCGTGTCTACGCCTCCCAGAAGCAAATGCCGCAGGCGGAGGCCACTCTGCGCCACGCCATCCAGTTGTCGCCCTCGGCTCTGGAGCCCTACGTCATGCTGGCCGCGCTTTACGCGCAACAGCATGCGCTTCCCAAGGCACGCGATGAGTACACCGCCGCGCTAAAAATTAATCCCAGCGATGCCGGCATGTGGACCACGCTGGGGATGATTGATGAGCAGCTCAGCGATCCCACGCAAGCGCAGCAGGCCTATCAGAAAGCGCTGGCCCTTGCCCCCGACAACGCGGTCGCGAATAACAACCTGGCCTTTATCTATGCCTCGCATGACGAGAACCTGGATGACGCTCTGCAAATGGCCCAGAGCGCGGAGCGGGCCCTGCCCCAAATGCCCACCGTCGCCGATACGCTGGCCTGGGTGTACGTGAAGCGCGGGCTTTATGCCAACGCACTGCCGCTGCTTCAAAACGCCATTAAACAGCAACCCACCGACGCCACCTACCGCTTTCATCTGGCCGTGGCCCTGTTTGGCAATGGACAGAAAGCAGCGGCGCGCGGCGAGCTCGCTTCGGCCCTCAAGCTGGATGCCGCTCTGCGCCAGCAGCCGGAGGCGCAGGCGATTCTGGCCAGCCGCTAACCCCTGGGTGCGCCCGGCGCAACCTCGGCCTAGGTGGGATCCGAATGGGCACAGCAGGCAAAAGCGAGCTGATGACGACCCTCCGGCCGGGCGCCGGCATGCTCCGGCAGACAGCCAAACTCACCGTGCAAGGTGTGTCTGTCCTGCTGGCATGGCCGTTTGCCGCCCTGGCGGGATTCGGACGCTTCCGCGCGGGTTTTGATACCTGCGCCCACGTCTTTGCGCTCCTGCCAGGGCTGGCCGGCGATTATATGCGCGTGGCTTTCTATGCCATGACCCTGGAAAGTTGCGCCCTGAACTCGCGCATATCGTTCGGAACGTTCTTCGCCACTCCGCACGCGCGCGTCGGCGCCGGGGTCTACATCGGGCAATATGGCCAGTTTGGCTACTGCATCATCGGCGATCGCTCCCAGATTGCCAGCCATGTGCAAATCCTCAGCGGCGGCCGTCAACACGGCCGCGACCCCAACGGCCGCATCCTGGGTTCGGAACCGGGAAATTTCCCCTCCGTCGCCATTGGACACGACTGCTGGCTCGGTGCGGCGGCGATCGTGATGGCGGATGTGGGGCCGGGGACCACGGTGGGCGCCGGCGCGGTGGTGACGCGTCCGGTGCCGCCCGGAGTCACCGCCGTCGGAAATCCGGCGCGGCCGCTGCCGCCTGCCGCTACCCGCACAGAGCCGCCGGCATGAGCCCGGCAGCGCCACTTCCCCGGAGCACGCTATGTGCGGCATAGCCGGCATGGTCGCGGTGCACGGCCCGGTCAGCGCCGCCACCGTGCACCGCATGTGTGGTGCCATCACCCATCGCGGCCCGGACGACGAGGGCGTGGTGGTCACCGGCGGCGTGGGTCTGGGCATGCGCCGCCTCAGCATCATTGATGTGAGCGGCGGACACCAGCCCATCGCCAACGAGGACGGCACGGTGCGGGTGGTCTTCAACGGCGAAATCTATAACTTTCAGGAACTGCGCCAGGAACTGGAAGCGCGCGGACACCGCCTGGCGACCAACACCGATACCGAAGTCATTGTGCATCTGTATGAGGAGCGCGGCGCCGACTGCGTGCAGCGCCTGCGCGGCATGTTCGCCTTCGCCCTCTACGACGATAAAACCTCCACCCTGCTGCTCGCGCGGGACCGGTTGGGCATCAAGCCCCTGCATTACGCCCTCCACCGCGACCGGCTGCTGTTTGGCTCCGAGATCAAGGCGATTCTGGCAGCCGCGCCCGAGCTGGCGGAAACCGACGCGGCGGCGCTCCTGCAGTATCTCCAGTTCGGATACATTCCCGATCCGGCGACCGCCTTTCGCCGCATCCGCAAGCTGCCGCCCGGGCATTGGCTGACGTTTGCGCGCGGCCAACTGACCTTGCGCCGCTACTGGGATCTGCCCGCCTACGGCAGCCATCCTCCGCTTCCGCAGGAGGACCTGCTGCGCGAACTGGAGCATCGCCTCGCCGAGGCGGTGCGCATCCGCCTCATCAGCGAGGTTCCCCTGGGCGCATTTTTGAGCGGCGGGACGGATTCCTCGGTCATCGTCGCCCTGATGGCGCGCGCCAGCGCCAAGCCTGTCAAGACCTTCACCGTCGGTTTTGCGCATACCGATTTCGACGAAGCCGCCCACGCCCGCAAGGTTGCGGAGCGCTTTGCCACCGAGCATTGCGAGATCATCCTCGACCCCAAGATTGAACCCACCCTCAACCGCCTGACGCGATCACTGGAAGAGCCGTTTGCCGACACCTCCCTGCTGCCGACCTTTTTTGTGTCGGAACTGGCGCGCCAGCATGTGACCGTGGCGCTGTCCGGTGACGGCGGCGATGAGCTGTTTGCCGGCTATGACCGCTACCGCACGCAATGGCGGCGCGCGGCCTTCGACCGCGTGCCGCGCTGGGCCGCGGCGGCCTATCGGCGGGCGGTGTTTCCCCGGCTTCCGCAACGCATCCGCAGCCGCAAGTTCGCCTACAATATCGCGCTCCTCACCGGCGAGCGCTACCTGGACGGCATCTCCATGCTGGCGTCGCGCGGGCGCTCCGCCTCGCTGCTGCATGCCGGCTTTCTGGCCGCTACCGCCTCGCTGCCCGCGCCTCTGGACCCGTATCGTGCCATCCTCGAGGGGGCGCCCGCGGACAATCTGCTCGATCGCATGCTCTATCTCGACACCAAAACCTATTTGCCGGCCGATATCCTCACCAAGGTGGACCGCATGAGCATGGCGGTCTCCTTGGAGGCGCGCGTACCCATCCTGGATCATGAGGTCGTCGAGTGGGTAACCACCCTCCCCGCGCAATACAAGTTGCGGGGGCGGCAAAGCAAAGTCTTGCTCCGTCGGCTGGCGGAACGTCTGGGCGTGCCTCCGAGCGTCATCTATCGCCGCAAGCAGGGCTTTTCGCCCCCCCTGCGGCACTGGATGCGCCGTGAGCTGAAGGAGGATCTGGTGCGCCTACTGCTCGAACCGCGCACCCGCCAGCGCGGATATTTCCGGCCCGCCGCGGTCGCGGCCATGCTCGAGCAACACTTCGGCGGCGGCCACGACCACTCCGACGAGCTCTGGCAAATGCTGATGCTGGAGTTATGGCACCGGAATTTTCTCGAGCGCCAGCCGGCGGCAGCCCCCTCCGGAGGAGTGCCGGTGCAAGCATGAGCCCCGCCCTGCCATCGCCGCGCGCCCACTCGCCGCGTCCCATCCGGGTGCTGGCGTTGATTGAAGCCTACACCCTCACCGGACCGGCGAAGAACCTGCTGGGCATGGCCCAGCGTGCTGCCTTGGTCACCGGCGCCGCGCCCGCTGCCGAATTCACCCTTGCGTCCTTTCGCCGCGGCGCCTACACCACCGATCCCTTCCTCGCCGCCTGCCGGCAGTCGGAAGTGCCGGTGACGGTCATTCCCGAGCGCTTCGCCTTCGATCCGGCGGTGCTGCCGGCGCTGCGCTCGGCGGTGGACCGGCACGCACCCGACATTGTGCAAACCCACGGCGTCAAATCGCATTTTCTGGTGCGGCTTTCCGGCATTTCCCGCCGCTACCCCTGGATTGCGTTTCACCACGGCTATACCCGCACCAACCTGAAAGTTGCCGGCTACAACCAGCTCGACCGGTTCACGCTCCCCGCTGCCGCCGGCGTGGTGACCGTCTGCGGCGCCTTCGCGGCCGAGCTCGAGCGCATGGGGGTGGCCCGTGAGCGTATTTTGGTGCGCCACAATTCCGTCCGGCCATTCCTCCGCTCCGGCGCGGAGACGGTCGCCCGGGTGCGCCGTGAGTTTGGACTCGCACCGGATGCCTTCGTGGTTCTCAGCGTCGGGCGGCTCTCGAAGGAAAAGGGCCATGCCGACCTGATCGCCGCCTTTGCCCGCTGGCAACTGCACGCCCCCAGCCCCGCCTCCCTGGTCATCGTGGGCGGGGGGCCGGAAAAACCGGCCTTGGAGCGCGCGGCAAGGGCGCAGGGCATGGGCAACCGCGTGGTGTTCACCGGCCAGCAGACCGACCTCGCGCCTTTTTATTCCCTGGCCCGCCTGTTGGTGCTGCCTTCACACAGCGAGGGCTCGCCCAACGTGCTCCTGGAGGCCATGGCGGCGGGGTTGCCCATCGTGGCGACTCGGGTCGGCGGCGTGCCGGAAATCGTGACCGAGGGGAGCGAGGCGCTTCTGGTGCCCAGCCAGGACCCCGAAGCGCTCGCGGCGGCCATGCAGCGTCTGGCGGAAGACGACTCCTTGCGCCGCCAGCTTTCCGCCCGCGCCACCCTGACCGCAGCCCGCTACAGCCCCGAGGCCTACCACGATTCCATCCTCTCGCTGTATCAAAACTGCCTGGCGGCCATCGCGCCACTGCCCGGCGGCGCTGCCGGCAGCAATACCCTGTCGGCGCTGCCGGCGGCGGCCGATAGAAGAAAATAATGCGCATCCTGGTTCTAGCCACGAACTTGCCGGTTCCGGCCATCAGCGGCCAGGCCATCCGCACCCTGTCGCTGGTGCGGGCCTTGTCCGCGCTCGGCCACCAACTGACGTTCGTGGCGCCCGCTCCGGCCAAGCTTCCCGGAAACCTCGAACCCCTGTCTAGCTGCTGCCATACCCTTGATCTGCTCCCGCACCGCAAAACCCCGGCCAATCTCTCCCACGGCGGCGGTTTGGCCCAGCGGCTCGCCTGCTTGTTGACCGGCCGGTCCTATTCCTGCCAGCGCTTCCAATCTCCGCCCATGCGGGCCAAAATCGCCCGGCATCTGGCCCGGCAGCGCTTTGACCTCGTCTGGTGCGATTCGCTCTACGCGCTGGTGAATCTCCCGCCCACCGCCGTGCCCATTGCCTTGAACTCCCACAACGCCGAACACCTCATCCCCCGCCGCTTCGCGCAGGTGGATCCCAATCCCGCCCGGCGCTGGTATGCGCGCGCCGAGGCGTGCGCGCTGCTGCGTGCCGAGCGGCGCGCCTGCGGGCGCGCCGCCCTGCTGCTGGCCTGCTCGGAAAACGACAGGGTGGTGCTGCAGCAACTGCAGCCGGATGTTCCGTCCTTCCTGGCCCCCAATGTCGTGGACGCCCCGGCATCCTGCGACCTGGCTGGAGTCGAGCCTCCCGGCAACCCTGCGGTCTTGCTGTTCCAGGGCGCCATGGACTGGTATCCCAACCGCGACGCCGCCGATTACTTTGCCGCCCGCATCCTGCCGCTGATTCGCGCCGCGGGCGCCCAGGTGCGCTTCGTCGTCGCCGGCCGGAACCCTCCCTGGTCTTTGGTGAAGCGCTGGCGCCACCTCGCCGACGTCGAATTTACCGGTACCGTGCCGGACATGCGCCCGTTCCTCGCCGCGGCCTCGCTCGTGGTGGTGCCGCTGCGGATCGGCGGCGGCACTCGCATCAAGATTCTTGAGGCCTGCGCGGCCGGCAAGGCCGTGGTCTCCACCAGCTTGGGAGCGGAAGGCCTCGATCTGCGTGACGGCCAGGAAATCGTTCTCGCCGATGAGCCGGCTGACTTTGCCCGCCATGTCATCGCTCTGTTGCGGAACCCCATGCGGCGCCGGAACCTCGCGGCTGCGGCGCGCACCGTGGTCCAGCAGCACTACAGCCTGGAAGCGTTGCAACCCCGGCTGGCCGCAGCCCTGGCCCCCTTCGAGGAATCCATCCCCACGCTTGGCCCCGTCCCGGCGGTGGCGACATGCAGGTAAGCACCCGGATTGCGAACTCCTCCGCCGCCCTGCTCGAACCCGCCCGCGGGGCGGCGCCCGCGCTGCACCCGCCCGCGGGCCTGCGCGGCCAGGCTGGGCGCATGGGGTTCGCCTCCGTCGTTCTCTTTTATGTGCTCTATTTTTTCCGCCCGGAAGACTTCAGCCCGCATCTGGCGGTGATTCCTTTTGAGAAAATTGTCGGCGGCCTGGCGGCCCTGGCGCTGCTGGGCGCCGTGTTGGCGAACCGGCTCCGCGCCACCCGCGAGTTGAAGCTTCTTCTGGCCTTCCTGGGGCTTCTCTGCCTGTCGGTGCCCTTCTCGGTCTGGCGCGGCGGAAGCATGACGCAGGTGGAAGGATTCGCCAAGTGCATTTTGATCCTGGTCGCCACCCTCTGCACCGTGGACTCGCTGGCCAGGCTGAGGCGCGTCCTGTTCATACCGACCCTGGCGATGCTGTTCATGGCCTTCATGGCGTTATCGCATCCCCGCCACGGGGATCGGATGTTCGGCATCGGCAGCATGTTTAATGATCCCAACTATTTCGCACTGTATCTTTGCATGATCCTTCCCCTCTGCATTTATTTTGGCCTCACGGCTCGCTCGACGCTCCGCAAGCTTTTTTGGTCAGCCGGCGCGATCCTCGCCCTGTTGGCCATTGTCTCCACCTTTTCGCGCGGCGGCTTTCTGGCGCTGGTAGCCACTGTGCTCGCCCTCGCCATCATGTTCCGGGGCAAAATGCGCGCCTTGATCGTGTTCCTGATCGTGGCCGGTGGGCTCGCGCTGGCGGCGATGCCCGGCTCCAGTTACATGCGAAGGCTTTCTACCATCCTGCACCCCAGCGCCGACCAGACTGGATCGGCGCAAATCCGCGAGGCCTTACTGCACCGCAGCGTGCAGATCGCCCTGGAACACCCGCTTCTCGGCATCGGACCCGGAGAGTTCCAGGTTGTCTCCGGTTCCTGGCACACCTCCCACAATACCTACTTGGAACTGGGCGCCGAGGCAGGCATTCCGGCCTTGGCGGTGTTTCTGGCTATTCTTTGGCAGGGATTTAAAAACCTGCACCGCCTTCATGTGGAACAGCCCCCGGGTGAGATCCGCCAACTGGCCGGCGCTCTGCTCTGTTCCCTGATCGGTTACTTAGTGGGCGCCTTGTTCCTGAGCACCGCCTATTGGCTCATGCCCTACCTGTTCGTTACCGCTGCAGCGCTTCTGGCGTCGGTTGCGCTGCCGGGTCTCGAGCCCGCCCGCTCGCCCGCGGCGGCCGCCCTGCGGGTGGCGTCGTGCTGAGCGTCGCCGCGACCGCCGATGGGGGTGGCGAAACCGCCGTCCGCCCTGCGCCATCCTTTTCGGTCTTGTTGATTTGTGATACCTACCTGCGCACCCTGGGTGGTTCGGAAACCGAGGCCCAGCGGGTCGCCGCCGAGCTAATCCGGCGCGGTCATCGCGTGCAAGTCGTGTGCGCAGGCGCAGGCCCGGGTCCAAGAGTTCGCAACTGGACTGATCCGGACGGCGTGCCGGTGCGGATTTATGCCGCGCGCTGGCAGGGGGTGATGCGTGATCGCGTATTCGCTCTGCGGCTGGCGGGGTTGCTGCTCTGCGAGCGGCGGAAATTTCAGGTGGTCTATTTCCTCATGCAAGGACTGCACTTGGCGGTCGGGCTGCCGCTCTCGCGGCTGCTGCGCAAGCCCGTGATCGTTAAGCTCTCCGGCAGCGGCATCATTCCCTGGATGGCGGAGTCGTTCCTGGGCAGGCTGGAATTGCGCTGGTTGCGGCGCTGGGCGGACAGAGTCCTGGTCCTGAACGAACACATGGCCGCGCAGGCTGCCGGAATGGGATTTCCGCCGGAACTGCTCGAATGGATGCCTAATCCGGTGGATGCGGACCTGTTTTCTCCCGCGTCGGCGCCAGAGCGCACCCGCCTCCGGCAGGAACTCGGCCTGCCCCAGGACGCTCCGGTCGTGATGTACACCGGACGGCTGGCGCCGGAAAAAGGCCTGCCGGAACTGCTGCAGGCGTTCGCCGCGGTCCTGGCACGGAGCCCGCGGGCCGTGCTGGTGCTCGTCGGCGAGGGCCCCATGCGTTCGCGGCTGCAAGAGTTGTCGGCCAGCCTCGGTCTCGCCGGCGGCAGCCTGCGTTTCGTGGGCCGCGTGGCGGCGCAAGCCGTGCCCGACTGGCTCAAGGCAGCCGATGTCTTCACGCTGGTTTCCATCGAGGAGGGTTTTTCCTGCGCGCTTGCCGAGGCCATGGCCACCGGACTGGCTTGCGTGGCCAGCGACATTCCCGCCAACCGTCAGCTCGTGATTGCCGGAAACACCGGGGTGTTGGTTCCGGCCGCGGACCCGGCGGCGATCGCGGACGCCCTGCTGCGGCTCCTCGACGCGCCCGATCAGCGGGCGAAGCTCGGACAGGCTGCGCGTACGCTCATCGCCGCGAACTACACCCCAACCAGAATCGCCCAGAGATATGAAGCGCTGCTGGGCTCGGTTCTACAGCCGGCTCTGCCCGCCCGGGCCCCGGCTCGCTTCGTGGGTCGCAGGTAATGCGCTTGTTGGTTATATTCCGCGGGGTTGTGCCGCCCGACCCGGACCCCATCCGGGACCGGTTTACCTATCTTTCGGACTTCGCCGAGGGTGAAGTCCTGCTGCCGGTTTGGTGGCGCTCAGCCGACAGCGTGCCGCCGCCGTTTCAGCATGAATATCCGCAATATCGGGTCGGCAGGTTCCGTTATCACTTCCACCCCTCCTATCGCTGGCCGAAGCGGCTGCGGAGGCCCGCAATGTTTCTGTTCTATCTCCGCACTGGATGGCGCCTCCACCGGCAGAAGAAATTCGACGTGATCGTGGTTTACGGTACCAATGCCACCGGCTTGGCGGCCGTGGCGCTGAAGCGCCTGACCGGCGCCAGGCTGATTGTAGAGATTCCGGGGGTTCCGGAAAATGCGTTTCGGTATGAGCAGCCCCGCCCGGGTCTCCGGGGCGCGACCCGCCGGTTCGTGGCCAATCGTCTGTTGAACTTCGTAGGCAGCCGCGCCGACTGCATGAAGCTCCTGTATCCCGGCCAGCTCGCCTGCTATCCCCGCTTGCAGCGAAAACCCTGCGCGGTTTTTCACGATTTCGTGCCGGTGGGCTCCATACGCGCCCTGCCCGCGCAGGAGCGGTTCGTAGTCTCGGTTGGCTACCCTTGGTACACCAAAGGCATGGACGTTCTCATCCGCGCCTTCCGGGCGGTTGCGCCCGAGTTCCCGGATTTCCGGCTCAAGCTGATGGGGCATTTCCCCGATCGCCGTTACCTCGACGAGCTGGCGGCGGCCTGTCCGCAAATCGAATTTATCAAACCGGGGTCGAACGACGACGCCTTGCGCGTCATCGGCGCCTGCGCCGCCTATGTGCTCGCATCGCGAACCGAGGGCATGGGAAGAGTTCTGCTCGAGGCCATGGCGGCGGGCAAGCCGGTCATCGCTTCTGCGGTGGGCGGGGTGCCCAACTACGTTTCCGACGGCCGCAACGGATTGTTATTCAAGCCGGAAGACCCCGACGACCTGGCCGCGCGCTTGCGCATCCTGCTCGCCGATGACCAGCTCCGCGCGCGTCTCGGCGCGGCGGGGCTCGACCGCGTGCGTTGCGAGCTCGATGAACGCGCCTACGCCCGCGCCTTCGGCGCCATGCTCGCCGGACTTACTGGCAGCCAGCCGCCCGCGGTCGCGCTCGCGCCCAAGTCCGCCCGCGCCCAGGACGCCGCTGGCGCCCAACCTGACTGGCCGGGAAGGTAGCGTGAGCTCGCCCGCCAATCTGGACCGCTCGCTGGCCGGCGCCATCGCCTGGAACGCGGTGGCGAAATGGTCGGCGCAGATCCTGAGCTGGGTTTCCGCCATCGTCGTCGCGCGCCTGTTGACACCGTACGATTATGGAATCGTTGGCATGGCGGGAGTTTATCTTCTGCTGGCGAACATCGCCAGTCAGGCGGGCATTGAGGGAGCCATTGTCGCCGCGCCGCAGGTGACCGGCGAGCAGATCGCCGGGCTCAACACCATCGCCATCGCGGCCGGCCTTCTCCTTCTGGGCGTGTCCTGCCTCGTAGCACCGGTGATCGCCGGCTTCTTCTCGTCGCCGCCCCTGCGTGCGGTCGTGATGGTCGCCAGCCTGATGTATGTCATCAATGCCCTGCAGATCGTTCCGGCCGCTTTATTGGCCAAAGCCCTGCGCTTCAAGCTCCTCGCCGGCATCAATCTTGCCCGCTCGCTGTGTCAGATTGTGGTCACCGTGCTGCTCGCCTGGCTGGGATACCGGTACTGGAGCCTGGTGGTGGGCACGCTCGCCGCCTATGCGACCGCCACTCTCCTGACGCTGGTCTTCCAGCGCTATCGCTTCGCCTGGCCGCGTTGGCAAAGCGTGCGCCACCTGGTTTTCTACAGCGGTCACATGTTCGTGGCGCAATTGAGCCTCTATCTCTATGAGGCCGCGGACGTCGCCGTCGCTGGGCGCATGCTCGGCGCCGTTCCCCTCGGCGATTACACCGTGGCCTACCAGGTCGGCGGCATGCCCGTCGCCAAGATTACCAACTTGGTCACGGTAGTGGCGTCAGCCTTTTTTTCCGCCGTGCAGGATAACCTGCCCGAGCTGCGCCGGCAGTTTCTCAACCTGAGCGAAATCATGGCGCTGGCGGTGACGCCGGCCAGCTTTGGAATCGCCCTCACCGCCGACTACCTGGTCCTCGTCGTTTTCGGGCCTAAGTACCGCGGTGCCATTGGCGCACTCTGCCTTCTCGGTCTGCTTTTCTCTTTCCGCTCCATGGTGACGCTGCTGCCCAAGCTGTTGTCGGCCACCGGCGATGCCAAGTTCGTGAGCCGGGTGTCTGCGGCTACGGCGCTGGTGCTGGTGCCGGCGTTTGTTGTCGGCAGCCGGTGGGGCATAACCGGCGTGGCCGCCGCGTGGCTGTTGGTCTATCCCTTGCTCACCGTGCCGCTGTTTTGGCGGCTGTTCCGGAAAATTGAACTCCGGCCGTCAGCGTACTTTTCCGCCATCCAGCCCGCCGTGACGGGCTCGCTGGCAATGGCCGCGGTTCTCCTGCTGGCGCGCTGGGCCTCTCCATTCCCGAAATACTCCGTGGCCGGACTTGCCTTTCTGGTCCTCATCGGCATCGCCGCCTATGCTGGCACCCTCCTCATTTTCCAGCGCCAGCGCGTCCTGCGGGTTGTGAATGCGTTCCGGCGCCTGCGCCAAGCCGCTCCCGAGCGCTCCCGCCCCGTGGCTGCCGGCTAGGCCAGTTCCAGTAGGGGCGGGGGACACGCCCCCTGCCCCCTCGTTTCCGCGTATCCTTGTAGTCTTGGGCCAGACCTGCTCCTCCTTCTTGCAAAACTTTTGGAACATGACCAAAGGTCCGAAAACGAACGTACAAGTGATCAGCACCCCTCGGGGCGAGGGCGAGGGGCCTAGGCTGGGGCGCGCCCGGTGAGAGTGACAATCTCCCGCGAAGGGCTCTGCCTGCACAGCAACCTGGCCGCCCGCGCGGTGGCCAAGTGCTGGAGCCTGGTCGGGAGGGGCGAGCTCGAAGTCAGCAAACTGCTGATGGGCGGAGAATGCGGCCGCTCCGCTGCCAGCTATGCGCGCACCATTGGCGACCTGCTGCGACCCTCGCGCCCAATTGCGGAATCACCGCACGCCGCGCTGCTCCGGGATTACCAGGCTGAAGGCGAGAGCATCTTCTCGCCGGGGCGGTTCGAGATGACCGCATATTACCAGAACGCTGCCCAGTGCATCGAAACCTTTGGCTCGTATTTCGGCGCAAGGGAGCCCGGGGCAATCTTCCTTAGGGCCAAAAGATTCCTCGCGATGTTCGACGGCAAACTGCTCGACACGCCTGGGCCTTACGAGAACACGCCCGGCTCGCTGCCTGTCGCTCGCCGAATCCGCTTCTCCGACTGCTACGAGATTGTGCATGGCCTGCACCGGCTCTCCATAGCCGCCGTCCGGGGAACTACGAAAGAAAAGTGCATCATTGAACTGTCGGAGCCGGTCCTGACGCCCCTCCAGCAAATGGTCATGGACTCAAGCTGGAACCAGGAGAGCCGGGAGCTTTACCAGCCGGTCCCCTCCGCCGAGCTGTCCGGGTGGCAGGTCATTCGCCGGTGCACCGATCGTCTCGAAATGATGACACGCTGGCTCGATGGGCGCATTCGGGGGGGCTCGTACCTCGATATCGGGTGCAGCTACGGCTGGTTCGGAGCGGAAATGGCGAAGCGGGGATTCAAGATCTCCGGGGTCGACCGAGACGCCGCAGCGCTCGCCGTGGGCCACTTAGTCTACGGCTTGGACGGCGCCGCCAACAAAGCTGGCGATATCGTCAAATTCCTCGACGCCCAAACGCGCCAGTACGATGTCGTCTCCTGCTTCAGCGTGCTCCACCACTTCGCCCTCGGTAAAATGCAGCACACCGCCGAAGAGCTTATCCGCAGAATAGACGCCGTAACAGCGAAGGTACTGTTCTTCGACACGGCCGAGAGCCACGAACGCTGGTTTTCCGCGGATCTTCCGGCGTGGGACGCCGAGTTCATCAGGGAATGGCTGAGAGACCACACGTCGTTCTCCCGGGTCGAGACATTAGGAACCGACGGCGACAGCGTCGGCCGTTACCGCAGCCAGTACGGCCGACACCTCTTCGTCTGCTCTAGGAGCTTGTTGAAATAGACCGATGGTGGGGCTGAGGAGAGAAGTTCGGCCGGCGGGTTTGCCGCCGGAGGGTTGGCAGCGGGATCGCCGAGGTCGATGGTGAGCTGCGGATGGTCAGGATTTCA
>JBOGKQ010000006.1:0-127246 GCA_050747905.1 Terriglobales bacterium | reverse complement strand
CGGCCGCGCGGCCGCGGCCTCATTGAAGCCTGGTAGTACGGCGTCACCGCGGCAACTCCAGCATCAATTCCGCGGCCATGCGGCCGCAGCCTCACTGAAGTACACTGGCTCCAGCGAAAGATGAGGGCAAGGCACGACTTCCTTCCCCTGGCGCCGCCGCATGTAGGGGTGCATCATCTGCCCGACGATGGGGCCAGGGCCGGATGGTCGCTACCTGCACCGCCAGATCGTAAAGCTTCCGCGGACAGTTGCGCGGCGGCGAAGCCATTTGGGCGCGGCTCTCGATCTGGGGCATCCCGGCCGTATCGGCCCGTTGCGGAACGCGGTGCACCTCGTCGTCCTGCGACAAATCGGCCAGGGCGACTTTATCGCCTTGACGCTCCGGTGGCAGTTGCAGGCAATCGTGAACCACGGCCATCATCGTGTTGGCACGGGCCTCAGCGCGGCTGAGCCGCCCTGCTGAAGCTGCGCAGGGCGGGGTTGGGGCCCCGCGCCCGGAGTGCCAGGCAGCCGCGCGCTTGTCGGCGCGATTTCAGATGGCCGACATGCCGCCGTCCACGGACAAGTCCACCCCATTCACGAAGCTCGAATCGTCGGAAGCAAGAAACAGCGCGACCGTCGCAATTTCCTCAGGACGGCCCAACGTTCCCCGCGGGATCAGGGATTGGAACATCTGCTTCGTCGCTTCGTCGATTCGCTGAGAATCCGGTGTGTCGATCACCCCCGGGCTCAGCACGTTCACCCGGATATTCCTGCCCTTCAGTTCGTTGAGCCACGTGCGTGCGAAGGAGCGCAAGGCCGCCTTGCTCGCCGCATACACGCCGAAACCAGGAAAACCCTTCACCGAAGCAACCGATCCGGTCATGAAGATCGATCCGCCATCGTTGAACAGCGGCAACGCCTTCTGAACCGTAAACAGCGTGCCGCGCACGTTCAGGCCGAAGGCCGCATCGAAGTGCTGCTCGGTAATCTCGCCCAGTTGGGCGGCTTCGCCCCTGCCAGCGCTCGCGAACAGGATGTCGATCTTGCCCTTTTCCCGCTTGACCGTAGCGAACAGGCGGTCGAGGTCGTCGAGATTGGACGCGTCGCCGCGCACGCCGGTCACGTTCCGGCCAATCAGGTTGACGGCCTCATCGAGCGCCTCCTGCCTCCGGCCGGTGATGAAAACGTAGGCGCCTTCTTCAACGAAGCGCTGGGCGCTCGCCAGCGCCATGCCGCTCGATCCACCCGTGATGACTGCAACTTTGCCCTCAAGTTTTCTCATGACTGCTCCCTTCCGTAGATGTGTAGCATTCACTACAGGAGAGTAGATTTGCTTGGCGGTGGACGAGAACCGCTCGGAAGTCCTAATCTTTTGTCTATTCATCCAAACAGGGAGGCTAGGTTGGACCCGATAACCGACATCTTCAGAACGCAGCACGTAACCGCTTTCTCCCGGTGCAGGCTCGAAGCCACAGCTCCGTGGGGCTTGATACAGGAGAAGGAGAGCGAAGAAAACGTCACGCCTTCCGGTAAAGAGATTTCACCCACAGATTTGGCGCACTTCGCCATGCTTGCGCGCGGCAACTGCTGGCTGAGTGTGCAAGGGATTCCGGAGCCGATTCCCCTCACCGGTGGTGATTGCATTTTGCTGGCCCGGGGAACTTCGTTTGTTTTGCGCGACAGCCTGCGAACCCGCCCCAAGAGGAGTTTCCGCGAGATCGCGCCCAGGGACGACAGCCATGTCGCTCATTATGGAGGTGGTGGCGCGCCGACGACAATCGTCTGCGGATCCTTGAGTTTCGATCGCGCCAGTCTGAAGCCGATCACTCAGTTATTGCCGAGCTTTATTCTGATTAAGGCCGATCAGGCCCAGGCGCTTGCTCTGCACACCACCATGCAAGCGCTGACGTCAGAAATGGCAGAACAGGCGCCGGGGTCTGAAGTAGTCGCGACCCGGCTGGCCGAGGTTCTATTTATCCAGGCACTCCGGGCGCATATCGCGTCGGGAGTGGAATGGCGCAACCAAGGATGGCTGCGTGCGATTTTCGATCCTCAAATGGGCACTGCCCTGAGTGCCATTCACCACAGTGTGAAGACACCCTGGACGGTCGAATCCCTGGCCGCAGCGGCGGGCATGTCTCGCTCCGCATTCGCAGCGCGTTTTAAAGAGCTACTCGGACAAGCACCACTGGAATATGTAACCGAGTGGCGGATGGAGAAAGCGATGCCGTTACTACAACAGCGTGACAAAAAGCTCATCGACGTTGCCCGGTCGGTCGGTTACGAGTCCGACGCTGCCTTCAGTAAGGCGTTCAAGCGCGTTGTCGGGGCCAGCCCAGGCGAATACCTCAAACGCGGTTTTGTAGACAAGGGTAATGCGGCGCGGGCTCCAGCGGGGCTGGGTTTGGGCTAGTGGTGGAGGTAGCTGTAGGGGTTGACGGGGGCGTTGTGAATGCGGACTTCGTAGTGGAGGTGGGGGCCAGTGGTGCGGCCGGTTTCGCCGACAAAGCCCACCACCTCGTCACGGTCCAGGTGCTGGCCAACCGCGACGGCGAGGCCGGAGAGGTGGGCGTAGAGGGTTTCGACGCCGTGGCCGTGGTTGACGACGACGGTGCGGCCGTAGCCATCCATGGTGCCGGCGAAGACCACGATGCCAGCAGCGGTGACGTGAACCGTGGTGCCGTAGGGGACCGCGATATCAATGCCGGCGTGGAAGGCGCCTTCGCCCTCGAACGGGTCGATGCGTTCGCCGAAGCTGCTGGTGATGCGGCCACGCACCGGCCAGATGTCGGGTTGCCAGGAGCGGGAGCTGTAGAGCGAGCGGCTGGGCAGCGAGGCTTCCAGGGCGCTGACCTCGAGTACGCGGAAGTTGCTGAGGGTGTCGGCGTAGGTCTGAGGGGAAGGCACCGGGGTAGCCGCACCCGCCGCCGGCAGGCCAGGGGAGCGGCTGGCGTTGCGCACGCGATCCTTGAGGCTGGCGTTGTGCTTGAAATTGTATAGGGCGCTGACCTCGCTCGCCAGGCTGCCGAGGCTGGCGACCTCGGCCTTGTACTGGTCGGCATCCTGGCGGGAGTGGCTGAGCTGCAGTTCGAGCACATCCTGGCGGCCGCGGAGGGCGTTGAAACTCTGCACCTTGAGCAGCATGCGACCGTAGGAGCCCGCCAGGCCGGCGAGGGTGCCTACACCCACCAGGGCGCAGAGCACAAACACGACCAGGTACTTGACCGGAATGGGCATGCGGCGGATCTGGCCGTCCCAGTCATGCGACACCATGAAGATGTAATAGCGCTTGCGCAAGGTGTATCCCTAATGGCGGCCGTGGGGGGGAACCGCCAATAGGTGACTCTAACAACAGCTACTTGGATGCGTCAAGCCGGGCGGCAGGCGGCATACGCCAAAACCGTCATGTAGCTTTGGTTTCTTGCTGATAGCGCCCGCTGGCAGCGCTGATCAGCCGGAGAGCGTGGCTACGCCCGAGCCAGCCCTGGCTGACCACGTCCTTGTGTTCGAGGGTTTTGTAGGTGCGGAAAAAGTGCTCGATGAGCCGCAGTTCGTCCTCGGCCACGTGTTCGAGCTCGCGCACCTCGCGATAGCTGCGATCGTGGAGGGCTACGGCCAGGACCTTGTCGTCCTCGCCCTTCTCATCGCGCATTTTGAGCAGGCCGATGGGCCAGGCCTCCAGCATGATGCCCACATTGAGGGGTTCGCTGATCAGCACCAGGACGTCGAGCGGGTCGCCGTCTTCGGCCAGCGTGGAGGGCAAAAAGCCGTAGGCGGTGGGATAAAACATCGAGGCGTAAAGGACGCGGTCGAGGCGGAAGACCCCCAGCCGGGGGTCGTACTCGTACTTGGCGCGAGTGCCCTTGGGGATCTCGACGATGGCGTTGACGCGCTCAGGGGCGGCGTCGCCCAGGGGCAGGTCTTTAAGGTTCATAGCACGATCGGGGCGAGGGGTTCGGCCTGGGGGGCGACGTGGATTTGAGGCCGGGAGGGGCGCGGCGCCAAGGCGTGTTCGGCAGCGAGCAGCGCCAAGCTGGGCAAATTGTTGTTTTCGCTGAGGTGGGCGAGGATGAGGTGGGCGGCACAGCCGTCAAAGCCGGAACCCAGAAACTCGCTCAGGGCGGCGTTGGACAGATGGCCGAGGCGGCCGAGGACGCGCTGCTTCAGCTCCCAGGGATAGCCGCCGGCCTTCAACATTTCCAGATCGTGGTTGGATTCGACGACGGCGCAGTCGGCGGCGGCGAGCTGCTGGGCGACGTTGGCGGGCAGGCAGCCGAGATCGGTGACGAAGACGATGCGGACGCCAGCGGTCACGAAGCGGAAGGCCACCGGATCGGCAGCATCGTGAGGGATGGCGAACGAGGTGACGGCGATGTCGCCGATCTGGAAGGCATCGCCGGTGGCGAAGGTCCCGACGCGGGGCAGCGCCTCGCCCGCGGCGCCGAGGGCGGCGCGGGTGGCCTCATTAATGTAGACGGGGACGGGCAGATGGGCGGCGAGGCGCGGCAGGCCGGCGACATGGTCGGAGTGCTCATGCGTGATGAGCACCGCGCTCAGGCACTCGGGCGCAATGCCGGCGAGCGCCAGGCGGCGCAGGATTTCGCGGCGGCTGAAGCCGCAGTCGAGCAGGATGGCGGTGCGTTCGGTCGAGATGACGGCGGCATTGCCCTTGCTGCCGCTGCCGAGGATGGTGAGAGAGACGGGCACTGAAAACAAGCTAGCAGCTTTCCGCTCCCGGCTTGCAGTTTTTTCGGGTGGCACGGCCACGCCAAGGTTGGCGCGGGGACCCGCGCCAACCTTGTTTGCTTTAGCGGTTCAAGTCGCTGGATTTGGGGGCGGAGGCGGGGCTGGGGGCGGCCGGCTTGGCAGGCTCGCCACCGCTCTCGGCAGGTTTGGATTCAGCCGAGGTGGCTGGAGAGGAGTTGGAGTGGGCGTAATCGGTGGCGTACCAGCCGGTGCCTTTGAACTGGATGGTGGGGGCCGAAATCAAGCGTTCGAGCGGGCCACCGCAAAATCCACAGGTGGTGAGGGGTTCAGCCGCAAACGACTGGATCTTTTCCACGCGCTTGTGGCAGCGGCCGCATTCGTATTCGTAGAGTGGCACGGCAACACCATTCTAGAGCAAAACCAGCGGCGGCACGGCCACCTCTTTTTGGTGGGGCGCGCTGGGGGCAAGCGCTGGCCCCAGCGTGGGGTTGGTTTTGCTCCTAGCCGAAGAAGGCGCGCAGGCGGCGCAAACCTTCGGTGATGGCGGCCTCGGAGGCGGCATAGGAAAAGCGAACATGGTGGGGGCCGCCGAACGCTTCGCCGGGCACGGCCACCACGCCGGCGTCATGCAGCAGGGCCTGGCAGAGGGTGGCAGCCGAATCGAAGCCGCGCCGGGCGAGCGCGCCGGCGACGTTGGCATAGGCGTAGAAGGCGCCGCCGGGCAGCGCGCAGGCGACGCCGGGCAGGGCCGCCAGGGCGGGGACGAACCTATCGCGGCGGCGGCGAAGCTGCGCCACCATGGCCGCGACGACATCCTGCGGGCCGGTGAGCGCGGCCACCGCACCCGCTTGCGCAAAGGTGGTGGCGTTGCCGGTGGAATGGCTCTGCAACGCCAGCAGGGGTGCAATCAACTCCGGCGGGGCGAGCAGGTAGCCCATGCGCCATCCGGTCATGGCATAGGTTTTCGACAGCGAGCCGGCGATAACGACGTGATCTTTTGCAGCGGACTCGGAACCGATGCTATAGGGCGCGCCGTCGTAGACCAGGCGGGCATAGCATTCATCGCTGAACAGCCAGAGGCCGCGGCGGCGGCAGAGGTCGAGCAGGGCGCGGAAGGTTTCGGGCGCGAGCAAGGCGCCAGAGGGATTGTTGGGCGAGTTGACGAGCAGGGCGCGGGTGCGGGGCGTGAGGGCGCGCTCGACGGCCGCCAGGGTGAGGGTAAAACCGGAGGACTCATCAGTTTCGACGACGACCGGCGTGGCGCCGGCGTACCGGATTTGCTGCGGAAATGTGACCCAATAGGGGGCGGGGACAATGACCTCGTCGCCGAGATCCACGAGCACGCTGATGGCGTTGAACAGGGCGTGCTTGCCGCCGCCGGTGACTAGCACCTCCCCGGGGTCGTAGCGGGAACCGAAATCGCGGGTATGAGCGGCCGCGATGGCGGCGCGCAGGGCTGGGGTGCCGGCGGTGGGGGTGTATTTGGTGTCACCCGAGCGCAGGGCGGCGATGGCGGCTTCGGTGATGAACGCCGGGGTGGGGAAATCGGGTTCGCCGGCGCCGAAGTCCACCAGATCGCGCCCCTCGGCGCGCAGGCGGGCGGCTTCGTTGACCACCGCGGCGGTGGCGGAGAGCGCAATGCGCTGGGCGCGGGCGGCCAGGGTGGGAGCGGGGCGGGGCGCCGGCAACGGACGCCCGCTGGCGCTCAGGGCCTCTCCAAGCTGCCGGATGTGGATCACGAGGTCGCTCCCGTTCCCCGGAGTTTGGCGCGCAGGCGGAGTTCCACCTCTGGGGAAACCATGCCCGCCACCTCACGCCCGCCCGCGGCCACTTCCTTTACCAGGCGCGAGCTCAGGTAGGCATAGGCCTCGGCGGGCATCATGAATACGGTCTCCAGCGCTGGCGCCATGCGCCGGTTCATCCAGGCCATCTGGAACTCGTATTCGTAATCGCTGATGGCGCGAATGCCGCGCAGCAAGGCCCCGGCGCCGCGGCGCTGGGCAAAATCCACCAGCAAGCCCTCAAAGTCGCACACCTCCACCGTTGGCAGAGCGGCGGTCGCCTGGCGCAGCATTTCGAGCCGTTCCTCGACGTTGAACAAAGGCTGTTTTTCCGGATTGCGCAGCACCGCGACCAGCAGACGCGGAAAAATGCGGCTGCCGCGCGCGATCAGGTCGAGGTGCCCGAGGGTGGGCGGATCAAAAGAGCCGGGATAGATGGCCAACGCAGCAGTGGGCATGGCGCGCAACGCAACATATTTTATATCGTCCCAATGTGGCAGGGCCACCTCTTTCTGGGGCCGCCCTCCCTGGGGCCCGCGCCAACATTGTTGTCCTAGTGGTTTTTCGCAAACTCCTGGAGGAGTTTTTCAGCGCGGACCTGGGCCGCGGTCATCACCCCGCTGTTGCTGGCGGCGGCGGCAAGGACGGGGGCGAGCAGTTGCGGTTCGGCCATCTGCTGGCTGCTCCAGTCGTCCTGGATCTGGTTCATGATCTGCAACACGTCGAGGGGCTGAAACTGCAGGGCACGGCGCAGCTGGATGGCATCCATGCCAGTGACCGAAATCGCCTCGAACAGGCTGACCAGCTTGCCGGCCGCCTTGTTGGCGGTAAAGGTGAACTGCTGCGAGGTGTGGTGGCCGGCTCCGTCGAAGGCCAGCATTTTGTCCCCAGTGTAGGCAACGTTCCGTTTCGACTGCAGTTGCGGGGTGGAAAAATCGTGCAGGGCGGCGGCGGTGGAAAAGATTTCCTGCACGGCGGCGGGCGAGGCGGTGAAGTTGAGCAGGGTGAGCGGATCGCCGTTTTTTTCCCGCGCCTGGTAGGCGGCGCGGCCATCGCGGGAGACCTCAATCTGAAAAAAGGCGGGCACGGAACCCTCGAAGCTGCGGGCATAGGTGACCCGCGGCGCCTGCGGCGCCTGCGCGGCCAGGGCGACGGCCAGGAGCAGCAGGGCGGCCGCGGACACTCCAACCTTGACGCGGGCCCCAGCGTGGACTCTCATGAGGTTATTTTACAGAAGCCGGCGTCAGCCTCGCATAGGTATGTTTGCCGACGCGCACCACCACGGGAGCCGACAGCGGGGCGGCGAGGCGCGGCTGGCGGACGATGGCGCCATCGAGCGCGACCGAGCCGGCCTCGATGAGGCGCAGGGCCGCGGACACCGAAGCGGCGAGACCAGCTTCGACCAGCAGCTTGTCGAGGCGGGTGCCGGCGCTGACGCGGCGCTCGGGTATTTCCGCGGGCGCTTCCCCGCCCTGGACAACGCGCTCGAAGGCGGCGCGGGCGCGGGCGGCGGCCTCGGGGCCGTGGAAATCGGCGGTGATGCGGTCGGCGAGGGATTTTTTGGCTTGCATGGGGTGCATGCGGCCGCTCGCGACGGCCTGGCGGGTGGCGGCGATATCCGCCTCGCTGCGGTCGGTGAGCAGCAGGTCATAGCGCCACATCAGCTCGTCGGAGACGGACATGAGCTTGGCGAACATGCTTTCGGCAGGTTCGCTGATGCCAACATAATTGCCCAGTGACTTGGACATTTTGCGCTCGCCGTCGAGGCCTTCGAGCAGCGGCATGGTGAGCACGATCTGAGGCGGCTGGCCGTAGGCCTGCTGGATATCGCGGCCGAGGAGCAGATTGAAGGTCTGGTCGGTGCCGCCCAGTTCGACATCGGCGTGCAGAGCGACGGAATCGTAGGCCTGGGCGAGCGGGTAGAGGAACTCGTGGATGGAGATGGGCTGACCGGCGCGGTGACGGGCCTGAAAATAGTCGCGTTCGAGCATGCGGGCGACGGTGCAATGGGCGCACAGGCGGACCACCTCGGCGGCGGTGAGAGCGCCCAGCCACTCGCTGTTGAAGGCGACGCGGGTGCGGCGCTGATCGAGCAGGGGAAAGACCTGGGCGCGGTAGGTGGCGGCGTTGGCTTGGATGGCGGCGGGAGTGAGCGGCGGGCGGGTTTCGCTGCGGCCGGTGGGATCGCCGATCATGCCGGTAAAGTCGCCGATGAGGAAGATGATCTGGTGGCCGAGGTCCTGAAAGTGCTTGAGCTTGCGCAGCAGCACGGTGTGCCCGAGATGGAGATCGGGGGCGGTGGGATCAAAGCCCGCCTTGACCTGCAGCGGGCGGCCGGCGGCGCGGGCCGCCTGCAGGCGGGCGCGCAGCTCGGGCGGCGAGACCAGCTCGGCGGCGCCTTTGGCGGCGAGCGTCATTTGCTCCTCCACGGGGGGAAAAGCGGGCATAGGCGATTATTATAAATTGGTGGCCCGGCCACCTCGTGCTGGCGCCGGGCGCCGACAACCGATTCAGTGATGGAAATGAGCGTAGACATTGCCGGATTGCGCCTGGCCACGCCCGTCATGGCGGCGAGCGGGACGTTTGGCTATGGCAATGAATTCGAGGATATCGTCCATCTGGCGGGGTTGGGGGCAGTGGTCACCAAGGGGCTGTCGCGCCAGCCGATGGCGGGCAATCCCAGCCCGCGGCTGCTGGAAACCGCGGCGGGCATGCTGAACTCGGTGGGGCTGCAGAACATCGGGGCGGAGGCGTTCGTGCAAACCCGTCTGCCACGGCTGCGGCAGTTGGGCGTGACCGTGCTGGCGAACGTGTTTGGCGAAAGCATCGAGGATTACGTCGCCGCGATCGAAATCCTGAACCAGGGCGAGGGCATCGCAGCCTACGAGCTCAACGCGAGTTGTCCCAACACCGGCGCCGGGGGCATGGTGTTTGGCAGCGATGAGAGACTGCTGACAGAACTGGTGGTGGCGGCGAAACAGGCGGCGCGGCGGCCGCTGCTGGTCAAGCTCAGCCCCAACGTCACCAGCATTGCCGCCATGGCGCGGGCGGCGGAGGCGGCGGGGGCCGACGCGCTCACGCTGGTGAACACCTTCGTGGGCATGGCGATCAATCCGGAAACCCGCCGGCCGCGCTTTGCGCGCATCGTGGCGGGCCTGTCGGGCCCAGCGATCAAGCCGCTGGCGCTGCGCATGGTGTGGGAGGCGCACCGCGCGGTCAAGCTGCCGCTGATCGGGGCGGGCGGTATCGCCAGCGGGCGCGATGTGGTCGAGTTCCTGCTGGCAGGGGCGAGCGCGGTGCAAATTGGGACCATGAACTTCTGGGATCCCAAAGCCACCGAAAACGTCACCCGCGAGCTGAAGAAATTTTGCCGCCGCCACGGGATCGAAAGCGTGCGCAGCCTGAGCGGAGCGCTGGCGCTGGAGCCGGAGGAGGGGGCGTGCGGGTCCTGATCCTGGGGGGCGGCGGGCGCGAGCACGCGCTCGCCTGGAAGCTGCGCCAGTCAGCGCGCGTGGAGCGGGTGCTGGCGCTGCCCGGCAGCGACGCCATGGCGGCGCAGGGAGTGGAATGCGTGGCCGGGGATGCCTGCGAGGCCGCGGCGGTGCTGGCGGCGGTGCGGGCCCATAACGCCGGGTTGACCGTGGTGGGGCCGGAGGCGCCGCTGGCGGCGGGGGTGGCCGACGCGCTGCGGACGGCCGGCTGCGCCGTGTTCGGGCCCTCGCAAAAAGCCGCGCGCCTCGAAAGCAGCAAGATCTTCGCCAAGGAATTCATGGCGCGCCATGGTATTCCCACCGCGCGCTTCGCCGCGGTGGATACGCCCGCGGGGGCGCGCCAGGCGCTGCGCCGTTTCGGCGGGGTGGCGGTACTCAAGGCCGATGGCTTGGCAGCGGGCAAGGGCGTTGTGGTCCCGGCCACGGCGTGGGAGGCGGAAGCCGCCGCGGAACGATTGCTGGCCGAATACGGGCGGCTGGTGGTGGAGGAAAAACTCACCGGACGCGAGCTGAGCGTGCTCGCCATCAGCAACGGCGAGCAGTGTGTGCTGTTGCCGCCGGCGCGCGACCACAAGCGCCTGAACGAGGGCGACCAGGGGCCGAACACCGGCGGCATGGGCGCCATCTGCGGCGCCGGTTTGATGGATGCGGCCGCCCGCGAGGCCATCCAAACACGCGTGGTGCTGCCCACCCTCGCGGCCCTGGAGGCGTCGGCCACACCGTTCCAGGGGGTGCTCTATTGCGGGCTGATGCTGAACGCCGCCGGTCCCCAGGTGCTGGAGTACAACGTGCGCTTTGGCGATCCGGAGGCGCAGGCCATTCTGCCCTGCTGGCACGGCGATCTGGCGCAGGTGCTTAGTCAGGCGGCGCGCGGCGCCGAACTCGATCCCGGACCGGATGCCAGCCTGGCGCCCTGGGGCGCTTGCGTGGTGGCGGCGGCGGAAGGCTATCCCGGGGCGCCCACGCGCGGTGATGTGATTGCCGGATTGGATGCCACGGGACAGAGTCCGCCGGCACTGATCTTTCACGCCAGCACGCGCCGCCGCGAGGGCGTGTGGGAGACCGGAGGCGGGCGCGTGCTCGCCTCCGCCGCCACCGGGGCAACGCTGCCGGAGGCGCTGGCCGCCGGTTATCGCGCGTTCGAAGCGATTCATTTCCGCGGCATGCAGTGGCGCCGCGATATTGGCCGTTAAGCGCAAAAAAAAGGAGACCGCCTACATGCCTACGTCCTCGACTCCACTGGTCGCCATTCTCATGGGCAGCGACACCGATCTATCCGTCATGCAGCACGCCGCCGACGAACTCGCCAGCTTCGGCATTCCGCACACCATGGAGGTGGTGTCGGCGCACCGCTCGCCGGAGCGCACAGCGGCATTTGCGCGCTCGGCGCGCCAGCGCGGCCTGAAAATTCTTATCGCCGGCGCGGGCGCATCGGCGGCGCTGGCGGGCGCGCTCGCCGCCGAAACCACGCTGCCGGTGATCGGCGTACCACTAGCCACGTCGCCGCTGGTGGGCTTTGACGCGCTGTTGTCCACGGCGATGCTGCCCGCGGGCGTACCGGTAGCGACCATGGCGGTGGGCGTGGCCGGCGCCACCAACGCGGCAGTGCTGGCGGCCCAGATCCTGGCGCTCTCCGACGCCACGCTGGCGCAAAAGCTGGTGGAGTACAAGCAGGGCCTGGTGCGCAAGGTGGAGGAGAAATCGAAGAAGCTGCAAGCCCGCAGGTGAAATGTTGGCAGCGAGCGCGGCCCTTCGCGCCGATTTTGCCCGCGGTGCAAAGCGGCGCGACCCCCGCGAGGCGCTCAGGGCGTCTCCACGTTGCCGCGTAATGTCAAGAATAATTTTGGCAAGGCTTACGATTTTTCTTGACTTCGACGTAGTGGAGGCCATATATCTTGGGTGGTGATTTCCACAGCCCCAGATCATGGGGTTGGGGACAGTCTAAAGGAGGAAAAACATGGCTGCTAAGAAACCGGCGAAAAAGGCCGCGAAAAAGACCGCTAAGAAGAAGAAGTAGCTCTCTCACCAGTGGGGGGCGGCAAGCCCCCTGCCCAGAAAAAATAGGATGTGCCAGGTTGCGCATCCTATTTTTTTGTCCCTTCATCCAATAAGCGGCTACTCTGAAAGCGGCTGGGAGGTTGCGACATGAGGATGATGGAGGGGCTTTTGCGGGGTTGGCAGCAGCACACCTGCGGTCATCGCTGGGTGCGCGCACGTTGGGACAACGGTACGTATGGCCTGCGCTGCGCCCGCTGTATGGTGGCCTACGAGCGCACCTGGGAAGACGTAATCGGTCAGCCGGCGGCGGCGGCGATTGCGCCCGGGGCGACTCCGCCGGCCTTGCTAGGCATGAATCGCGCCGCCTGAGGTGGCGCGGAGGGGAAATTTTGGCGTGGGCCCCAGCGCGGCTGGGGCCCCTGGCCCCAACCCGACGCTGCGCCTTGAGGGGCTATCCCTGCTACAATAAGGGCCTGCGCGTGGCAGTGGCGTAGCTGAGGCCTGCCGCAGGTGGAGATCCCTACATGTATGCGGTGATACGGAGTGGTGGCAAGCAGTACCGCGTCAGCCCGGGCGACGAGCTGGAGCTGGAAAAGCTGCCGCAGCCGGCAGGCGAGACAGTCGAGTTTGCCGACGTGCTGGCGGTGGGCGGCGAGGCAGGGTTGAAGCCGGGCGCTGGCGCCAAGGTGCGGGCGACGGTCGTACGCCAGGCGCGCGGCCAGAAAGTGCTCGTTTTTCATTACAAGCGCAAGAAGCAGTACAAAAAGCTGCAGGGCCACCGGCAGGCGTTCACGCGCGTGCGCATCCAGGACATTCAGGCATAGGCGGCCAGCATGGCACACAAAAAAGGCTTAGGCAGTTCTCGCAACGGGCGCGATTCGAACGCGCAGCGGCTGGGCATCAAGCGCTATGGCGGCGAACGTGTGTTGGGCGGCACCATCCTGGTGCGCCAGCGCGGCACCCCGTTCAAGCCGGGCACGAACGTGGGCCGCGGCAAGGACGATACCTTGTTCGCCTTGACCGCGGGCGTGGTCGAATTTATGGATCGCGGGCAGCGCGGCAAGTTCATCAACGTGCGCCCGGCGGCCGCTCCCGCGGCCTAGGCCGGGCCGGCGACGCGGCTTCCCTGGATGTTTGTTGACGAAGTCGAGATCCGAGTGCAGGCGGGCGGCGGGGGCAACGGCTGCCTGGCCTTCCGGCGGGAGAAGTATGTTCCGCGGGGCGGACCCAGCGGCGGCGATGGCGGCGATGGCGGCGATGTCATCCTGGAAAGCTCCGAGCGCCACAACACCCTGGTGCATTTCCGCTTCAACCCGGAGCACAAAGCGCAACGCGGGGGACACGGCGAGGGCAGCAGCTGCCATGGCAAGCGCGGCCACGACGTGGTGCTGCGCGTGCCGGTAGGCACGGTGGTCAGCAACGCCGAGACCGGCGAGGCGGTGGCCGACTTTGACCAACCCGGCCAGCGCCGTATCGTGGCGCACGGCGGGCATGGCGGGCGCGGCAATGCGCGCTTCGCCACCTCGACCAACCAGGCGCCCCGCCGGGTGGAGCCGGGCCAGCCGGGCGAGTTTCTACGGCTCCAGCTGGAGCTGAAGCTCCTGGCGGAGGTGGGCCTGGTGGGTTTTCCCAACGTGGGCAAGAGCACGCTGATCTCAGTGGTGTCGGCGGCGCGGCCCAAAATTGCCGACTATCCGTTTACGACGCTGACGCCCAACCTGGGGGTGGTGCGGGTCGAGGGGGACGAGGAAGCAAGCTTCGTAATCGCCGATATTCCCGGCCTGATCGAGGGCGCGCACGCGGGCGTGGGCCTGGGCACGCGCTTTTTGAAGCACATCGAGCGCACCCGGGTGCTGGCACATCTGGTGGATGTTTCCGCCGCCAGCGGACGGGATGCGGTGCACGACTTTGAGGTCATTGAACAGGAACTGTGCAACTTTGGGGCAGGACTTGCCGATAAGCCGATGGTGGTGGTGGCCAGCAAATGCGATATTGCCGAGCCGGAAAAGCTGGCCGCGCTGCGCGCGCTGGCGGCGGCGCGGGGGCTGGCATTTTTCGAGCTTTCCGCGGTGACCGGCGCGGGCGTGCGGGCGTTCAAGTTCGGGTTGGTGGAGCAGTTGCAACGCGCGCGGCTGGCAGCGGCCTCATGAGAGTGGCCGTCTCCAGGTTGGCGCAGCGGGTGGGAATTTTGGGCGGCACGTTCGATCCGGTCACCCGCGGCCATCTTGCCATGGCGCGGGCAGCCGAGCGGGCGGGCAAGCTGGGGCGCATTTATTTTGTGCCGGCGCCGCAGCCCTGGCACCGCCGCGGGGCGCCGGTGGCGGGCTATGCCGACCGCTTTGCCATGCTGGCGCTGGCGCTCGCAGGCAAGCCGCGCTGGCTGCCGCTGGCGGTGCCGGATGTGGCGGGCCGGCCCACGTATACGCTGGATCAGTTGCGCTGGGTGCGCAAGCGGCTGGCGCCCGCGGTCGGGCGGTGGCCGGGCCGGAACTCCGTGCAGCAGAGTTCCGCTCGCCGAAAACCGACGCCGGCTGGCGCTCAGGGCGTCTCCCCGCTGCCGCGGGTGGTCTTCATTCTGGGCGCCGACGCCTTCCTCACGCTGCCCAGCTGGCATCGCTGGCGGACGCTGCTCACCGCGTGCGATTGGCTGGTGCTGGCGCGCGGCGGGCATCGGTGGGAAGATGTGCGCAAGGTGCTGCCGCAGAGCATGACGGCGGAAGTGAGCGCGGGCGGAGCGCGCCTGCGCAACGCCACCCGCATCCAGTGGCTGGCGGATTTTGTTGACCCCTCCAGCGCCAGCCGCGCGCGCCGGCAACTGGCGCGATCCACGGCCGCGCCGGTGCCCGCCGCCGTCGCCCGCTATGCGCGCCGCGCCGGCCTTTACCCCTCCCATGGCTAAAGCGAAACCCTCGTCCCCGGCTTCCCGCTCGAAAACCACCGATGCCCGGCTGCGCCGCCTGCTGCGCGCCGCCGCCGCCGCCAGCGCATCCAAGAAGGCGCTCGATCCGGTGCTGCTCGATTTGCGCAAGCAGGCCGACTTCTGCGACTACTTCCTGATCTGCCACGGCAACAATCCCCAGCAGATCCAGGCCATCGCCGCGGCCATCGAGCAGCGGCTGGAGGCGGAGGGGATGCGCGCGGTGCAGCGCGAGGGAACGCGGCAGGGCGAGTGGGTGGCGCTCGACTACATGGATTTCATGGTGCATATCTTTTCGCCGCGCACCCGGCGCTTCTACGATCTCGAGCGCCTCTGGTCGGGCGCGCCCCAGGTCGCCCTCAGGGCGGAGAGAAAAGGGTAACCGCGGCCGTGGACAGCCAGCCCGCCATCGAGCCCCCCGAAACACAACGGCCGCTGCCGGTGTGGATCGCTGAAGATCCGGCGTCGGTGCAACTGCTCGAAATCGTGCGCAAGGCAGCGAGCCAGCCGACCACGGTGCTGATTCTGGGTGAAAGCGGCACCGGCAAGGATCAGTTGGCGCACCTGCTGCATTTTCTGGGGCCGCGGGAGCACGCCCCGCTGGTGAAAATTGACTGTGCCAGCCTGCCCGCAGACCTGCTGGAAAGCGAATTGTTCGGCTACGAAAAAGGCGCCTTCACGGGCGCCTATCAGGCCAAGCCGGGGCGGCTGGAGACGGCGGGCGAGGGCACGCTGGTGCTGGATGAGATCGCCGCGCTGAGCATGGCATTGCAGGCCAAACTGCTGCGCGTGATCGAGGAAAAAACCTTCGAGCGGCTGGGCGGGCGCACTTCGATCCGCATCCAGGCGCGGCTGCTGGCGCTCACCAATGTCGAGCTGGAACAGGCAGTGGCGCGGCGCGATTTCCGCGAGGACCTCTACTACCGCCTGTTCGTGCTGCCCTTGCAGGTGCCGCCGCTGCGCGAGCGCCGGGGCGACATTTTGCCGTTGGCGGAACATTTTCTGAGTGAGCGGGGGCGCGAGCACGGCGTCAAGCTGAGCCCGGAGGTGCGGCGGGCGCTCGAGGCCTACCATTTCCCCGGCAACGTGCGCGAGCTCCGCAATCTGCTCAGCCGGGCGCTGATCTGGAGCAAGCAACCGGAGCTGACGCTGGAGGATTTCCCCCCCTACGTGCGCCTGGCGGGGGAGGCCACGCCGACGGTAAAAACGCTGCGGGAGGTTGAAAAAGAGCACATCGCGGCGGTGCTGCAGCGCTTGCGGGGGCGCAAGCAGGCGACCGCAAAAGCGCTCGGCATCAGTTCCAAAACGCTGCTGGAAAAGCGCCGCCGCTACGGCCTTGACGCTCCCTGGACCGACAAGCTTCCAGCCGGGGTGCTGCGGCCGAAGGAGTAGGAGGGGCAAGGTTGGCGCGGGCCCCAGCCCGGGCCGGGGTGTTGTGCCGGGCCGCTCAGGCGTCGGCGGGGCCGGATGCGGGGGGTTCCGGGGTGGGTTCGAGGCCTTCGAGACCTGCCTGGGCCATTTCCTCGAATTCCTTCAGCGTGGGCAGGTCGCGCAGGCTCGCGAGACCAAACTGAATGAGAAAATCCCTGGTGGTGCGGTAGAGGATGGGCTTGCCGACCACTTCCTTGCGCCCGGCGGCGGCCACGAGTTTTTTCTCCAGCAGCGTATTGATCACCCCGGCTGGATCGACGCCGCGCAGTTCGCGGATTTCGGGCAAGGTGACGGGCTGCTTGTAGGCGATGACGGCGAGGGTTTCCAGAGCCGCCAGGGAAAGGCGCACGCGCGGCCGCAGGCTTGTGAGGAATTGGCGCACCACGTCGTGGTGCTGCGCCTTGGTGGCCATGCGGTAGCCGCCGGCGACGGCGCGCAGTTCAATGCCGATGGCGTCGGGCGCATAGCGCGCGCAGAGCTCGTCCACGGCGGCTTGGACCGCCGCGGGCACGACCCCCAGCACCTGCGCCATCTGCGCCACCGTGGCCGGGTCCTCGGCGGCATAGATGATCGCTTCGACCGCGGACGTGATCGCGCTCATTGCGGCTCACCCGGAGACGCCACCACGAAATCCATCCAAGCCTCGCGAAAGCGGCGGTGTCGCTTGAGCAGAATCTCGCCAAAGGGGCGGTCCTGACGGAGCATCGCGATCTGCAGCCGCACCAGCTCGAGGATCGCCAGAAATGTCGCCAGCAGCGCCTGGCGGCTGTGTGCCTGCTGAAACAGCGGGCGGACGGCAATCGGCTCCTCCGTCAAAGTTAGCAGCAGGTGCATAGCGTCCATCCTTGAGCGCACGCTGACCTCCCCGGTCTCCAGCGTCAACAGCGGGCGCTCCTGCAGCCGCTGCAAGACCTGGCGAAACGTGGACACCAGATCATGCACGCCCACCGTGAGCTGGCCGGGCTCGGCCTCCACCTCCTCCGCCGCCTGCTCCCAGGCCTGGGGGCGCGACCAGCTCGCCTCTTCCAACTGCTGGCGCTGATGCAGTTGCGAGGCCGCCTGCTTGAACTGCTCGTACTCGAGTAGCCGCTGGATCAACTCCTCGCGTGGGTCGCCCAAGAGCTCCTCGCCCGGCAGCACTGGATCTGCCGGAAGCATCATCTTGCTCTTAATCTGGATGAGGGTGGCAGCGACGACCAGAAACTCGGCGGCAACTTCCACGTCGAGGTCGCGGAGAGTCTTCAAGTAGGCCAAATACTCGGTCGTGATGGCGGCGATGGGGATGTCGTAGATGTTGATGTTCTGCCGGCGGATCAGGTCCAGCAGCAGGTCAAACGGGCCCTCGTAAAGCTGGCCGATCTGGACTAGGAAGGGAGAGGCATCCGTGGTTTGCAGGCCAGATGGTGGCACCGGGCCGGAACTCCGCTCGCCGGCAACCGACGCCGGCTGGCGCTCAGAGCGTCTCCCAGTTGCCGCGTCAGGTTGGCTGGGCGTAAGGGCCATAAACATGCCGCCGGAGAAGCATCCATTACTAAGGCTAGTATATTCAAGCTTTTCCAAGGGCCAAGGCCCTTGTCAAAGCTGAAACAGCATAGCATTATGAAGGATCGCCAGCAATTTTCACGCGGCGGCTGTGGTGGTAAGTAACCTGCCCGGCAGGCCAAGCGTTGATGAATATGTATGCTGGCGCAAGCGTTAACCATGCCGCTTCCGTACCGGACCGCTCCAAACCAGGACGTGGACCTGCCGCTGGTGCAGCGCATCCAGAGCGGCGATGGCGCGGCGTTTGAAGAGCTCTACGGGCGCTATCAGCAACCGATCACCCGGTTGGTCGCCAACATCGTACGCTACCGCGAAGTGGTGCCGGACCTGGTGCAGGAGATCTTCACCAAGGTCTACTTCGCCATGGAAGGCTTTATGCCTGGCATGCCGTTCCGGCCGTGGCTATATCGCGTTGCCACGAATTATTGTGTAGACTACCTGCGGAAACGGAAGCGGCAGCCACCACAGGTTTCGACCACCTCGGAAACGGGCGAAGAGCAAGACTGGATGCTGCCCGACCCGGGTGCGAGCGTGCTGCGGAAGGTGATTTCAGAGGAGCTGGCAGGCAAGCTGCTGCTGGAGTTGAAGCCGCGCGACCGCATGCTGCTGGTGATGAAAGAGATACAGGAGTTGTCGCTGGAAGAGATTGGCGAGATTGCCCACATGGGGGTGTCAGCGGTAAAGGTGGCGCTGTACCGGGCCCGGAGGCGTATGCTCGACCAGTACACGCAACGCTATAAGCGCGCGGGCCAGACTGGGGGCAAGGCAGAGCAGGGGGGAGGAGCGCGGACATGATCGGCAATAGTTGGGGGAAAAACCGGAAGACGTGCGCGCAGGTGCGCACGCGGCTGGAAAGCGATGCCAGCGCGGTGCTGGGCGCGGAGATGGAACGGCATGTGGCCGGCTGCCGCGCCTGCGGCGAGTACGTGCACCTGCGGCAATGGGCGCAGCAGGTGGTGCGCGCGGGCATGGTGGAGGTGGCGCCGCCGCTGATGAGCGCGGTCTGGGCCTCGATTCATCGCGCCAGCGAACAGGCGTGGGATTCGGCGCTCACGCGCAGCTTCAGGTATCTGCTGCCCTACATGGTCGCGCTGGTGGCGCTGATCGCGCTGGTGGGCGGGCTGACGACCGTGCGCACGCCGGCGCCGGTGCAGGCTGCGAGCGCGGCCTTTGCGGTTCTGAATCAGCCCGAGCCGGCGGGCGTGGCGGGAGTGATGGCCAGCGCCAACCAGCCTCCGCCGGACCCGGCGGACTTGTTGCGGATGAATACGCACCGGTAGGAGACAATGCCCCGAGGACTGCACAGCACGGCGATTCTGGTGGTGGTTTTCGTGCTCGGCCTCGCGGCCGGGATCGCCGGCATGGTGTGGGCGTGGCCGGGAGTACATGCCCGCTACTTCAACCACCGGCGCGAGCACCGCTTGCAGAGCGAGCTGCAACTGACGCCGCAGCAGGTGAGCAAGATCCAGGGCGTCTTCAAAAACGCCGGCAACCTGCGCCACCAGATCCATGTGCAGTTCCAACCACAGTATGAAAAGCTGTGCGACCAGTTCGTCGCCACCCAGCGCGAGGAGCGCGACGCGTACATGCAGTTGCCGCAGCGGCAGCAGCTACTCGGCAAACTGCAAAGCATCATGACCCCCAGCCAGTGGACAAAGTGGCAGCAGATGGGAAGCCAGAATGGGCATCGTCCGCGCCGGGACCCCTGCGGCCACCTGCACCCGTTGGCGCCGGCTCCGGCCGCCAAGCCCTCCGGACGCTAGAGCAAACGTGGCACGGCCCCCGCGAAGAGCGGAGCGGGGCGGGGCGAAGAGCGCTCCGGGCGTCTGCAAGTTGCCGCGACAGGCAACGCCAAGCGTTATATAATGAAGTGATTTTCTCCGCCGCGGCGCTCGGCGCTGAGGCGGCAGCTTTCCACTAAGGATCGCTTCCATGCTGAATTTCTTCCGGCGGCGGGACACGACCGCGCGTTTGGTCTTGGGCGGGTTTCTCGTCCTGATTTGTGTTGCCATGGTCATGTTCCTGATTCCCCAGGGCATGAGCGGCGACTCCTCGCTGCCCACCTACGCCCAGACGGTGGCGACAGTGAACGGCACCAAGATCACCGGGCAGGATCTGACCACCCAAATCCAGCGCTTCGGGCAGGGACAACAGATTCCCCAGCAGCTCATGCCCATGGTGGCCGAGCAGGCGCTGCGCAATCTGGTGATCACCCAGGCGCTCACCGATCAGGCGATACGGTTGGGCCTGGCGCCCACCAACACGGAAATCGCCCAGATGGCGCGCCAGCAGTTGCCCGAATTGTACCCGGACGGCAAATACGTAGGGGATGCCCAGGCAACGCAGATGGTGGCAACCCTGCAGATGACACTGCCTCAGTTGCAGGACCAGTTGCGCAAGGGCCTGATGGTGTCGAAGATCGAGAACCTGATCACCGACCCCATCCGGGTGAGCGCGGCCGAGGTGCGCAAGCGCTTCGAGACCGAAAACGAGAAGGCCACCTTCCAGTATGTGGTGCTGGATCCGGCGCAGTTACAAGCCGGGATTGCGATTTCGCCGCAGGCGCTGCAGGCGTACTACCGGCAACATCAGACCGACTATATGGCGCCAGAAAAGCGGCAGATCGAGGTGGTGCTGGCCAACCAGGCGGCGCTGGCGGCGGTGATTAGCATTTCCCCAGCCGCCGTCCACGAGTTCTATCAGCAGAACATTGACACCTACACGCACCCGGAGGAGGTCAAGGTCTCGCACATCCTGATCAAGTACCCTTCCACCAGCCCCAGCGCGCAGGAGATCGCGGCCACGCGCACGCACGCCGAAGCGGTGCTCAAGCAGGTGCAGGCCAACCCCAAGGATTTCGCGGCGCTGGCGAAGAAGGACTCGCAGGACGATGCCAGCGCGCAAAACGGAGGGGAGCTGGGCTTCATCCAGCGCAACCAGACGGTGCCGAACTTCGAGAAGGTGGCCTTCAGCCTGCCGGTGGGCCAAATCAGCGGCCTGGTGCAGACCGAGTACGGCTTCCACATCATTAAAGTCGAGGCGCACAACCAGGCCTATGTCCAACCCGAGGCATCGGTGCACGACCAGATCGTGGCCACCCTGCAGAAGCAGCAGGCGGTGAACCAGGCGCAGAATCTGATCAACCAGGCCTCGGCGCAAGCGGCGGTCACGCCGCTGCCGCAGGTGGCGCAACAGTTGCACCTGGAGTACTTCACCACCCAACCCGTCAGCCGCACCGATCCGGTGACCGGCGTGGGCGTGAACCCGAACTTCGCCGACGCGGTGTTTTCGACCGCGGCGGGCGCCACCACGGCGCCGGTGCAGGTGGCCGAAGGCTTCGCCATCGCCAAGGTGGACAAGATCGTGCCTCCGGGACCGTTACCGCTGGCGGCGGTGCAGGATCAGGTGACCAGCGACTTCAAAAAAGACGCAGCGCAGAAGCTGGCGCAGCAGAAGGCGCAGCAACTGGAGCAGGCGGCCCAAAAGCAGGGGCTGAAGGCGGCGGCAGCCTCTCTGCACCTGAAGCTGGAGACCTCACCGGCGCTGACGCGCTCGGGCACGCTTACCGACGTGGGCTCAATAGCGAGCTTTGCGCCGGCGCTGTTTGCAGCCCAGCCGGGCAAGGCGGAGCCCGTGGCCAGCGTGGCTGGCAAGCAGGTGGTCTGCGCGCTGATGACGCTGCAGCAGCCCAGCGACGCGGAGTTTGCACAGCAAGAGGCGGCGCTCGAATCCAGCCTGCTGAGCGAAAAGAAAAACAACGTGCTCAACGCCTACACCGACGCGCTGCTGGCGCAGCTGACCAAGGCGGGCAAGGTGAAAATATTCCAGGCGGCGTATGAGCGCGTGCTGGGCGTCAATGTCCCCAATTCACCCGCCACGCCCGCTCCCACGCCGCGCGGCCTCGGTCTGGGTTAAGGCGGGGCCATGACGGAGGCAAAACTCCCCGTCGGCGTGCTGGGCGCGACCGGTGCAGTGGGGCAGTGGCTGCTGGCGATGCTCGACCGCCATCCGTGGTTTGAGCCGGTGTGGGTGGCGGCTTCGGAGCGCTCGCGCGACAGGCGCTACGGGGAGGCAACACGCTGGCGGCTGCCGGCCCGGCTGAGCGAGCGTGTGGCCAACCTTCCGGTCTCGGAAGCAACACCCGCGGGCTGTCCGGCGCGCGTGATTTTCGCCTCCGTGGACTCGGCCGCCGCGCGCGCGCTCGAGCCAGCATTTGCCGCCGCCGGCCACCGCGTGATTTCCAACTCCAGCGCGCTCCGCATGGAGCCGGACGTGCCGCTCGTGGTGCCGGAGTGCAATCCGGATCATCTGGCGCTGATCGAGCGCCAGCCGAGCTTTGCGAAAAACGGCGGCTACGCCGTGACCAACCCCAACTGCTGCACGGCGGGGCTGGCGATGGCGCTGGCGCCGCTGGCCCAGGCGTTCGGGATCGAGAGCGTATTCGTGGTGACCATGCAGGCGCTGTCGGGGGCGGGCTATCCAGGCGTGGCTTCGCTCGATGCGCTGGGCAACGTGATCCCCTACATTGCCCACGAGGAGGACAAGCTGCAGGCGGAGGCGCAGAAGGTTCTCGGGCAATTCGGCCCGGCTGGCATTATACCCGCCGATTTCACGGTTTCGGCGCACTGCAACCGCGTCGCCGTGGTGGACGGGCACATGGAGTCGGTGAGCGTGAAGTTGCGGAGCAAGGCAGGATTGGCGGAGGTGGCGGCGGCGATGCGCGACTTCACCGGCGAGCCGCAGCAGCTCCAGCTGCCGAGCGCGCCCACGCGGCCGCTGGAAGTCGCGGCAGCGTCCGACCGCCCGCAGCCGCGCCTGGATGTTTTGGCGGGTGGGGGCATGACGGTGACGGTGGGACGGCTGCGCCCCTGTCCGCTGCTGGATTACAAATTCACCGTACTCTCGCACAACATGGTGCGGGGAGCGGCGGGCGCGGCGATTCTCAACGCCGAGCTGCTGCACGCGCACCAGCGGCTGTGAAGGCGAGCCCAGCCATGCCCTCCCACGCGCCGGTGGTGATGAAATTCGGTGGCACCTCGGTGGCTGATGCCGAGGCGCTGCAGCGCCTGGCGGCCATCGCCGCCGACCGGGCCGGGGAGCATCCGGTGGTGGTGATCTCGGCGATGGCGGGCGTCACGGATGCACTGGCCGGGCTGACGGGCCTGGCGCTGGCGGGCGAGTTGGCGCCCGCCGCGGAGCTGGTGGCGGGGCTGGGCGAACGACACCAGCGCACGCTGGCGGAACTGGGCGGGGACGCGGAGGCGGAGGCGGCGCTGCGGCATTTGTTCGACGAACTGGGGGCGCTGGTGCGCGGCGTGGCCGCGGTGGGCGAGCTCACGGGCCGCTCGCGCGACGCGGTGCTGGCGTTTGGGGAGCGCGCCTCGCCCTGGCTGGCGCAGGTGGCGCTTCGCCACGCCGGCCTGAAGCCGCACCTGGTGGATGCGCGCCAGGTGATCATCAGCGATGAGCAGCACACGCAGGCGCTGCCGCTGCTGCCGGAAAGCCGGCGCCAGGTGAACGAGCGGCTGGCGCCGCTGGTGGCCGCCGGGGTGGTTCCGGTGCTGGGCGGCTTCATCGCCGCCACGCGCGCCGGCGTGGGCACCACCCTCGGCCGTGGCGGATCGGATTATTCGGCGGCGCTGCTGGGCGCCCTGCTGGGGGCGCGTCGCATTGAGATCTGGACGGATGTGGATGGCATGCTCACCGCCGATCCCCGGGTTTGCGCCGGGGTGCACCGCATCAAGGTGATTTCGTTCCAGGAAGCCGCCGAGCTCGCCTATTTCGGCGCCAAGGTGCTGCATCCGGCGACGCTGCTGCCCGCCATGCAGTCGGGCGTGCCGGTTTGGGTGTTGAATTCGCGAGCCTGGGTAAGCGGACCGCCGGATGGCGAGCGCACCGGCACGCTGGTCACCACGCGCGCGCCGCGCTCGTCCAGTCCCTTCAAGTGCATCTCGTCCAAGCGCCGGGTTACCGTGGTGGATGTGGTTTCGACCCGCATGCTACAGGCGCACGGGTTCCTGCAGGCGATTTGGGACGTGTTTGCGCGCTTCCGCTGCCCGGTGGACATGGTTTCGACCTCGGAGGTAAGCGTGTCACTGACCGTGGCCGACACCAGCGCGCTGCCGGAAATTAGCGATGCGCTGGGCCAGTTCGCCGACGTGCGCTGCGAGGGCCGCAAGGCGATCGTCTGCCTGGTGGGCGAGAGCCTGCGCGCCACGCCCGGCATCGCGGGCCGCGTGTTTGCCGCCCTGGGCGACATCAACGTGCGCATGATTTCCCAAGGGGCATCGGAGATCAACATCGGCATGGTGGTGGACGACGACGACGTGCCGCGGGCCATGGCGCGCCTGCATGAACGCTTCTTTTCCGATCTCGACCCGGCCATCTTTGCCGAACCCGGCGGGCGCGCCACATGCGCGTGATCCGGCGGTTCACCCCCGGCTCGGCGGCGCCGGGCAAGCCTCCGCGGGTGGCACGGCCACTTCTTGCGGGCGCCGCCCTCCCGCTGGCCGGGCTCAGGCCGGGCGACGCTCCCCGGCAAGGGACGCGCGCTGGCGCTCAGGGCATCCCCAAGCCGGCGCGGAAGGACAAGCCGGAAATGACGCTTGACCGCGCGCTGTCGCGCGCCGGCGTGGCCTCGCGCACGGTGGCGGCGGAGCTGATCCGCGCCGGCCGGGTGAGCCTGGACGGGCGCGTGTGCCGCGATCCGGCGGCGTGGGTGGCGCCGGCGCGCCAGCGGCTGGGGCTTGACGGACATCCCCTGCGGCATCCCCGGCCCTGCTACTGGGCCCTGCACAAACCCGCGGGCGTGATCTGCAGTCACGGTGACAAGCGCGGCCGCAAAACCATTTACGACCTCGCGGGGCCGCTGGAGACCTGGTATTTCTCGGTGGGCCGCCTGGATCAGGACTCGAGCGGTTTGCTGCTGCTTACCAACGACAGCGTGTTTGCCGAACGCGTCGCCAGCCCGGAGCACAAGGTGGCGAAGACCTATCACGCGCGCGTAGAGCCGGTGCTGCCGGACGCGGCGCTGGAGCGGTTGCGCGGCGGCCTGGACATTGGGCGCGGCGAGCACACCACGCCGGCCAAGGTGCGCCGCCTGCCCCGACGCGGCGCGGGATGGATCGCGATCACGCTGCGTGAGGGCAAGAACCGCCAGGTGCGGCGCATGGTCGAGGCCGTGGGCGGGGGCGTGCGGGAGCTGATCCGCGTACGTATCGGGAAGCTGGCCCTGGGCGCGCTGCCCGAGGGGTGCCTGCTCGCGATCCGCCCGGACGATGTACTCTAGGGGCCATGCACATCCACCAGTTCTACCTGCCGTGCCTGGCGCACGCCTCCTACCTGGTCGCGGACGAGGAGGCGGGCGTGGCCGCCGTGGTGGACCCCCAGCGCGACATCGGCCTTTACATCGAGGAAGCGGCCCGGCGGAACGTGCGCATCGCCTATGTGTTCCTGACGCATTTCCACGCGGACTTCCTGGCCGGGCATGTGGAGCTGCGCGAGCGCACCGGGGCGGAGATTTGCCTGGGCGCGCGGGCGCAGGCGGAGTACCCGTTCCGCCCCCTCGGCGATGGCGCAACCCTGCCGCTGGGCGGAGGACACCTGCGGATACTGCACACGCCGGGACATACGCCGGAATCCATTACGCTGCTGGTGTTCGCGGCAGGGGCGGCGCAGCCGCAAGCCGCGCTCACTGGGGACACGCTGTTCATTGGGGACGTGGGGCGGCCTGACTTGCGTGCCTCGCTCGGGTGGTCGGCACGCGAGCTGGGTGAAATGCTCTACGATTCCCTGCACCAGAAGCTGCTGCCGCTGCCGGATACGACCCTGATCTATCCGGCGCACGGGGCGGGCTCGCTGTGCGGAAAGAGTATCGCCAAGGAGACGGTTTCCACCTTGGGCGAGCAGCGGCGGGTCAACTACGCCCTGCAGCCCATGCCTCCCGAGGATTTTTTGCGGCTGGTGATGGCCGACCAGCCCGACGCCCCGGCGTATTTTGCCTATGACGCGGTCTTGAACGCGCAGGCGCATCCCAGCCTCGAATCCAGCCTGGAGCGGCAACTGCGGCCCCTGGATGCACCCGCGGTCGAAGCTGCCGAGCGCGCCGGGGCGGTGGTGCTGGATACGCGGCGTCCAGTCGAGCACGCGCGCGCACACTGGCGGGGGGCGGTGAACATTCCGCTGGAGGGGCAGTTTGCCACCTGGAGCGGGACGTTGCTGAAGCCGGACGAGCCGGTGGTGATTGTGGCGCATCCGGGCCGCGAGCGCGAGGCCGGGGTGCGGCTCGGCCGCATTGGATTTGACCGCATCGCCGGCTACCTCGACGCGGGTGCGGGCGAGGGCATGCTGGCGCTGCGCCACCGCGAAGACCGGCTGGCCGGACGGGAACGGCTAACCGCCGCCGAATTGCAGGAGCGGCGCCGCGGAGCCGAGCCGCCCCTGGTGTTGGACGTGCGCACGCCGGCCGAGTTCGCCGCTGGTTCCATTCCCGGCAGCCGGCACATTCCGCTGTCGCAGTTGGAGGCGCGGCGCGCCGAGCTGCCCCTGCATCAGCCCCTCGTGACCTACTGCCAGAGCGGCTACCGCTCCTCGATCGCCGCCAGCCTGTTGGAACGCTGGGGCGCAACCGCGGTCGCCGACCTCGAAGGTGGCTATCAGGCCTGGGTGGAGTAGAGCCCTTCCAGAGTGGCACGGCCACCTCTTTCTGCAGCCGCGCGGGGGCCACGATCGCAAGTACGGGCGCGGCAAGAATTTGCCGCCAGGCGTAGCGGAGATCACGGCCCAAGCCGCCCATGCGGGGAGTATAAACTAAGCTAGAGCGAAACTCTTAGGAGGAACCGATGGCTTTTGAACTGCCCGCGCTGCCCTATCCGCACAACGCCCTCGAACCTGTGATTGACGAGCAGACGATGCATGTGCACCATGAAAAGCATCACGCCGGCTACGTCAACAACCTGAATGCGGCGCTGAAGGATCACGCCGATCTGGCCTCGCTGTCGCTGGAAGACTTGCTGAAGGGCATCAACTCGAAAGTGCCGGAGGCGATCCGCACCGCGGTGCGCAACAACGCCGGCGGGCACTCCAACCACAGCATGTTCTGGAAGATCATGAAACCGAGCGGCGGTGGCGAGCCTGCAGGCGCGCTGGCGCAGGCGATTGACAAGGCGTTTGGCGGCTTTGACGCCTTCAAGGTGAAATTTGCCGATGCCGGACTCAAGCGCTTTGGCTCCGGCTGGGCATGGCTGGTGCTCAAGGACGGCAAGCTGGAGGTCATCTCGACTGCCAACCAGGACAGCCCGGTTATGGATGGCCATTACCCGGTCATGGGCAACGACATGTGGGAGCACGCTTACTACCTGAAATACCAGAACCGCCGCGGCGATTACCTCGCCGCCTGGTGGAACGTGGTGAATTGGGAGGAGATCGGGCGGCGCTACGAGAGGGGCAGAAAAGCCTGAGGAAGAGACGGAACGGGGTTACTTGCTGCTGAGCGCCGTGAAGTAGCGGTCCGGGGCGAGCAGGAAATTGCGCACATAGCGGGCAACGCCTTCCTCGAGGCTGCGCAGAGGCAAGGTGCAGCCCGCGCCGCGCAGGTGCGTCAGTTGGGCGCAGGTGGAATATTGGTAGGCGGCGCGCAACTCGGGCGGTATGGCGAAGTATTCGACCGCCAGGGGCTGCTCCATGGCGTCAAAGACGGCGCGCGCCAGATCGTTCCACGTGCGCTGGATACCGCTGCCTACATTGAAAATACCGCTCACGCCGGGGTGGTCGAGAAACCACGCCGTGATGGCGACCGCATCTTCCACGTATAAAAAATCACGCTGTTGCTCGCCGTCGGCGAATTCGGGCCGGTGGGATTGGAACAAACGAATCTTGCCGCCGGCCTGAATCTGCTCGAATGCCTGGAGCACCATGCTGCGCATGCCGCCCTTGTGGTACTCGTTGGGACCGTAGATGTTGAAATATTTCAGCCCGGTGATGCCCGTGGGGCCGTCAAAGGCGCCCTGCTGAAGGGCCCACAGATCGAACATGTGCTTGGAAAATGCGTAGGCATTGGCCGGCCGCAGGCGCGGCAGCAGTTCCAGGGCATCGTCAAAGCCGCATTCGCCCGCGCCGTAGGTGGCAGCGCTCGAGGCATACAAAAAGCGCACGCCGTGGTTCATGGCCCAGAGGGCCAGCTCGCGGGTATAGGCGAAATTGTTGCGCATCAAGAAGCCGGCGTCGCGTTCCGTGGTCGAACTGCATGCCCCCAGGTGGGCAATCGCGTCCGGGGGCGGCTGGATGCGGCCCGCGGCCAGGGCGGGCAGGAACGCGTCGCGATCCCAGTAGCCGGCCAGCGGCACGCCCGCCAGGTTGCGGAAGCGATCATCCGGGCCGAGCACGTCCACTGCGGTGACGGTCCAGCCCTGGGCAGCCAGACGGGCCGCCACCACGCTGCCGAGGAATCCGGCGGCGCCGGTGACGATGAGGTGTCGCGGGCGAGCCAAGGCCATAGCCTACCGCAGAACCCGCGCCATCAGCCACAACACGGCGGCGGCATAGAGGCCAGCCACCACATCGTCGGCCATGATCCCCCAGCCTCCCGGCAGGTGCTCCGCCTGGCGCGCAGGCGGAGGCTTGGTGACATCAAAGAGGCGGAACAGTAGAAATCCCGCAATGGCGGCGGCGGCGTTCCCGGGCGCGACGAAGACGAACGTCAGCAGTTGGCCGGCAATCTCGTCCACCACGACATTGCGCGGATCCTTGATGCCCAGCAGGCGTTCCGAGGTGGAGGCGGCAAAGCCGCCGGCCACAAACAACAGCGCCGCGGCCCCCACCACCAAGCGCCACGCAGGCGGATGCCACCAGCAGAGGGCTGCCACTGCCGCCGAGGCCACCGTCGCCGGCACCCACGGGATCAACCCGATGGGGCCGCCCATGGCCAGCCAATGCTGGCTCCGCTCCCAGGCACTGCCGTGCGACGGCAACGCTGTGGGCACGGTCAGGCCGTAGGGTTTGCTGCGCAGCGGCATAGCAAAGGGTTCGCCTCAGCGCGGCCGGCGCGGGCGCACCGGCACCAGCGCCTCGCGCTCGTTCCCCACGGTCAGGCCACGGCTGACCAGGTCGTGCTGCACAAAATCCACGAACTCCTGCATCTGTTGCTGCATTTGCTGCATTTTCTCACGCAGGCCGAGGACAATTTCCACTCCCGCCAGATTGACCCCCATGTCGCGCGTGAGTGACAGTATCACCTCCAGACGCTGCAGGTCCTCGTCGGTGTACAAGCGCGTGTTGCCCTCGGTGCGCGAGGGCTTGAGCAGCCCCTCGCGCTCGTACAGGCGCAGAGTTTGCGGGTGCACCCCGTACTGTTCGGCGACGGCGGAGATCATGTAGGCGGCGCGGCCTTTCTTGCGGACCATGGCTAGGACCCCAGGGGCTGCGCCTGTTTGAGGATGGCCTCGCGCGCATCCTCGGGATTGAGCTGGGCGAATTCGCGCAACATGTCCCGGCTGCGCTCGCTCAGCACCTTGGGCACGGTTACCTGCACTTCGACGTATTCATCGCCGCGCAGCCCGTCATGCTGGGCGCTCGGCACCCCGCGCTCGCGCATACGGAACTTCTGCCCCGATTGCGTGCCCGCCGGCACATTGAGCAGCGCCTTGCCGTCAATGGTGGGCACGCCGATTTTGGCGCCCAGCGCGGCCTCGGTGAAGCTGACGGGAACCTTGACGTAAATGTCGTCGGCCTCGCGCTGGAACAGGGGATGCGGCTTGATGCGCACGATGACGTAGAGGTCGCCGCCGCCGTCGGCGCCCCAGTTCCCCTTGCCGGCGATGCGCAGGCGCGCGCCCTCGCGCGTACCCGGCTTGAGCCGCACCTCCAGCGCTTCGGTCTGCTGCACCCGTCCCTGGCCGTGGCAGCGGGAGCAGGCGGCGCCGCTTTTGCCGCTGCCTCCACAGGCTCCGCAGCGCAGGTTGAACTTCATGCCGCTGACCGTCTGCGCCACTTGCCCCTTGCCGCCGCATTCCGGACACGGCCCGCCGCGTCCGCCCGCGCCCGTGCCGTTACACTGCGGGCAGCGGTCCTGGCGGGGAATGGGCAGCCGCAGCACCGAGCCGCGAATGGCATCCCAGAATCCCACCGTGACCTGGTATTCGAGGTCGCCGCCCACGGCCTCGGCGGCGCCCGCCTGGCGGTTGAAAATGCCGGAAAAAATATCGCGGAAGCTGGAACCGCCGCCGCGGCGGCCTGCGCCCGCAGGCCCCGCGCCCTCGAAGCCGGAAAAATCAAAACCGGAAAAATCAAAGCCGGGCGGCGGGGCACCCGCACCCGGTGCTCCCCGCGGAGCCGAAGCACCGGTAAAGGCATCGGCACCGTGCTGGAAGGCGGAGTCGGAGAAGAAGCCGGTCTTGTCGTAGAAGTCGCGCTTTTTCTGGTCGCTCAGGATGTCGTAGGCTTCCTGCACATCCTTGAACTTGTCTTCCGCGGACTTGTTGCCCGGATTGACGTCGGGATGCAGCTTGCGGGCGAGCTTGCGGTAGGCCTTGCGCACCTCCTCCGGCGTGGCCCCGCGCTTGACGCCCAATACGTTGTAGTAGTCTTTGGCGGCGGTGGCCAACGGGTGGGGTTATCCCTTCTTGCCGTCGCCGTCGGCATCCACATATTCGGCGTCAATCACGTCATTCGGTTTCGCCTCACCATTGCTATGCGAGGACGGTTCGCCCGCTTCCGGAGGTGGCGTCGGCCCGCCACCTTGTTGACTGACGTTTTTGTACATCGCCTCGGCCAGCTTGTGGGTGGCAGCGGTGAGGGCATCCTTGGCGCCCACCATGGCAGCGGCATCGCCGCCGTCGAGCGCCTTGCGCGCGTCCACCAGCGCCGCTTCGACCGCGGCCACATCGCCGACAGGCACTTTGTCGCGGTTTTCCTTCAGCATCTTGTCGGTGTTATACACCAGGCTGTCGAGCTGATTGCGCGCCTCAACTTCTTCGCGGCGCTTTTTATCGTCGTCCGAGTGCGCCTCGGCCTCCTTGGTCATACGGTCAATTTCTTCCTTCGACAGCCCGCTGGAGCTGGTAATGGTGATTTTCTGCTCTTTGGCGGTGCCCAGGTCCTTGGCACTAACGTTGACGATACCGTTGGCATCAATGTCGAACGTCACCTCGATTTGCGGCACCCCGCGCGGCGCCGAGGGAATGCCCACCAAATGGAATTTGCCCAAGGTGCGATTCTGCGCTGCCATGGGGCGCTCGCCCTGGAGCACGTGGACCTCCACGGAAGTCTGGTTGTCGGCAGCGGTGGAGAAGGTCTCGCTCTTGCGCGTGGGAATGGTGGTGTTGCGGGCAATCAGCACCGTATTCACTCCGCCCAAGGTTTCAATTCCCAGCGACAACGGGGTTACGTCGAGCAGCAGCAGGTCCTTGACCTCGCCCGCCAGCACGCCTGCCTGCACCGCCGCACCCACGGCCACGACTTCGTCCGGGTTGACACCCTTGTGGGGCTCTTTCTTGAACAGGTCCTTGACGATCTGCTGCACGCGCGGGATCCGCGTCGAGCCGCCCACCAACACCACCTCGTCAATCTTGTCGGCCGTGATGCCGGCGTCAGTCAGCGCCTTCTTGCAGGGCTCGACCGAGCGCTGCAGGATGTCCTCGACCATGCGCTCGAACTGCGAGCGGCTCAGTTTTTTGAGCAGGTGCTTGGGACCGCTGGCGTCGGCGGTGATGAACGGCAGGTTGATTTCCGTTTCCATCGTAGTGGAGAGCTCCATTTTGGCCTTCTCCGCCGCGTCCTTGAGCCGCTGCAGCGCCATTTCGTTGCCACGGCCGCGCAGGTCAATACCCTCGTCTTTTTTGAACTCGTCCACCAGCCAATCCACCAGGCGCTGGTCAACGTTGTCGCCCCCGAGGTGAGTGTCGCCATTTGTAGACTTCACTTCCACTACACCCTCGCCAACCTCAAGAATCGAGATGTCGAAGGTGCCGCCACCGAAGTCGTAAATGGCGATAGTCTCTTCCTTTTTCTTGTCTAGTCCGTAGGCCAGCGCCGCCGCCGTCGGCTCGTTGACGATGCGCTTGACGTCAAGCCCGGCGATGCGGCCAGCATCCTTCGTCGCCTGCCGCTGGGCATCGTTGAAGTAGGCAGGCACTGTAATCACGGCTTCGCTTATCTTCTCGCCCAGGTAATCCTCGGCCGCCTGTTTCAGCTTCTGCAGGATAAAGGCGGAGATCTCCGGCGGTGTGTAACTTTTGCCCTGCACGTCGACGGCGACGTGGTCGCCCTGCTGAACGACGTTGTAGGGCACCATCTTCATTTCTTCGCTTACCTCGTTGAAGCGCCGTCCCATAAAGCGCTTGATCGAGTAAACCGTGCCGTCGGGGTTGGTGATGGCTTGCCGTTTGGCTACCTGCCCGACCAGGCGCTCTCCATTTTTCGTTAACGCCACCACGGACGGCGTCGTGCGGCCGCCCTCGGAGTTGGCAATTACCTTGGGTTCGCCGTTTTCCATGACGGCGACCACACTGTTGGTGGTGCCGAGGTCAATACCGATAATCTTTGCCATGATTTTCCCGCCGGAGTCAGGCTACGGCATGAGCATGCCTTTGTCAAGGAAAACCTTAGTCTTTGCTTATCAACTTTGGGCAGAGATGGAGACGCATCTCCTTAAGTTTCGGCCCTTTGCCCGGCAAGCTTGAGGAACTCAGGCCATCATCTCAGCCAGTGTGCAAATCGGCTACTCCAATGTTGGCGCGGGCCCCAGCGCGGCTGTGCCGCGCGTCGCAGGCGGCCGCTGGAGGCTGGCAACTCCATGATCGTCACCCGCACCCCGTTTCGCCTGTCCTTCTTCGGTGGCGGCACCGACTATCCGGCTTGGTATCGCGAGCACGGGGGCGCGGTGCTGGCCACCGCGATCGACAAGTACTGCTACATTTCCTGCCGCTACTTGCCACCGTTTTTCGCCCACCACAGTCGCGTCGTCTATAACCGCATCGAGGATGTGGACGAAAACGGAGCCATCGAGCACCCCGCGGTGCGTGCCTGCCTGGGTTCGCTGAGCATCGCGGCGGGCATAGAGATTCACCACGATGCCGATCTGCCGGCGCGCACGGGCCTGGGCACCAGCTCCACCTTCGTGGTAGGGCTGCTCCATGCCCTGCATGCCCTGCGGCAGGAGCCGCGCGAGCCGGCGGATCTGGCGCGCGCCGCCATTGCCATCGAGCAGGTTGCGTTGCGCGAAAATGTGGGCGTGCAGGACCAGATCACGGCCGCCTATGGCGGCTTTCATCTGATCCGCATCCACCCCGACGGCCGCTTTCATCTGGAGCCGCTGGAGCTCAACCGCGGGCGGCTGTGCGAGCTGCAGGCGCACCTGCACCTGTACTTTACCGGCTTTGCGCGCACCTCGTCGGAGATCGCAGGTCATCAGATCGCTAACATCCCGGCGCGCACGTCCGAATTGGCGGCAATCCAGGCCATGGTCGAGCAGGGTCAGCGGATCCTGCAAGGAGGCGGACCGCTTGTGGAGTTTGGCGTCCTGCTGCACGAGGCCTGGAAGCTCAAACAACGGCTGAGCGACCAAGTCTCCAACCCGGCCATGGACGCGATCTACGCCCGCGCACGCACCGCGGGCGCACTGGGTGGCAAGCTGCTGGGCGCCGGCGGCGGCGGCTTTTTCCTGTTTTTTGTGCCGCCGGAGCAGTCGGCGGAATTTCAGGGGCGCATGGCGCCGCTGATGCGCGTCCCTTTCCGCTTTCCCGCGCACGGCAGCGAACTGGTGCTCTGCGAAGCCGCGGCCGCGTTCGAGCCGGCGCTGGCGGAGCAGCGCAGCCGCAGCTACCGTACCGCCGCCTGAAGCCACGCAGCAAGCGACTGACGCCAGGACGGCTGCGGGGGCAGAGCGAGGGCGGCCAGGCGGGTGTTGGCCAGCACCGTATAAGCCGCGCGCCGCGCGGGACGGGGATCGCGGGCCACTAAGTGCAGGCGGGCCGTCAGGCCCGCCAGGCGGCCGAGTTCGCGCGCAAACTCCGAGGCGCGACAGTCCCCTTCACCGGTAAGGTGGAACAGGCCGCAGGCGCCAAGCTCCAGCAGCCGTAGAGTGGTGGGAACGATATCGCGCACCGAAGTTGGATTTAGATATTGTCCGCGGGTGACGGTGACCGGCTGGCCGGCGCGCATCAGGTCCAGAAAGCGTTGCGCCAGCGAGGCGCGGCCCGGCGAGAGCGAGACCCCGCCAAACAGGTGGGCCACGCGCAGCACCAGTACACCGGCTGCCGAACGCAACACCGCCTGCTCGCCAAGCAGCTTGCTATAGCCGTAAAAATTCACCGGCGCAGGCGCATCGGTTTCGCGCCGGGGTCGGTGCAGGCGATCAGCGCCAAACACGTAATCGGTGCTGAAATGCACCAAGCTGAAGCCTTGCGCGGCCGCCAGCGCAGCCAGTTGCGCCGGACCGCGCGCGTTGGCGTCGAGCGCCTGCTGATGCCGCGACTCGGCCAAATCCACCTGGTTGAAGGCGGCGCAGTTGACGACGGTGAGCGGCCGCAGGCGGGCCAGCATGCGCGTGGTGGCGCAAGCATCGCCGAGCGGAAGAGCGGCGCGGTCGAGGCCGGTGGCTCGCGCTCCCAGGACTCGCAGAAATTCCTGTCCAAGTTGCCCGTCGGCGCCTAGGATGGCGAACTCAGCCACCAAGCGTTCGCCCTGCGAACAAGGCCTCTTCCACCGCCTGGCAGAGACAGTGGCCGATGAGGATGTGGCACTCCTGGATGCGGGGAGTCTCGCGGCTGGCGACGGCAACCAGGATGTCGGCCGCGGCCGCCATTTTGCCCCCGCCCTCGCCCGTCATGGCAATCGCGGTGCAGCCCAACTCAAGGGCCTTGCGCAGCGCCGCCACCACGTTGGCGGAATTGCCGGAGGTGCTCAACCCGACGACTACGTCGCCCGGCCGGGCAAAGGCCTCGACCGGACGGGCAAAGCTATTCTCGTAGCCGTAATCGTTGCCGATGGCGGTCAGCGAAGAAGTATTGGCGTGCAGCGCCAAGGCCGGCAGCGGGCGGCGCTCGACCAGATAGCGGCCGACGAACTCGGCGGCCAGATGCTGGGCGTCGGCGGCGCTGCCCCCGTTGCCGCAAAACAATGCTTTGCCGCCGCTGCGGTAACACGTGATGAGGGCTGCCGCGGCGCGCTCCAAGGCCTCGCCACACGCCGCCAGTGTGGCCTGCTGCACCGCGTGGGTGCGCTCAAAACTGGCGGCGAACAGGCTCGGGGTCATCGGAACTGTGTCTCCCACGCATAATTGAGGCCGCCGTCGTCATAGGCAATGCGCCCCTCATCCTCGGGATCATAGAAGCGGTCGGTCGCGTAAATCATCAGCCCAGGGCCGCGGCCCAACACCTTGTAACCATGCCCGACTCCCGGAGGAATACACAAGCGCCAAGCTTGCCATTCTCCGGCAAAGACGGTATTCACGCGGCCGAAGGTGGGCGACTTGCAGCGCAGGTCAATCAGCACCATTTGGAATTGGCCCTGCACCGGCGCCCAGAGGTCGGTCTGGTGATGATGATAGTGCACCGCTTTGATGGTGCCGGGATAGCTCAGCGAGGCGGAAACCTGCATCGGACCGCTGCCTTCCGGCAGCCGGTACAATTCCGTAAAAAAGCCGCGGTCATCGGGCCAGATCTGGCCCTCGCTGATTTCCACGCCCGCAATCAACTGGGGACAGTCCCGGCTGGTAATCACCGCACCGGTGTCCCGCTGGGAGCGGGCGGGAACGGCCAAACGGGCAGCGCCCGAGGGCCCGGGCAGCAGCCGTGGTTTCGCGCTCGTTCGAGGGTGGCGGCGGGCCGGCATCGGCCTATTCTATCCTGCCAGCGTGCGCTGCTGCCCTCTGCGGGCGCGCGGGCCCGCGGGTAGACTGCTGCAATCGGCGTGTTCCGGAAGCCTTCCCGGCGAGCAATCGAGAGCCATTTCTATGATTGTTTCGATTCGTCATTCATCTCGGGACCGGATCAGCGACAGCCAGAGTGAATAGATAAGTCCGATCATCTGCGTAGTCCGGATTTGACTCCCCGGGAAGAGGCTCGACCGCGAACCCGCGGGGTGAGTAGCCAAGCGAGGCAATCACATCCAGCAGCTTCGGCCGCGAAACCCCTTTATGGATTTCCACTAGCAACTTCGGCCGGTACCTTTTCATCAGACCGGCCATTCCCTCGATAACCTGGATCTCCATCCCTTGAACATCGATTTTGACGCCGTCGATGTGCGGATCGGGCCCCGAGATTCTGGGCCACAACCAGTCAAGCCGGGAAGCCAGGAATGTCTCCTTGCAACCCGCCGCACCTTGCAGTGTGCTGTCGATCATTCCGCGTGTCGAGTTCAAACTCTCTACCGACAAGTCATCACGATCCGCCAACCCTATGGGGATCACAGTTAATTGTGAGAGCTGATTAATGGACCGCGTACGGGTAATACATCCTGCGGTATTAATCATTGGTTCAAATGCGAACACGCGGCCGGAACTTCCAACCACTTTGCACAACCCGATCGAGATATAGCCATAGTGCGCGCCGATATCAAGCCAGGTCTCACCTGTGCCAGCATTTTTTGCGAAGTACTCGAGCAAAGGCCGCTCTGTTCGGCCAAGAATCGCCCCCGGATAGTCGTGCCAGGAAGTGATAATCAGGCTGCCACGCAGAGCTCCCCCTAATATTCTATGGCGCTTAAGAGTGCGCGGAAGTAACTGCCGAACCGCTTCCTTCAGATGTCTGTTCATCTTTCTCCTTCGAGACCGTTCCTGCATCGCAAAAAGCTCACTTCAGAGGTTGATCGCGCAGCCGCGATGGCGCGTGGTTGAGCAGCCATCCCCGATTCTTGGTGAACACGGCGTGGTTCCAGACCTCTTCGTATGCTGGGTTACGCCTTCGTGGCGGCCCTAATACACTTCGCGGTTCAGCAGCAGCGCCGGAATCGTCCGCAACAGGATCCACAGGTCCAGCAGCAACGACCAGCGGCGCACGTACTCCAGATCGTAATCCAGGCGCCGTTGAATGTCCCCCTGCGCGCCCGCGTCTCCCCGGCAACCGTTGACTTGAGCCCAACCCGTAATGCCTGGCCGCACCTTATTCCGCAGCATGTAGCCGCGATGATGGCTCCGGTAATGGTCATTGAATGCCAGTGGGTGGGGGCGTGGACCCACCAGAGACATCGAGCCGCAGAGCACGTTCCAGAGCTGTGGCAGCTCGTCCAGCGAGGTCTTGCGCAGCCAGGCGCCGACGCGTGTAATGCGCGGATCGCCAGCAACCGCGGGGCGCATTGTCACGCCTGCGCCGGCGCTGGCGCGCATCGAGCGGAACTTCCATACCGTGATGACCTCGTTGTGCATCCCGCAGCGTTGTTGCCGGAAGAGGACCGGGCCTGGCGAATCCAGCTTGACCGCCGCCGTCACCAGCGCCAGCACCGGCGACAGCACCACCAGGGCCGCTGCGGACAGGACCAGGTCCATGGCGCGTTTGGCTCCGCCTCCCATCTCGCTCAACTCGGCGCCGCCGACGGCGAGCACGGGGATGCCGTTCACACTCTGGAGCTCGGAATGCAGCAAATCGAATGCAAACACATTCGGAATCAGAAAAACCGCAGTTCTTCCACCCTGCAACGCGGCTATGAGCTGCGGAAGCTGTTCCCCGGACTGTTCCAGCGATATATAGGCCGCATCAACATCCTCCACGCTCACGTATTGCGGCAAGTCCGGCAGCGTGCCCAGATAGGGCAGGCCATCCAGCCCGGGTCCGCTCGCGTCTCCAAAGTAGCCGGCAAGGCGCACCCCGAGCGATGCGTCGGTCCGAAACGCTGTGGCAAGCCGCTGCGCCACCGGCGTCATCGGCCCCACCACCGCCGAGACCACGCTTACGCCCTTTTGCCGCAGCCAGGCAAAATAAGACCACAACATCATATGCAGCAAACAGAGCAACAGAAATGCCAGCACAAACCACGTGGTGAGCGCGATGCGCGAATACACGGCGGAGTATTTAGTCAGGTAACCTAAAACCAGCAGTAATCCAATGGAGCTCACCCAGGCCAGCAGCAGGGATCCGAGGTCAAGCAAGCTGCCGCTTTGCCAGCGCGCGTGGCTGACGCCCAGCCCATGGAATACCAGGACGCAGACCAGGCAGGCTATAATTCCCAGTGCCTCCCAGGCACCCCCGAACGCAAACCCGCGCAGCCGCACGGACACCCAGAGGCTGCCAAACACCACCGCCGGGGTGAGAAGCTGCCCGCCCAGGTGCAACCAAGCTGCCGCCGCACTCCGCCGTTGCCTAACCATGCGGCTGGGCTTGGGCGCTAGTTGGGTGGCGGCGGCTGGCATCACTTCACCGCCGCCCGGCAGCATGCCTCAACGCGGCCTGCGCCGCCAGTGCCTCGCCGTTCGCGCACCCGTTGTCGTCCAAAACCACTGCCGAGTTTCCACCCGCAGCGAAACAGCACATACTGATGCAAGGCCTCCGCATTCCCTCCCGCGTTGGTAGCATAGCGCAACGAATGCTCAAATTCCCGCCGCTTGGTCCCCGGACCCATCGGCGGCTCACGTCCAAGGCTCCTGCGCCCGCATCCACCGTTCCGGTGTACCGATATCCATCACGCGGCCCGGATGCCTGTAGGCCCGCATTCCTTCTGCGGCCCAGCGGGGCAGCCAGTCGCGCTCCAGCGAGCTGGCCCCGTTCGTCAGCATGGCCAGCCAGCGCTGGCGCAACCGATACACGCCGGCGTTTTGCCACCGGTCTGGCCCGGCCGCAGGCTTTTCCGCAAATCCGCGGACTTCTCCGCTGGGCGAGAGTGACACGCGACCGGTATCCGCTCTCCCATCGCACGGCACCACGACGATCAGCCCCGGCGCCTCCGGCTCCATCCGCTGCAAAGCGCCAAAATCGAGGTTCGGAACCAGGCTATCCCCGTTGACCACCAGCACCGGGTCGCTCGTCAGGTGATACCGGGCGTTTGCCAGTGCCCCGCCGGTTCCCAGCGGCGCGTCCTCTTCGGAAAACACCACCTGCCCCTCCCAGCTCTGCCCCGCGCAGAACTCGCGCACCGCCGCCGCCCCCACCCCGGTGCACAACACCACACGCGAGCAACCGGCCGTCCACACTTGCTCGATCAGATAGTGCAAGAACGGGCGTCCGCGCACCGGCGCCAGACACTTAGGCAGGCGCGGCACGGCGGCGCGCAGGCGGGTTCCCAATCCGCCACACAGAACCGCCACATCGGTACCCGCCAGGCCTGGCATAAGCACGCGGGCGGCCTGACGCATCGGCGCCCCGCCCATCGGACTGATCTTACCAGAGCTGGATGGCGTCCTCCGGCCTCACTCCACGCGCCCCGCCCCCCCGTTTCGCCCCGCTGCCGCTCTCTTCACCGCCGAGCGCACCGCCACCTGGCGCTCGATCCATTTGTAGGTGCGCTCCAGGCCCGCCCGCAGCGGCTGGCTCGGCGCCCAGTTCAGGCGCGCCTGAATCAGGCGGTTGTCGGAATTGCGCCCGCGCACGCCCAGCGGCCCGGGAATATGTTGCAGCCCCAGCTTCTTGCCCGCCATTTCCATCACGAGTTGAGCCAACTGGTTGATGGTCACCATCTCCGCAGACCCGATGTTCACCGGTCCGGCAAAGTCCGATTCCATCAGCCGCCGGACGCCTTCGATGCACTCGTCCACGTACAGAAACGAGCGCGTCTGCTCGCCGTCGCCCCAAATTTCGATTGCTCCGCCCTGCGGGGTCTCGGCGACCTTGCGGCACAGCGCCGCCGGCGCCTTCTCGCGCCCCCCCTCCCAAGTCCCCTCAGGTCCGAAAATATTGTGGAAACGTGCCACCCGGACCTGCATGCCATAGTTGCGCCGGTAGGCCAGATACGCACGCTCGCTGAACAACTTCTCCCATCCGTATTCGCTGTCGGGAGCAGCCGGGTAGGCGCTATCCTCGGCGCAGTTGGGCGCCGCGGCCGATTCCTGGTTGTAAGCGGGATACATACACGCGGAGGAGGAATAGAAAATCCGCCGGATCCCGGCCCGCCGCCCCCATTCCAGGCAGTTCAGGTTGATCGTGGCCGAGTTATGCATGATCTCGGCGTCGTGGTCTCCTGTAAACACAAACCCCGCGCCCCCCATGTCGGCGGCAAGCTGGTAGACATCCTCCACGCCCAGAACCGCCTCGCGCACCATCACGGGATCGCGCAGATCGCCCAGGATGAATTCATCCGCCGCGCTGGCAGCGAATTCGTGCTTCTTGAGATCCACGGCCCGCACCCAGCAGCCCTCCGCCTTGAGGCGCTTCACCAGATGGCCGCCGATAAAACCTCCCGCTCCATTCACGAGTACTCGTTTCATGCCTGTCCGTTCCCTTTCGCCTCCGGCGCCCTCACGACTCCGCCTTGCCCGCCGCTGTCAATGCCTGCGCGGGACGGCCGCCGGCCAGCTCGTACAGTTCATGCTCGAACTTGAGCAGCACCTGCACCCGCTCGAACTCGGCCTCGGCAATCGCCCGCCCGCTCTGTCCCGCGCGCTCGCGGCGCGGGGGATCGCGCGCCAGCTCCAAAATCGCCTGTTCCAGTGCGGCCGGGTCTGCCGGGGGAATTACGAGCCCGCGGGCGCGGCGCACGATTTGACCGAGTTCCGTGTCCGGCGCGGCGGTGGCGATCACCGGCCGGCCGCTCGCCAGCATATACAGGATCTTGCTCGGCATGCAAAGCTCCGCCGCCTCGGCGCGCTGCGGCAGGAGATGGATATCGGCCAAGTGCAGCAGCGCGTTCAGCTGATCGGCCGGCACCAGGTCCCGCAGCATGAGGTTCGGCAGGGCCGCCGCCGCCCGCTCCAGCACCGGCCGCGCTGCCCCGGCGCCGCAAATCACAAACTGGATATCGGGGGTGGCCTGCATGCGGCGCGCGGTGTCCGCGATCAGCTCCAGGCCCTGTTTTACACCGAGATTGCCGGAGTACAGCGCGACCACTTGAGCCGGAGCGATGCCCCAGGCGGCGCGCAGCGCCGCAGCCCCCGCCCGGTCCTCGCGAATCCCGCTCAGATCGACCCAGTTGGGAAGGAAGAGGATGCGGTCCGGGGAAACTCCCTTGCTGCGCAGCCGGGCCATCATCGCCTCCGAGATGGAGGATACCCGGTCGAAGCGGCGCATGAGCAGGGTTTCTACCCGCCCCGCGAGGCGCCGCAGCCGGTTCGCCCGCAGAATGCCCAGCTCGGTGGCCGCATCCACTTCAAAGTCCAGTACGCTGAGCCACGTCCGCGCACCGGCCAACCTGCCGGCCAGCAGCGCGCCCGGCGCATACATCAGCGTCGGCTCGCAAACGAAGATCACCTCCGGATGCCAGGCCGACTGGGCGAGCACCACCGGCAGGCTGGCCAGGCTGAAGCTGGCCAGGTGAATCAATCGCGTGATGCCGCCAGGCCGCCGCGGAACCCAGAGCGGGCAGCGCCAAGTTACAAGCCGGCCAGCATGGGAGCGTTCGCGCCGGTAGCGCCACCCGCTATGCCCGGCGGCAATCTTCCATTGCGGGTAGTAGGGGGGCGCGGTGATTACCCGCACCTCGTGCCCTTGTTCCGCCAGCCAGCTCGCCAACTCACCCATAATCTTCGCCGTCCCGGTCAGATCCGGCTGGAAATTGATGGTTTGAATCAGGATGCGCATCGTCAGCCGTAGTTGAGATGGAGCCGCACGCCTTCGCCGGAGGCGTGGCACGCCCGGCGGTGAGAACGAGCTTACAGGCTGGCGTTCACGGTGTCAATCGGATCAAATGTTGGCGCGGGCCCCAGCGCGGCTGCGCCGCGCGTCCCGCTTATGCTCGCTCCCACCCCAAGGCGCAGGCGCCTTGGGGGCCCCGTGGTTGGGGCCGCGCCTGCATGTTTCCCCGGGGGCGGACCGCCGTTCCGAATTGCGCAGCCCTTCGCGTCGATTTTGCCCACGGTGCAAAGCGGCGCGACCCCCGCGAAATGTTGGCGGCTGCGCCCCGAGCCAGGGTCGCGCCTGACGGCTCCGTGTTCCCTCAGCCGCCCGCTCCGGAAGCGGTCGTGGCACGAGCTGACTCCGGGCGCCGCGCGGAAAGCAGCACTGCGCTCCCCAAGCCGCGCAGTGGAGGCACGCACCGGCACATCCATTCATCTACATACATCAGCGTGCGCACCGCGGGATCCGGCAAACTCCAGCCGAGCTTTTGCAAGGCCAATGCGGGATAGCGAAAGATGGCGCCATAGCGGCGCGCAGCAGTCCCGGGGAATGCGGATTGAAACCCGCGGACGCGATACGGATTGAGCGGGCGGCAGTGTACATTGCACTCCCGCTTCCCGAAGATGGAAATTCCAAGGCGGTACAGGGGGGCGCGCCAGGGGTCAATGGCCGCAAAAACTCCTCCCGGCGCCAGCACCCTCCAGGCTTCTGCGCCTGCCAGCTCCAGCGCTGTGTGATGTAGGCAGCCGCCCGAGTAGATGGCGCTAAAGCTTCCTGCCGCAAACGGGAGCTCTTCGCCTACGCCGACCACTGCGTGAAAGCGGTCCTGCAAGCCCAGCCGGCTCGCCCAAAACTGCGTTAATTTGGCCTCAGTATGCATCGGCGTTATTAGCCAAGCCTCCGCCGCCCCCGCCAAAAGGAACTTCAGCGCGTGCGTACCGGTCCCGCCCAACTGCAGCAAGCGCTTGCCTGCCAGCGGCACCAACTGACCGTAGGCTGCAACTTGCGCAACGCATTCATACGCCGCGTCACACCAGCGTGCCGTCGGGTTCGGAAATCTCTGTCTTGTTTCCGGATCCAGCGCGACCACGGGAGCCAACAGTTTCTGCCAATCCTCCACATTTTCGTCCAGAGCGCGGCTCTCCGCAGCCACGCTGTTGTAGTGGCCCATGTCGGAATAGGCCTCCGCATATTGCACCGCGCCCAGGTCAAACTTCAAATCCGCCGCGGCTGGGGCTACGGCTTCAGGAGCCAACAGAATCGGCACGCCGTCCACGATGGGGTAGGCGCGGTTGCCGTCTTCGCGTACCAGCACCGTGCGGATCGCCGTGTCCAGCGGTGCGCCCAGGCGGTTGAGCAGCCGGCCATTGTCAGCCAGCTCACGGCCAATCGCCTCCACCGGCTGACGGTAGAGGCGGCCTTTGGAGAGTGGGCACGCGATTACCTGCTCCGGCATGGAGCCAGGCGGCAGGCTTAAACTGGGGTGTGGCTCCATGTTCGCAGTCATGTTGGGTACCGATGCAAACCACGCTGGCGTCCGGTCCGGCACGCACTGGCGAGTTCATCATAATATAGGTCCCTCACCCAGAGAGTCAACCAGAGTGAGGCACCTTGCAAGCCGCTCGCGCCGCCCGCGGACCTCGCCCGGCCCGGCGCTACGAAACCGGCCCGACGCGCTCGGCATCTTCGGCGAGCAGCCACGTGGAGTTAGGGAAATGTGACCCGGCGGGGCTGGGCTGGATGAGCCCACGGTCCATGATCGCTGGCCGGTACGAAGGGAACATCAGCAGGAACAGGTATCGCTCCCGGTTGCGCTCCAACTCTCGCTGGGCGTTATAAGCGAAGGCGCTCGGCGAGGCGTAACGATCCACTCGACGCGCGCGCGGAAGGCATCCCGCATTGCACGGAATGAGCAATCACCAGCTCGGCCGGCTGCTGCGGGCCGATGAGCTTGGCGTCGCCCCCGCGCCGGTACTCCGGTAAAGTCCTGCAGCAGCATCCGCGCCGGCGTGAAAGCAATTTCTCGCTGCCCGCGTTGCGCCTCGGATCCCAGTTGGCCAGCCGGGTGATGTCGTCGGCGGTGACAAAGCGGCCGTCCTCGTGGCGCAGCAAGTTTCCCAGCAGAATCTTCATCGCGTAGGGCAGCCGGGAGACAGGTCCGACTCCGCTCTTTTCCAGCACGTCCAGGCGGTAAATCTCGGGACCGCCGGGGGCCAGCCGCCCTTGCGCTCCAAAACTGTTCATCATCGCCTCCGGTTTTCATTCTACCTTCCCGCCGCACGCCACCGGTTTGCGCCACCCCATGACTCTGCTATCCTAAGTGGCGGCAGCTTGGAGGAGCCCTGAGCGCCAGCTGGCGGACCCTGCCGGGAATCGAAGCCCGCCCGGGCAAAAAGCGGCGAGCCACCTGGGCAAGCAAAGCGCCAGTCCAAGCTTGGGAGTAATCAAATCGAGATGGAAGATTCCGCGGCGGTGAAATCTGTCAGCCGGCTAGGCGAACCTCCCCGGCCCTTGTGCCTGGACCCGCGGGCCGCGATCCAGCTCGTCATCGATCGCTTCCCGTTCCCCGATTATATCCACCTCGAGCGCAACAGCACCCTCGATACGGCCGCCTGTGTGCGCCGGCACTTGGTCCCAGGCTCCAAAATCCTGGATTTCGGTTGCGGTCCGTGTGACTTGGCCGCAGTCCTCCAAGCCATGGGGATGGATTGTTCCGCTTATGACGACCTCACCGATGCCTGGCACCTCCAACACGGCAATCGTGAAAAAATCATCTCGTTTGCCCAAAGCAGCGGAATTCATTTCACCCTCGCCACCCCAGGTTCTGCTCTGCCCTTCCAGAGAGAATCGTTCGATTTGCTCTTGATGTGTGACGTCGTTGAGCATCTTCATAGCTCTCCACGTGAGCTCTTGAATGCCTTGCTCCAAACCGTCAAACCCAATGGCCTGTTGCTCATTACCGTGCCCAACGCCGGCAATATCCGCAAACGCCTCACCCTGCTTCTCGGCGGAACCAATTACGCAAAATACGATCTGTTTTACTGGTATCCAGGAGAATTCCGCGGCCACATTCGTGAGTACGTCCGCAGCGATTTGGCCTCGCTGAGCCATAATCTCGGGCTCGAAACGGTCGAGCTGCGCGGATGCGACCGCATGCTCGACAAGGTCCCGCCGGCGCTCCGCACGATTTACCGCGCCACCACGAACCTCGCCAGCGGATGGAAGGATTCCTGGACGCTGGTCGCCAGGAAGAGGCCCGGCTGGCAGCCCCAGACCACGGCGCCGCAAGCAGCCCAACAGTCCCGCCCCCGCTACCTCTACGACGACTAGAGCAGATCCAGACTTGCTATAGCGGGTTGGCAGGAGCGGGGCGAAAATAGGCTTGCGCTCTGGAATCCTCCGAACATCGCTATGGCAGAACCGATTGCGGATGACCTGCGCTACCGGCTGTTAGCCGCCTGGCATGCAGGCGAGGGGAGCCTGCCGGAGTTGGCGCAGCGATTTCAGGTCAGCGCGGGGTGGGCAGCAAAGATTCGGCAGCAACAGCGCCGGACAGGCCACGTCGAGCGCGTGCTGCAGGCGGCCGAGCGTGAGACGGCAGCAAGCCAAAAGCGGCGGGCAGAATACGCAGCTGCTATTGCCGCGATTGCGCCGGAGAGGCTGGTGTTTCTCGACGAGAGCGGCGTGACCACCTCCATGACCCGGCTCTACGGTCGATGCGAGGGCGGCGCCCGCATCTGTGAGGGCACGCCGGGCGGGCGCTGGAGCGTGCTGACGATCCTGGGCGCGCTGAGCATTGATGGGGTGCGGGCGATGATGACCATCGAGGCCGCCGCCGCTGGTGATGTCTTTCGCGCGTCCCTGACGGCCGTTCTTGCCCCCCGATTGAAACCCGGGGACGTAGTGGTGCTGGACAACCTGAGCGCCCGCAAGGTCGCTGGCGTGCGCGAGACGATTGGGCGCTGTGGCGCACGCCTCCTGTATCTTCCGCCCTGCTCCCCCGACCTGAATCCCATCGAAAAGGCCTGGTCCAAGCTCAAAACCTTGCTCCGTACCGCCAAAGCGAGAAGCAACGAAGCCCTTGAGGCCGCCATCGCTTCCTCCCTGCCAGCCCTGACGGCAAATGATGCGCGCGCCTGGTTCCATCACGCCGGCATCGCGCTACAGCAGGTTTAGCTTTGCTCTAAACTGGGGTGCGGCTCCATGTTCGCAGTCATGTTGCGTACCGATGCAAACCACGCTGGCGTCCGGTCCGGCACGCACGGGCGAGCCCATCATAATACAGGTCCCTCGCCCAGAGAGTCAACCAGAGTGAGGCAACTTGCAGGCCGCTCGCGCCGCCCGCGGACCTCGCCCGGCCCGGCGCTACGAAACCGGCCCGACGCACTCGGCATCTTCGGCGAGCAGCCACGCGGAGTTAGGGAAATGTGACCCGGCGGGGCTGGGCTGGATGAGCCCGTGGTCCATGATCGCTGGCCGGTACGAAGGGAACATCTCCCGCAACTCAGCTTGCGCCAGGTGGGCCAGCATACTCAGCGAGGCCGTAATCCTCCACCGCGAGTTCTGAGTCAGGAAGGCGTGTAGCAATGTGCTCTCGCTCCAGAAAACGCAGGTCCGCAAAAGATCAGGGCCGTAGTCATATGGGAAATCAATATCGTGGAAGTGAACATGGCATCCGGACCGCAAACGCGGCAGGACCTCCAGAATGACGCGGTTCACTTCTCCGCCAGCGCGAACTGCGTGACTGGAATCGACAAAGAGCAAATCGCCGGGCCCTAAGTCGGTTAATACCTCCAACGCGACGTCCTGCGCCGTCGCACTCAGCAGCTCGACCTCTTCCCGCCTCGCTGCATCCCTAAGGTACGCATTCGGGAACGGATCAATGGCCAGCACGTGCGGACGGTACCCGGAGACAACAGCAGCTTCAGCGATCACGGCGGTGGACACGCCAGCACCAATCTGAATAATCTTGCCTGGCCGCAACGTCGCAATAAAGCAGAACAGGAATTCTGCCTCGATCTCGCCGTAGCCGACGACGCCGTTGTGAGCGATGGCCTTGCGGTAGGCTTGGCCGCCGAGGTGCCCGCGCCATGAGGCTGTAAGCATGCGGGCAAATTCGAGCTGCGGTGTGATCGCAGCCCCCCGGACGGCAACCATGGTGGTCGGCTCCCTCCACGAGCGGCTCTGCTTCAGCTCCCGAACGTCGGGAATGCTCGAGTAATAGTGCCGCGGAAGAATGTCAACCCCGAGCCGCTGGCCCGCGTGGAATCCCTCGACCCAGATTTTCCGGAGTTGGTGTCGTAATTGGCGGCTGGTAATCATCACGTTGGGTTTGCAGCGGTAGCGGGATAAAACCGCCGCGTTGGGATCAGCCAATGGTAACCCACACCCGTACCGGCGCCGAGGGCTTTCGCCCCCACCTACTGCGCAGAAACGCCCGGCGAAGGCCCTTCCGCGGCTGGCCGGCCCCTGCGGACCTCGCGGGCGGTTTCGTGCAGCAGCCCCGCTTTGCGCGGCGATCCGCTTCCCGTTTGCCACCCGCCGCGCCGCCGCCACAGGACCCGAGCGAGGCACCGCTCCCAAGGTACCCACGGCCCCCATAGTACCGCTTATAGCATTCCCTTCTTGGTTGGTGTAATCTGAGTTCCCGAGCTTTCAAATTCCGCAACGCCGGCACGGATCCGCTGATGTCGATCATGCACGCCCCACCCTCGGCCGCACCCACCGTACTGCCCGCAGTCGCCGGGGAGCCGCCGACCGAGACCGACCGTCTCGATATCCCATTGTCCTATTACTGGTTTCTACTGCGGAAGAACGGGAGCAGGATTATTGCCTTGGTGCTGATGGTTACCGCCGCCGTAACGGTGCTGGCGTTGAGCCTGCCCAAGACCTATGAAGGCGACGCGATCCTGCGTGTGGATCCATCGGGCGTACGGGTTGTGGGAGCCACCCAGGACTCCGGCGCGTCGGCCGTTAATGCACGCCTGCTGGTGGCGACCGAAGCGGCGGTGATCACCAGCCCCGCCGTGGAACAAAAGGCCATTGACGCGCTCGGCTTGGCCAGCGATCCGGAATTCCAACCCAAGGTGGCCGCCAACGCCAGCGCCATCGACCGCCAGGTCCGGCTGCTCCGCAATGTCGGCACGCACATCAGCGTTTCCCAACCCCTGGACACGTTTCTGCTCGAAATTCAATTCCGGTCGAGGAATCCGCAAGTGGCCGCGCGCGCCGCCAACGGATTGGCGCAGGCCTTTATGGAGCACGAGTACGCCACCCGCGCCCGCGCCCTCACCGATTCCACCGCCTACATGTCCGACCAGCTCGACGGTTTGCGCGCGCAGATGGAACAAGATCAAACGGCCTTGGTGAACTACGAAAGCTCGCACGACGTCATCAACGCGGATGACCAAACGAATATCTATCAGGCGCGCCTGTCGCAAATCAACCAGGAGATGACCAAGGCGCAGGCGGCACGCATGTTGGCCCAGGCCAGCGCCCAGGCAGTTTCGGAGGGGAGCCTGGTCGCCCTGCTGGCCACCCCGGATGGCAGAAAATTGATTCCCCTGCAAGACCAGTATCTGGAGGATCAGCGCGAGCTGGCGACGCTGGCCACCATCTATGGTCCGAACCACCCCCGCTACCGCCAGCAGGTTGCCGTAGTGCAGCACGATCGGCAGATGCTGCAGCAGCAGGCACAGCAACTGGCCGCGCAAATACAGAATCACTTCCGCGTCGCCTACCGGAACGAGCAGCTCCTGTCGGCAAGTCTCGCGCAGCAAAAAACGGCCGTGGACGCCTTTAATATGCGCGCCGTGCGCTATCAGGCGCTCAAGGCCGCGGCCACCAGTTCCACCCAGCTTTACTACGACTTGCAAAAGCAAATCCAGGACGCCACCGTCGCGGCCGGTCAGCGCTCAGAGGACTTGCGCCTCATCAGCCCGGCGATACCCTCCGACATTCCCGCCTCGCCGAGGATCAAACTCTGGGCCGCGCTCGCGCTTCTGCTTTCCTCGATCATCGGCATTGGTGCGGCCCTGCTTACGGGCGCGCTTGACAAGAGCGTGACCTCGGCCGAGCAGGTGGAGCGCTGGTTCCGTTTGCCCGTCATCGGCGTGCTCCCGCAGGCGCGCTCCAAGACTCTTCTGGCCGACTTGTCCCCCCGCCATTTCCCGCTGCTGATGGCAGGCGATGCCGACGGGTCCCGGCGGACCGAACGGCTCTCGGCGTTCCAGGAGTCCATCTTGGCGCTGCACTCAGCGCTGGCGTTCACCCTCGATAGCGGCTCCACCGCCCTGGCCCTGACCAGCTCAGTACCAGCCGAGGGCAAAAGCACGATTTCCGGTAATCTGGCGGCGGCAATGGCCACGCTCGGCCGCCGCACCCTGTTGATTGACGCCGACATGCGCAAGCCCAGCATGCACTCCAAATTCGGCATCTCCCGCCAGCCCGGCTTCTCCAATGTCCTGCGCGGCCTGTGCGCTCCCAGCGATTGCTTCCGGCCCATCGGCCCCAATTTGACCATCATGCCGGCTGGTTCAGGTTGCCACAACGCCGTTGAACTGCTACACCTGCACCTCGAGGATGTCTTGGAGCAGATGCGGACCCAGTTCGATTTCGTGCTCCTCGATTGTCCGCCTGCGCTCGGCTTCGCAGACACGGCAATTATTGCGGGTGCGGCCGGCAGCGTGCTGGTCGTGGTGCATGCCGGCACCACGGATCGCGCCCGCGTCCACTCGGCGTTGCGGCAGCTCTCGAGCTCCGGCGCCAACTTGGTCGGGATCATCCTGAATCAAGTTTCCAGCAAAACGGGCCAGTATTATGGATACTACAATGCCGATGGATATCAGTACTATGCCGAGGAAGAGGCCGCAGCCGGCCAGGGCTAGCGCCATTGCGGCACGTCTCGCGCTGGCCACCGTGCTGGCGATTGCCGGAGCCGGCCGACTGGAGGCGCAGGGGGCCTCTACCATGCCAGTTCCTGTGGAGCCGGTCATGATCAGCCCCATGCCTGAGCCGACCGCCATTCCCGATAAGCTCATCCCAGACTTGGCCGTGCCCGCTGCGCCCGACAACTACGTCATCGGCGATCGCGATCTGCTCTCAGTTTTTGTTTACCAGATGCCCAGCATGACCCGCCAGGTGCGGGTGGGCTCGCAAGGCGCCATTCTGCTCCCGATGCTTCCGCGTCCCATTACCGCCACGGGCCGCACCGCGCCGGAGCTGGAAGTCGCCATCCGCCACGATCTGCTGGTGAACCGGCTGGCGACAAATCCGGTGGTGCAAGTGGTGGTACGCCAAGTGAACAGCCGCCCCATCGTCGTGTCCGGCGAGGTTCGCTATCCGGGCGTGATCCAGGCCGCCCAGCCCATGAGTTTGCTGGAGGTGTTAAGCCGCGCGGGTGGATTGAACACCGACGCCGGAACCCAGGTGCTGCTCACTCAGGCCAGCGAACAAGATCCAAGCACCCAGACTCTGGAAATCCGGGACATCGTCGCCCACGCGACCGATCCGCGCTGGGATCCTACGCTCGGAGGTGGGGAAAGCGTCCGCGTCCTGCCAGCACGGATGATTTACGCTGTCGGTTCCTTTCAGAAGCCCGGGGCATTTCCGCTGCACAGTGACGAACCCATCACGGTGCTCAAAGCGGTCGCTTTGGCGCAAGGTTTCAAAGACCCAGCCAGCAAGAGCCATGCGATCATCTTCCGCACCGACGGTGGCGTTGCCCAGCCGATGCCGGTCAACATCTCCAAAATCCTGAATCACCAGGCGCCGGATATAACTCTTGAAGCCGGAGATATTCTCTTCGTGCCGGAAAACGGCTGGGGCAAGGTCCTGCGCGGGAGCGCCGGCGTTGCCGGCCAGGCTGTCGCCCTGGCCATCGGGTACTCTTTCATTCCGCATTAGGCCGATGACGCGCCCGCGCCTGCACACGCGCTGGGCGGCCTTTGCGGTGCTTTGCACCGTACTTCTGCCGCTTAGCATTCCCGGCGCAGCCTCGCCGCTCACTGCGCTTTTCGCGTTGGCCGCGGTGCTTGGGCTGCTGGCTGTCCACCGCCGCGCCTTTGCCAACTGGCTCATCGTCCTTGCGCTTACGCTCCTGCTGCTGCCCGCCCTGCTCACGGCCGTGGTGCTTTGTCAGCGGCTGGCGGGAATCCCTGCCATGCTGTCGGTATGGAGCGCAATTAGCCAGAGAACCGGCATCATGGCACAGGCCATCGTCTGCGCGGCCGAGTTCGCCTCCGCCGTCAGCCTGGCATGGCTTTGCTACGCTGGGGCCGAAGCGGAGATCCCGACCCCTCCGGTCGCTCACCCTGGGCGGCTGCGTGCCCCCACGGTCGCCGCCATCCTGGCGGTGTGGACGTTCTCGATGGCGAATTTTCAGCTCCAGCTCGGCGCATCAATTCTTTCGGCAGGCTACCGGCTGCTGCCGACGGGAAATCAGTTGTTCTACTCGGGCATGTGGCCGTCGCTCGGCACCCTCAGCCTTTTACTGCTCGAATTGCACGCGCGCCACTGGTCCACGCCCGCCCGCATGCTACTCAACGGCCTCTGGGCAATCCAGTTCCTGGCCGAGCTGCTTCACGGCGGCCGCGCCGAACTGCTCGCGGGCGTTTTCGTTCTGCTGCTGATACGCATCCGCTCCTACGATCGGCAGGTCAGTCTGGTGCTGCTGGGCGCAATCGTGGGCATTCCGCTGTTGACCTTCGTCGCGGTGTTTCGTCAACTGGCCGCCAGCGGTACGGTTCCGATTTCCACCATGGTATCGCAGAGCTTATTCGAACTAGAGCATTTCCACGAGATTGGCGACCTGGGAGACTACGCGGCCAGCACTACTTCCTCCCTTTACATGATCGAATCCGGACGCAGGCCACTGCTATGGGGCAAAACCTATCTCGACTATATCCCGCGACTCGAACCCTCAGCCATGCGCGGTGGATACCACGCCCTCGGAACTACCGACTTGCTCAAGGACGCCGGGCTGGACACCAACGGTGGCGGCACCGTAGTCTCTGAGGCCTACATGAATTTTTCCTGGTGGGGGTGCCTGTTGGTCGGCCTGGTAAACGGCTGGCTGATTGCGTGGCTGCACCGGCGGCGACTGCGGACCCCATCGCCGTTGTGGGTCTGCCTGTATACCGTGGCCGTGGCATATACTTTCCGCTTCTATTTCTATGATTCCTACGATCTTATAAAGATTGAATTCGTCTTTCTGCTTTACTTTTTTGCAATACGCCTGCTGGAGGCGGCCGGGCGCCCTGAACCGGCACGCGTCGGCACGCTGGCGGTGGAGGGACGCTGACCCTGCCCAAGGCCGTGACGTCGCCTTCGCCAACCCCGCGTCTCCCGCTGCAAGCCGCCCTGGCGATTGCCCTGGCCCTGTTAGCGCTGGCCGCCGTTCTGGCTGTGCGCACCGGGCTGGCGGATTACTGGTCGGGCGTTGCGAGCCAGCAGTTGAACCCGATAGGCGCGACCGACAATATGCAGGCCGCTGAGTCAGCCCTCCGGCTTGCCATCCGCGCCCGCCCCGGCATCGCGCCTTACTGGAGCGAGCTGGCAATGGTGGAATCGGCGGCAAATCCATCCGCCGCGCTACGCGACATGCGGCAGGCGTTGCAATTGAACCCCTCGCCGGCCGAGAGCTGGTACGAGTTGGGGCTGTTCCAGTTCCAGTTGGGCGACATTCCCGCCGCGCTCGCCGCGCTGCGTCAGGCTGAGCAACACGATCCCGAGGGGGAGCACGTCCACTATGAGTTCGCCAACCTGGCGCGCGCATTGGGACAATCGAACCTGTTTTTTGAGCAATTGCACGCCGCCGCCGCCGTTATGGACCCTGGCTTTGTGTTTGAGATTCTCAATGCCGCCTATGAGGCAAGGTGGCCGGCGGCCGACATGCTGTCGCTGCTTCCCTCCCATCGTCCCGGCCAGCGTGCTCAAGGCGTGCTCTACTTCGCCTACCGCCATGATTGGAATACGGCCGCCACAGCGTTTCAAAGTTTGGGGCGCTGTAACCCTTACTTGCAGGAGCATTTCTGTCATGCTGCCGCCACCCAACTGCTCGATGGACTTTCGCAGCAGGCACGCACTGGCACGGATGCGGCCTCTGCCATCGCCGTTACCCAAGCGCAGAGGGCTTGGGATCACGCTCTGACCATTGGCGTCCTGCGCGGCACTCCCGCCGTCCGCGGGCTGCTCCATGATGGGGATTTTCAGTATCCCTGGCTCGGAGTCTTATTTTCCTGGCGCGACACTCAGGTGCTTCCGTCGGTGGTCGAACCCGCTGCGGGCCCAGGGGGCATCAACGCTGTGCGCTTCGATTTTTCCGGCCTGGATCGCCAACAGGGCAGCCTGCTGGAGCAGGATCTATGGATCACGCCCGGCCAGCGTTACCGCATCGCGCTTTCTTCCCGCGACTTGGCCGCGCCGAGCGAACGCGGCGTCACCGCCGATGTGGTCACGCCGGCTGGCGTCATCCTCGCCCAGGTGACCCTGCCGTTACAATCGCAGTGGAGCCCGGCGGATCTGAGCTTCCGGGCTCCGGCGCATACCTCCGTGGTCACCCTGCAAATCAAATATGGCCGTCCGAATGGTGAGACGCTGCTGCATCGTTCGGTCGAAATAGCCGCGCTGCGGATGCAGCCGGAAGAGGGGGGACACTGATGGCAGCCCCATTTTCGCCCGCGCCTCCGCGCCCGGCTTCTCGTCTCCGCCCGGCGCCGGCGCAGCGGCGCTGGATCCTGTGGGCCGCGCTTCTCCCCACCCTCGCGGCGGTGCTGCTGTTCGGCGCGGTGCGCCCAGCCGTCAACGCAGGGTTGGAACTTGCCCTCTACGCCGGAACCGCGCTAGTGTTTCTCCGCTGCTGGCGCAAACCCGAGTTTTTGCCCACACCGTGGATTCTGGCTCCCATGGCTGGGTTCGCTCTGTTTGTCCTCGCTCAATGGAGCTTCCGCTGGACTGTGTATCCGGCCGTAACGCTCAATGGACTGGCCCAGCTCTGCGCCTACGGATGCGTGTTCTACCTCGGCCTGATCGCCTTCACGGATGCCCGCAACGTGCGCTTGGCTGCGCGCCTGCTCACGGTCTTTGCCGCGCTCGTGGCCGCTGAAGCAATCGTGCAAAAGTACACGACCGGAGGCATGATCTACGGCCTGCGCGATGCCACCATGGACGCGCTGCCCATCGGACCGTTCACCTACCACAACTTTTTTGCGGCGTTCATCGAGCTTCTCCTTCCCCTCGCGCTCGTGGTCGGCTTCTCCCGCCTGCGTGGTCTCGACTGGTCCGTGCAACTGCGGCGCATCCTCGCACCCGCCCTCATGCTGGCCGCATTTTTCGTCGCCGCCTCCCGCGGCGGAGCGATGATTCTGGGAGTCGAGCTGGTGTTGGGGGCGATCCTGCTCTGGCGCGCGCGCCGCCGCCTTGGCCGGCGCCGCGGAATGCTGGCACTAACGGCCGGCGTGCTGGTTGCCTTCACCCTTCTGGCTGGCTGGGGCCCGATGATGCGGCGCTTCAGTACAGTCTCCCATGACTCGTCAGCGTCGGATCGCGTGCAGTTCTCCCTTTCCTGTCTCGAAATCTGGCGCGCCCACCCCTGGGTGGGAACCGGGCTGAACACATTCTCCGAGGTCTATCCCAAATACCGGCGCTTCGAGAATGGCCTCCTGCTTCTGTATGCCCACGACGACGTGGCACAACTGCTGGCGGAAACTGGCGCCCTCGGCTTTGCCCTCGCGCTCGCAGTGGCCGCGTTGGCTATCTATGGCATCCGCAGCAGGCTGCGCCATACATTGGAGCCTGAATTGGTGCGGTACAAGCTTGCGGCCATGATCGGGGGCATCGGCTTCGCGGTCCACTGCTGCGGGGATTTCGTCTCCCACTGCCCCGCCCTGAGCTATCTGTTCTGGCTGCTGCTTGCCTACATGCTGGCTGCCGTCACCCCTGGCCACATCCGGCGCCGGTCGAAGGCGCCTATGCGCCTCCAGGCTATGGATGGAGCCGAATGAGTCCCGTCCGCGTGTTCCACGTCCTCGGAACGATGAGTCTGCATGACGCTGGCCCCGCCCATGCGGCGATCAACCTGGCCAAATCCTGCCAGCCGTTCGGCGTGCAGGCCGAGTTTTTCACCACCGACCTGCGCGGCCGCCCGGTGGACGCGGGCGATTTCCCGGTCCATTGCTTTCCCGCCCATGCGGGCCGGTTTGCCTATTCGCGCCAGTTGCGGGAGCAATTGCGCCGCAAGCTGGGCAGCGCCACGATCTGCCACATCCACGGGGTTTGGCTTTATCCGACCCTGGCTGCAGCCTGGGAGGCTCAGCGCGCTCGGATACCCTATATCGTGAGCCCACATGGCATGCTGGCGCCGTTCTGGTTCCGATCCTGGAAAGGGCTTCGAAACAGAACTTTGCTTCGCCTTGTCCAGGGCAAAATCCTCGCGCGCGCCGCCGCGATTCATATCGTCAACGAACAGGAGCACCGCGATGCTATCGGGCTTCGCGGAGCGCGCACCGTAGTAATCGCAAACTGCATCGCCTCCCGCGCCCCTGTCCCCCGCCTCGCATCCCGCCCCCACCTGCTCTCCCTGAGCATTCTTCACCCTAGAAAAAACATCGAGTGCCTCATTCGAGCCCTATCTCTTCTGCCTGAGCCGCTGCGAAGTCACGCCACGCTCCGAATCGCCGGCAGCGGCCCACCCGCCGAGACTGAACGCCTGCGAGCGCTCGCCGCGCAATGCGACCCCGGGGGGCGCTCCATCGAGTTCGTTGGTGACGTCAGAGGAGCGGCCAAAGCAAACTTGATGGACTGGGCCTCGCTCCTGTGTCTTGCCTCATACTCCGAGGGCCAGCCGTCGGCCGCGCTCGAGGCCTTGGCGGCTGGCCTTCCTGTCGTGATTAGCGCCGCGGCCAACCTCCCCGAGGTGGCAGCGTACGCCGCGGGCGTGGTGGCGGCGCATAACCAGCCCGAGGACTTTGCCCAAGGCATGGCCGAGCTCCTGCTGGACACCGATCGCTATCGGGCCGCTTCCCGCGCCGCGCTCCGGCTCGTGGACGAGCAGTTCCTGGCCGGTGCGGTCGGGCAGCGCTGGGCGGATCTCTACGCCTCGCTCGCCCCCCGCAGGGAAGCCGCCGCTGCTGCGCGATAGAGCAGGGCAAATGTTGGCGCGGGCCCCAGCGCGGCTGCTTCGCCCTGCTGGAACTGCGCAGGGCGAATTGCGCCGCGCGCCCCGCTTATGCTCGCGTCGGGTTGCCCGCCCTGCTGTGAGTGCGCAGCGTCAACCCGCTCACTGCTACAATGATCACCTGCGAAACTCTCGTCCCTTGAGCCCCGCCCCCACGAACCCGGCCGGTGTGCGCACGGCACTGCGTTTGCTGCGGGGCCGCCGCGTCGCTGTGATCGGCGACACCATGCTCGATGTTTTTCTCTGGGGCGATGCCGACCGTATCTCCCCGGAAGCCCCGGTGCCGGTGGTGCATCTCCGGCGTCAAAGCTTCGCTCTCGGCGGCGCCGCCAATGTCGCCGCCAATGTCGCCGGCTTGGGCGGCCATCCAGTGCTGTTTTCCGCACTCGGTGCGGATGCCGCCGGCGAACGCCTCCGCCACCTCCTACCGCGCCAGGGCATTGAGGTGGGGGCACTGTTGGCAATCCCCGGACGGCAGACCAGCACCAAGATCCGCATCCTGGCGCGCAACAAGCACATGCTGCGCTGTGATCGCGAGTCCACCCTTCCGATTTCCGCCGCCGCCACCCGGGAGATCCTCACCCGCCTCGCAGCTCAGCCCCGCCTGGGCGCCGTCGTGATTTCTGATTACGCCAAGGGCTGCGTTACCGGCGAGATGGTGCGCGGCGTGGCGCGGTACTGCGCCCACCGCGGACTTCCCTGGTGCGTGGACCCCAAGCAGCCGGAATTGCAATACCGCGGGGCGAGCGTGTTGAAACCGAATCGCCGCGAGATGGAGGCGATGACCGGACTCGCTGTAGAGTCGCTCTCCACTTTCCGCCGCGCAGCGCTGCGCTTGCTCCGGCGTCACCGCTGCCAACACCTTTTGGTAACTCTGGGGGCGCAGGGGCTCGCGTGGGTCAATGCCGCCGGAGATGAGCGTCGGTTTCCGGCCCATAACCGCCAAGTCACTGATGTTACCGGAGCGGGCGACACCGTGAGCGCGGTGGTGGGACTGGGCTTAGCCGCCCGCCTGCCGCTGCCGGCCATCGCGCGGCTGGCAAACCTCGCCGGAGCTTACGTCGTCAGCCAACCCGGCCTGGCCATCGCCACGCCTTCCACTTTGCTGTCCCAGATTGACTGACCTGCCGCAGGGCAATCGCATGCAGGGATCGGTGGCGGGTTGGATTGGGCATCCAAGTTGACACTAGTCACGCGCACCGACGCCGGTTGCATCGCCCTCCGCGAAAGACGGGCACCTCGCCAGGCCCTCGTTCGCTTTACTGCGGGGCAGCCTGCGCAGCAGTACGGCCTTTCGTTTCCAGAGGTCGCTGCAATAACAAGCAAGCCGAAAGAGCAGCCCAAATAACACCGGCGGCAAAACCGGCACGACCTCGAAAAACAGCCTGAACTTCGGATTTTTCCCGCGAGCATGGCGCCAGCTCGCCGAATCCCGCAGCTCCCTACGCCAATCCGACCAGCGGATCTCCCCGCTGATCCTGCGTGGGATCAGCGCGGAAAGCACGGCAAGCCAGGGGCACGGCCAAGGCCCGGCCAACCCCGAAACATCCCTTGCAAGCCTCTGCCACGACTCGAGGAGCCCCCCGTCCTTGAAGTTCTCAAGAGCGCCCTGCGCGCTCGTCACGTTCGAGCCGTGAATCAGGAGCGTCCCCAGCGGCGACTGGCTCACGACCTCAGCACGCGTTAGCGCCGCCGCCACCCAAATGATCGCGGCGTCAGCAAGCGTCCGAAAACTCTCCGGCAACGGAAAAACGGCACCGGCAACCAAGCGCCGAAGCGATAGGCCCGAGGCCGGCGGAAGGTTCGGACCCGCCCCAAACTCAGCCATCTCCGGCCCGTACCACCCCGAGGCAAGCGGTCCAGGCGGATAAACCCTAATCGGCCGCCGCTTCTTGTCAATGTGAAGGAGCGGGTGCACGAGCAAGCCTGCCGACGGCACACGCCTCGCGACAGCGACCACTAGCTCGATCTTCTCAGGCGCCCAAGTGTCATCCGCATCAAGCAGGCAAATAATATCTCCAACGCTCGCAGCAAAGCACGCGTTCAAAGCGCCAGCTACGCCACGGTTCCGCTCCAGCAGGACGGGCCGGACTCGAGGCTCAGAGGCCGCGGTCTCACGGATCACATCCCGTGAGTCATCCGTGGAGCAATCATCGCATATGATCATCTCCCAATCCTGGTAGGTCTGCGCGCGTACGCTCGCCACCGCTCGCGGCAAGAAGCGCGCGTAATTGTAATTAGGCGTAAGAATACTCACCAGGGGGAGACGGGCAGACAACGGCCCGGGGACGAGTGGAAGCTCCATCAGCATGGTAATTTAACACGAACCGTAGCGACCGGCATAGGGACTTCTCCGGGCATGTGGCGGCCATGGTCGCGTATTCTGTTCATTCGATGCATCCTATGCGCGCCCAATGAAGACACTCGAGCGCATACGGGAACTGCTGCGCGCCAGTCGGGGCGTCGCGCGCCATCCGCTGGCGCGCAATGCTCTGGCGTTGTACGCAGCGCAAGGAGCGCGGTATCTCATTCCCTTGGCGCTGGTGCCGTTTCTGGCGCGGGTACTACGGCCGGAGGCATTCGGACGCCTGGCGTTTGCGCAGTCCCTCGCGAGCTTACTGGCGGTGGTGGCGGATTTTGGCTTTTCTTTTTCCGCCACGCGGGAAATCGCGCGTGAACGTGATTGCGCTGGAGCACAGCAAGCCATTGTTGCGGGGGTGTTGGGCGCAAAATTGCTGCTGGCGGGCGCAGTCGCGTTGGCGGGTGCGCTCATGCTGGCGTTCGTGCCCGGCTTCCGCGCGATGGCGGGTTTTATCTGGGGCGCGTGTCTCCTTGCGGTGGCACAGGTGGCGAGCCCGGCCTGGTTTTTTCAGGGCGTGGAGCGCATGGGGCGGCAGACGGGCATTGATGTGCTCGGCACCGGGCTCGGGGCTGGTTTCGTGTTTGTCACGGTCAGGAGGCCGGAACAGGCGGCCTCGGTGCTGTTCGCCATGGGGGCGGGGGCGCTGGGTGCGGCGGGCGTGAACTACTTGCGGATGTACCACGGTATTGCTTTCGAGAGTCCTCGCGTCCGGCCGGCGTTGCGGATGCTGCGGCAAAGCCTGGCGCTTTTTTTCCTGCGGGCGTCCATCGCCCTGTATACAGGAGCCAACACTTTTTTGTTGGGATTGTTCGTTCCGGCCGCGGCGGTGGCGGATTTCGCCGGTGCCGACAAGATCGTTCGTGCCTCGATGAGCGTGTTCACGCCGGTGTCTCAGGCGCTTTTCCCGCGCATGGCGTACCTCATGACGCGCAACCGGCGGCGTGGGTTGGGTGTGAGCAGGCGGCTGCTGGGAGTATTTGCGGCCGTCGGGTGCCTGGAGGCGGTGGTGTTGGTGTGGGCGGCCCCGTGGGCCGTAAAGCTCCTTCTGGGGTCCGGCTATGAAGGTGCAGTCGTGTTGTTGCGCTGGTTGGCGCCGCTGCTGCCCTTGATTGCAATTTCCAATGTGCTGGGCTTCCAGATCATGCTGCCGCTAGGCATGGACAGAGAGCTCAACCTGGCCGTGGCGGGCGCGGCGGTGGTCAACATTGTACTGATGCTGGTCTTGGTGCCGCGTTTCGGGTCCGTTGGCATGGTTTGGTCCGTGTTGGTCAGCGAAACGGTGGTAACCGGCGGGCAAGCGGCTCTGCTGCTGCTGCGCCGCGCGCCTACCCACAAACCGGCCGTGAGCCAAGCGGCGGGCGATGAGTAAAGTCGCTCTACTCGCGGGCATCCTGACGCAAGCTTAAGCGCGCGGCGCAGCCGCGCCGGCCTCATGCGTGCGCGGCAATTGCAAGCTTTCGGATGGCGGGCAGGCGCTGCTGCCACGCCCAGGCGTCGCGCAGGATGTGGTCAAAGCGGGAATGCTGGGGAACCCAGCCCAGCATCTCCCGCGCGCGATCCGCACTGGCGACCAGCTCGGCGGGGTCGCCGGCGCGGCGGGGCTGGGGCTCGACCGCAATGGGTCGGTCGAGCACTGCCTGCGCGCGGGCTACCGCATCGAGCACCGAGATTCCCGTGCCGGTGCCGAGATTGACGCTCCCTGGGGCACCGCCCTGTTCGAGATAGCGCAGGCCGGCGACATGGGCCTCGGCAAGATCGGTTACGTGGATGAAGTCGCGGATGCAGGAACCGTCGCGCGTGGGGAAGTCGGTGCCATAGACGGGGAAGGGGAGGTTAGCCTCCGCTGCGGCAAGCAGCCGTGGAATGAGGTGCGGTTCCGGTTCGTGCCACTCGCCGGAGCGCCCCTGCGGGTCGGCGCCGGCAGCGTTGAAATAGCGCAGCGCGAGATAGCGGAGCCCGTGGATCTGATGGTACCAGTGCAGCATCCGTTCCACCATGGCCTTGGACTCGCCGTAGGGGTTGATCGGCGCTAGCCGGTGCGTCTCGTTGAGCGGCGCCTGCGGGGTGCCGTAGACCGCGCAAGTGGAAGAAAATACGAGGGTGGAAACTCCAGTGCCGGTCATCGCGTCGAGCAGGTTCTGCGTGCCCGTGACGTTGTTTTCGAAGTAGCGGCCGGGTTGCTGCATGGATTCGCCGACGTAGGCGCGCGCCGCGAAGTGTATCACCGCATCGAAATGGTGATCGCGGAACAGAGCGGAGACGCCCGCGCGGTCGCGGAGATCGAGATGATGGAACTCCGTTCCGGGCGGTAGCAGTTGACGGTGACCGCAACTCAGGTTATCCAGAACGGCAACGTGGAAATCGGCCTGCAGGCGCAGCACCACGTGGCTGCCGATGTAGCCTGCTCCACCAGTGACGAGAATGCATGGGGCCATGGCCGTGGGGAGTGTGGTGGCGGCGAGTGGACTCGAACCACTGGCCTAGGGATTATGAGACCCTCGCTCTAACCATCTGAGCTACGCCGCCGCTGCGGACTGAAGCAATCAATTTTATCAAAGTTGGCGCGGGATGTTGGCGCGGGCCCCGCGATTTGTGTACGGTCAGGCGGGCGGCGGGCAGCGGCGCCGGCTCAACCTCGCCCGCGCTCGCAGCAGCGGCATCGACAACGGCCGTCGGGGCGTAGGATGCTAACCAGCGGCTGGGGCGGAGGCCGAGCGGGAGCCATGTGAGCGTTCATGCATGAGTCTTCCTGGGGCGAGGCGGCCCAGGCTTGCGCTCTGGAATGCTCGACAGAATTGAGTCGGCGGCCTTGAGCGCCGCCGCTACGGCCTGGTCCATATTGTAGTAACGGTACTGCGCCAGCCGGCCGACAAAGTGCACATTCTTCATGGCTGAAGCGCGGGTATGGTAGCGTTCCCATATTTCCTGCCCGGCCGCCAGGGGCACAGGATAATAAGGCTCTCCGTCCGCGCAGGGGTACTCCCGCGCTATGGTGGTTCCGGGTGCAGTTTGGCCGGTCAGGTGCTTGAACTCGGTGATGCGCGTAAAGTCATGGTCATTGGGATAGTTGACCTGTCCGACTGCCTGGAACTGCGGGAGCGCGGAAAAGTGCTCGAATTCAAACCGCAACGAACGGTACGCCAGCGGGCCGAAGCAGTTGCCGAAGTATTCGTCAATTGGACCTGTGTAGATTAATTGCTCAGGTTCCCAGCGGCGGCGGAAGGACTGGAAATCTACACCGAGTTCCACCCGGATGCTCGGATGGTCCAGCATGCTGCGGAACAAGGCGGTGTAGCCGGCCGCGGGCATGAACTGGAAATCATCGGTGAAATATCGGTCGTCGTCGTTGCTCCGATAGGGAATGCGCGCGGCCACCGACGCGGCCAGTTGGCTCGCGTCCAGACCCCACTGCTTGCGCGTGTAGCCGCGAAAAAATTTCTCAAACAAATCCCGGCCGATGCTACCAATCACCAGATCCTCGCTGGTGCGCACGGGGATGCGTGGCTCGCGCACGCGCTCGTAAAACGCGGCAACTCCCGCCTCATCCAAGTCAAGACCGTACAGGCGATTGACCGTGGTGCGGTTGATCGGCACGGGCAGTAGCTGGCCCTCAACCCGCGCCAGGACGCGGTGCTCATAGGGCCGCCACTGCGTAAATTGCGAAAGATACTGGAACACGCGTGCCGCATTGGTGTGAAAAATGTGCGGCCCGTAGCGGTGCACCAGGATTCCGTGGGCGTCATATTCGTCGTAGGCGTTGCCGCCGATGTGGCCACGACGGTCCAACACGAGGACGTGCTCGTGGGTGCGGCTGGCTATCTGCTGTGCCAGGGTCGCACCGGAAAAGCCCGCTCCCACGACTACCCAACGCGGTTTCAAGCGCTGGCTCCCTGACTCGCGATCACGGCTTCCGCCATTCCCTGCGGACCCAATTGGGGGATCAACATCAGCATGAGTGTAATGTTAACTGCGCCTGCAACCGCAATGACCGTGTTTACCGTCCAGTCCAGCCCCAACCGAATCATAACCTCGAACGCCAGCACAAATGTTGGCGCGCGCCCCGCTTAGGTCACGAAGCATGTCAACCGAGCCAGACCGCTTCTAGCGCTGGCTGGCCTGGCCGGTCTGCACCCGCCGCGTGAACTCGGCCGACTTGCCGCGCGGAATGCTGAGGCTCTGCCAAGCCGCGCCGCGCAGGTGCTTGGCCAAAAACACGATCTGCCCCACGTGGTAGGCGTAATGCGCCACCTGCCGATGCACAGTCTGCATCACGGAATGCTTTTCGCCGCGGATGGTGGTGGTCCGGGTCATGTCGGCGTCGGTCAGCGGCGTCAGCGCATCCAACACGTACTGCCAGCCTTGCTCCCAGAGCCGCAGTACTTCGGCGCGCGTCTGCGGCGGCGCCTCGAACTCGCTGTCGCGGTTCCGGTCCGGCTTTTCGCCATCCGCCTCGGGAAACCCCAGCCAGCGCGAGCGCATGTTGCCGGCCATGTGCTTGACGATCTGCGCCACGGAGTTCATTTCCGGATCGAACGCATCCAGCAACTGCGCGTCGCTGAGTTGGGCCATGGCGCGCTCGCCCATCTGTTTGTAAAAGCGGAACAGCGCCAGCGAATCCGCCAGACACGAGGTTGTGAATTCGAGAGCCACGCCTCCATTCTAAGCCCCGCAGGATGCTATAGTTTTGCTTTCCCATGAAGCGCCATACCTACGCCGCCGCCGGCGTTGACATCGCCACCGCCGATCGTGCCAAGGCGCGCATCCAGCGTCTCGCCCGGGCGACGTTCAACCGCCAGGTGCTGTCTGAAATCGGCAGCTTCGGCGGGCTCTTCCAATTGCCGGGCGGGAAGCGTCAGCCGGTGCTGGTGGCCAGCATGGATGGCGTGGGAACCAAACTTAAACTCGCCTTCCAGACCGGCATGCACAACACTGTCGGCCGCGACCTGGTCAACCATTGCGTCAACGACATCCTGGTGCAGGGCGCGCAGCCGCTGTTTTTTCTCGACTATATCGCTCTCGGCCGCATGCACCCGCCCACGGTGGCGGCGCTGGTGGAGGGCCTGAGCCGCGGGTGCCGCGAAAACGGCTGCGTGCTGCTGGGCGGTGAAACCGCGGAAATGCCCGGTTTCTATGCGCCAGGCGAATACGATGTGGCAGGTTGCATTGTCGGCTGGGTCGAGCGCCGCGCGTTGCTCACCGGCGCCACCATCCGCTCCGGCGATGTGCTGATCGGCCTGCGCTCGGCGGGCCTGCACACCAACGGCTATGCGCTGGCGCGGAGCATCTTATTTCCGCGCTTCCGTGCCTCGGCGCGGCCCAAAGAACTCGGCGGCGCCAGCTGGGCCGAAGCGCTGCTCGCCGAACATCGTAGTTATCTGTCGCTGCTGCGGCCCTGGCTGGGCCGCTTGCGCGGTCTGGCGCACATCACCGGCGGCGGCATTCCGGGCAATTTGCCACGCATTCTGCCCCCCGGCTGCGCCCCGGAAATCGAAACCAGCGCCTGGTCCTGGCCGCCGCTTTTCACCCTGCTGCAACGCCTCGGCCATGTCCCGCTGGGCGAAATGCGCCGTACCTTCAATTTGGGCATTGGCATGATTGCGGTGGTTCGCCCCACGGAGGCCGAGGCCTTTCTGGGTTATCTCCGGCGCCAGGGAGAAGCGCCGCTGCGCCTCGGCCGCCTGGTTGCCGGCTCCCGGCGGGTGCAGTGGAAGTAGGGACATGAAACTCGGCGTGCTCATCTCGGGCCGCGGCTCGAATCTGCAAGCGATCGCAGCGGCGTTTCCTGGCGACCTCGCGCTCGTGCTCAGCAACCGCCCGCAGGCGCCGGGTCTGGCTTGGGCGCAGGCCCGGGGACTGCCGGTATGCGCGCTGCCCAGCGCCGGTCGCGAGCGCGAGGACTATGACCGCGACGTGGTGGCCCGGTTGCGGGCCGCCGGAGTGGAGCTGGTGTGCCTCGCCGGCTACATGCGTATGCTCAGCGGCTATTTCATCACCGCCTATCCCGGCCACATCCTGAACATCCATCCCTCGCTTTTGCCGGCATTTCCCGGTCTCGACGCCCAGCAGCAGGCGATTGACGCGGGGGTGAAATTTTCCGGCTGCTCCGTCCACTTTGTGGACGAAACCCTGGATGGCGGACCGATCATCGCCCAGGCCGCAGTCCCCGTGCTGGAAGGCGACGACGCCGACGCGCTCGCCGCCCGCATTCTGATCGAGGAACACCGGCTTTATCCGGACGCCATCCGCCGCGTGGTTTCGGGCGCCTACCGCCTTCAGGGCCGCCGCGTGCTCAAACGCTAGCGGACCCAGCGAATGTTGGCGCGGGCCCCAGCGCGGCTGCTTCGCCCTGCTGGAACTACGCAGGACGAATTGCGCCGCGCGTCCCGCTTATGCTCGCATCGCTGGGGCCGCGCCTGCATGTTGCCCCGGGGGCGCACGCTGGGACGCTCGCCCATGCCGAATTTTGAGGCCCTGCGCGGCGATTTTGCCCACGGTGCAAAGCGGCGCGACCCCCGCGAGTGGCGCGCCTCAACTGCGCACGCGCCGCGAGGATCTGCCCGCCAAGGCGCGCACGATGGCCGTCAATACCACCGCGCCCAGAATGGCCACCAGTACGGTATAGATCAGGCCGCCGCTGGCCGGCGCGCCCAGAGCGTTCATGATCGCCCCGCCGATGATGGCGCCGATGATGCCGATGACCACGTCCATGATCACGCCGTAGCCCGCCCCGTGCATGATCCTACCCGTAGCCCAACCCGCGATCAGGCCGACGATGACCCACCAGATCACAACCATAATCCATTGGATGCACGCTCAGCCCCCTCCGGCTGCACGCGGCCGAAGTGGATGCCGCGCGCAACTCGATCAGGCCAAAGCCTGCCAGCAGCGATCTCCATCAGTAGGCGATTTCGGCTTCGCCCGTGCCTTCGGTCCGGAACAGCGCGCTGTAGTCCTTCACCGTGACATCGAGGGTGCGCTCGCGGTTCTTGCGCTGCAGCTCCTCGATCAACTGGGCGAGCGGCATCGCACCGCGGTCCTTTTCCTGGTAGGTACGCACCGAGACCCCGCCTGATTCGGCCTCGCGCTTGCCGACGACCAGCATGTAGGGAATTTTGTGCAGCTCGGCCTCGCGGATGCGGTAGCCAATCTTGCTCTCCGCCGGCATCAGCTCGGCGCGCAGGCCCGCGGCCTCGCACGCCTCGACCACCTGACGCCCGTAGGCATCCTGCCCCTCGGCGATGGGTAACACCACGGCCTGCACCGGCGCCAGCCAGGTGGGCAGCGCGCCGGCAAAGTGCTCCAGCAAAATACCCAGGAAACGCTCCACCGAGCCAAACAGCGCCCGGTGAATCACCACGGGCGTGCGCGCCTGATTGTCGTGGTCAATGAATTCCAGCTCGAAGCGCCGCGGCAGGTTGAAATCGAGCTGCACGGTTCCGCACTGCCACTGCCGCCCCATGCTGTCGTGCACCATGACATCAATTTTGGGTCCGTAAAACGCGCCGCCACCGATGTCCACCTTGTAGGACAATTGCAGCCGCTCGAGCGCCTGTTTCAGCCCGGCTTCGGCCTTATCCCACAGCGCAGTCTCGCCCATCGAGTTTTCCGGACGGGTTGAAAGCGTAATCGAGTAGCGCAGCCCGAAAAACGAATAGATCAGCTTGAGCAACTCCAGCACGCGCACGATCTCGTCCTGAATCTGATCCTCGTGCAGATAAATATGCGCATCGTCCTGGCTGAACACCCGCGCCCGCATCAACCCGTGCAGAGCGCCCATGGGCTCGTTGCGGTGCAGCAGTTGGCCCTGCGAAATGCGCAGCGGCAGCTCGCGGTAACTGTGCTGGCGGGTTTTGTAGTAGAGCATGGTGTCAGGGCAGTTCATCGGCTTCAGTCCCATGAGCGAGTCCGGGTCTTCGCCCTCCTGCACCAGAAACATGTGTTCGCGGAAATGCTCCCAGTGCCCCGAGGTTTCGAACATCTCCTTGCGGTAAAGCACCGGGTTCAAAATCTCGACGTAGCCGGCTTTTTTGTGTGTTTCGCGCCACAGCCGCCGCAACTCTTGGCGCACGATCAGCCCGCGCGGATGCCAGAAGGGGCAGCCGCCCGACCAGGGATGGAAGCTGAACAGGTCGAGTTGCAACCCCAGCTTGCGGTGGTCGCGGGCTTTGGAGTCCTCGAGGAACTGCAGGTACTCGGCCAGCTCGGCTTCGCTCTCCCAAGCCGTGCCGTAGACGCGCTGCAGCATCTGGCGATGCTCGTCGCCGCGCCAGTAGGCCCCCGCCACCGACAGCAGCTTGAAATGCCCGCAGATGCCGCCTTGGGCGACGTGCGGCCCGGCGCACAGGTCCACGAAGCGGTCCTGCTTGTAGAGTGACATCTCGGCATCGCCGAGACCCTCGATCAGCTCGACTTTGTAGGGCTGCTTCCACTCGCGGAACAGCTCCAGCGCGCGCGCGCGCTCGATGCCGGCGCGGTAGAACTGCGGATCGCGGGCCACGATCTTGCGCATGCGCTTTTCGATCTCGGGCAGATCGGCGTCGGTAAGGGCGCGCGGCAGCTCCATGTCGTAATAGAAGCCGTTCTCAATGGGCGGTCCGATGGCGAGGCGGACGTCGGGAAAAATTTCCCGCACCGCCTGCGCCATCAAGTGCGAGGCGGAATGGCGGATGCGCCGCAGCCGCTCCTGGCGCGGTAGCTCCCGCGGCGGCTCATTGACTTTCCACTCCAACCCCTGCAAAATTTCGTCGGCAGCCGGCATAGGGTCCAGTGTAGCCTGTCGGCGCCCGCTTGCACCGGACCCGAACCGGCCGTTTGGAATCAGCCGGCGGTCCGCTAATTGTTTCCGCCCTCGGCGACGTGGCGCGGCGGCCCGCCGACTTTCGCCAGCAGCGCCTTCACCGCCGCCGCCAGTTGCGGGTCGGTGCCATCCTGCCACGAGCCCAGGGGATTGTGAACGGTGATGTCCACGGGGCGCGGATGCAGCTCCATGGGCTTGCCCTGGGCGTCGAGGATGTGCGTGCTCGGCAGCCGCACGGTCGAGCCGTCAATGAGTTGGCCCGCCGAGGTGTAGATGATCCAGCCCGCGGTCGGGAGTCCCACCACCTGCCCCAGGTGCATGGCCTCATAGCCTTCGGTGAAGTCCTCGCCGTCGGAGAGGGTGTTCTGGTTCACCAGCAGGATGGTCGGCTTTTCCAGCGCCCGCTGGCCGAGCGCGACGCGCGCCGGCTTTTTCGGGAACCCGCGCGGAATCATGGTCAGATAGGGCTGGCGGGTGAGCATGTCGAGCGCGTAGGCGTTGACGAAACCGCCGTTGTTGTTGCGCACGTCCACCACCACGCCCTCTTTGCCGTACTCGGCCGAGTTCAAGTCCATGAAGAGCTTGTTGAGCGAGCCGGTTTCCATGTCCACCATGTGCACGTAGCCCAGCCGCCCGCCACTGAGTTTCGCTACCAGCGCGCGGTTGTGCGCCACCCAGGCCTGGTAGATCAACTGCTTGCCCTGGCTGGCGTTGAGCGGCTTCATGGCGACCGTTCGCGAGGCGCCGCTGGCGGCGGTGAGCGTGACGGTGAGCTTTTTGCCGATGGTGTCGTGCAGCAGCTCGTCGAGGTTGGTCGAGCCGGTGACCGTAGTGCCGTCCACCTGCGTCAGGCAGTCACCCACTTTGACGCCCGCCAGCGCCGCCGGGCTCCGCGCAATGACTTCACTCACGCACAGCTTGCCCAGTCGCTCGTATCCCACGCGGTCAAACAGCAAGCCGATGTGCCCGGTTGAGGGTCGCGCCCCGCCGCGTGGCGGATAGATGCCGGAATGCGACGAGTTCAGCCGCCCGATCATTTCCGTCAGCAGCCAGCGCAGCGCGTCCGGATTGGTGGCGGCGGCGACTTCGGGCGCGAACTCGGTCTGCACCCCCACCCAGTTCACCCCGTTCATGTCGGCAACCTGGTAGTCGTCGCGCAAATAGCGCCACACCTGCGAGAACATCTCTTCTTTTTCGCGGCCGAAGTCCACATCGAGTTCGGCGCTCACGTTCACCGTTTTTGCGCTGCCGCCGGTCACCGCTACGCGATGGATATGATTGCCGTCGAGGTAATACAGTATTTTCGAGTCGGCGGTGAACTGCAGGTCCGCCTTCCGCCCGTTGGTCGAGGTCAACTGCTTGGGCGCCGCGGCGCGTCCACCCGGCCCCCCGGGCCCGGTCATGAGGGTCTTGCGGTCCAGCGGCACCACGTAGATGTTGCTGGTCGGGCCCTCCGAGCCGATGTAGGCCAGCCATTTGCCATCCGGAGAAATCCGTGGCGAGCGCGCATTGAGCATCGGCAGCAGTTGCACCCGCTCGGCAATCTCCTCGTAGTCAACCGTGGGCGTTGCCGCAGGCGTATCGGCGTGGGCCGCGGCGCGCCCCACTGGATGCTTTTCCTTCTGGAACAGGTCTTGAAACAAATTCTCGCGGAACAGCGGCAGCACCGGGGTCAGATCCACGCGCGCAATCTGGCTGGGTTCGGTGCGCTGCGAGGTCTGGTACAGCAGGAAGCGCCCATCGGGGCTCCAGGCGAGCGAGCCGGCAAAGCTGTTCGGCACAAAGCTCACCTCGCGCGGCGCGCCGCCGCTGGCGGCGACCACATAGGCCTCGGGGAATATGCCATCGGCGTGGTTCAGAAACGCCAGGTACTGGCTGTCGGGCGACCAGGCCATGATGCCGCTGTTGTTGAGCGGCGGCAGGCTGTCGAAATATCCGGTGGCCAGCACCTTATCTTGCCCCGTCGCCAAATCCAGCGTGACGATCTGCGTGGTCCCGCGCTCAAACGCCAAGGTCTTGCCGTCCGGCGCATAGTGGATATGAAACTCCTCGCCGCTGCCAGCGGTAAGCTGTTTCTCCTGATCGGTCAGGAAGTCGTACTGGTAAATGTGGTCGCTGCCGTCGCGGTCGGAAACATAGGCCAAATGTTCGCTGTCCGGGGCCCACTGCAATCCAAACTGCAGCTTGCCGGTGTGCGTCAGCCGTAGCGCCGGCCCGCCGTTTTCGGCCATATCCACAAAGACTTCGCCGTGGGCGGTATAGGCCAGCTTTTTGCCGTCGGGTGAAACTGCCGGATCCGTTGCGGTGGTAATCGTGGTGGGAACGATGCTGGGCAAATGCGGCACGCCCACCATGGTGATGGGCACGTCCGCGACGCGGTGGTGCCGCAGGTCCAGCTTCCAGACGCGGAAATCGCGCGCGAACACGATCGCCGAGCCGTCGGCGGCAAGTGCGGGCCACAAGAGCCGGCCGTCCGTAAAGTGCGTCAGCGCCCGCGGCTGCGCCCCAACCGAGGGCAGCTCCCACAAGTTCTCCGCGCCGCTGCGGTCGGACATGAAATACAGCGTCCGCCCCTCGGGCCCCCACATCGGCCAGATGTTCTTGGCCTGATCGGTCGGCAGCAACATCTGGTAGCCGGTCTTGGCGCCATCCACGGCGGCAGGCACCACGCGCCAGATTTGAGTGTTGTCAATGTGTGCATGTCCGTCGCGCCACCATTGGCTCAGCCCCATCTCCCCCCGCGTCACCACCGCCAGCGAGCCGTCCGGCGCCGCGGCGGCGTCGTACTGGTCCACGTAGCGCTGCGAACTTACCGGCAGCGGAGTACCGCCGGTGATGCGCACCCGATCAATGTCGTTCATCCCGCCCGCGTTGTGGCTGCTGGAGCTGAAATACACCCACTGGCTGTCGGGCGACCAGCAATCCAGCCGGTCCGCGCCATCATCCCAGGTCAGCCGCCGCAGCTCGCTGGTGGTCAGGTTGAACAGATAAATGTCGCCGCCGCCGGTGCGCGTGGATTCGAACGCCAGCCATTTTCCATCCGGCGAATACAGCGGCCGCGACTCGGTCGCGGCGCTGGCAATCAGGATGCGCGCCACGCCGCCGCGCGCCGGCACGGTCCAGATGGCGCCGTTGCTGGCGAAGGCGATCTGCTGCCCGTCGGGCGACAGGGCCGGCTGGGTCATTTCCGCCTGCGAAACGGCTTGGGAAAACGCCAGCCCGCCCAGCACGGCGGCGGCAGCTAGACAGTCCAGAATGCGCTTCATGCCCGCGATGGTAGCACTGTTCGGTACACTTGAAAGGATGACGATTGAGGATATGCTGCGCGGCGGCTCGGTCCGCACCGCCGACAACGGACTCATGTACGCCGTGGTGGCCGAACAAAGCGGTCAGGAGCAGCGCGGCCTGGAGCACATGGTTGAAGCCGTTCCCCGCGCCCTCATCCCTCATTTGGGCCGTGCTGTCTGCTATTTCGTCCCTTGGCTCTATAAACAGCGCCGCAGCATCCTCGTCGGCCTCAATGCCGCCGCCGAGGGTGAAAGCCGCAAGGAGCTCTGCCATCACCTGGACGTCAAGCCCAGCGGCAGCCTGCTGCTGATCAGCCTCAGGTTCTACGAGCACGACACCTACGGACTCGCCATGGAATTTTTCGACAAGATCGCCTATCTGGCGGCTTTGGAGTCTCCGGACGGCATTGATTTCGAGCACCTTCTGCGCCGCCAGTACGACGCCGGCAAGGCCGGAGAGCTGACGCCCGAAGCCTGGGAATGGCGCACCGCGTTTGCGGAGGCCAAGCCCGATGCGGCCGAAGAAGCCTGGAGAAACTACCGCAAGTCGGCCGAAGCCGACGCCCTCGGCCTCTACATGGCCTCCATGTTCACCGACATTTTCTACGAAGACCTGTTCGAACCGGATTCCGGCTTTCCCGCGCTTGATCCCGCCCTCGTGCATGAGCGCGTACGTTCGGTGGAGCATCAATATGCGGCCAACCGCGGCTATAGTCTGCAGATCGTCCGCCAGCGCCCGCGCAAACGCCGTCCCGCCGCCGGCAGCGGGCGCTAAGCTGCTTCGAGGAATATTCCCGTGCCTGATCAACCTTCCCTGAGCGTTCCCGGCGCCGGCGCAATTGACCGCCGCGCCAAGGCCGAATACCTTCGCACCCGCATCCGCCCGGTGGACTACGATCACGTCTCCACCGTGGCCGATCTGGTCCAGGCCATGGGCGGCGCCTCCATTCAGGCGCGCAATCTCGGCCGCTGCGCCGAGGTGCTCGATAACCTCTACAGCGACAAAGACCGCCCCACGGTCATGCTCGGCCTCGCCGGCCCGCTCATCGCCGCCGGTCTCCGCAAGGTGCTGCGCGACCTCGTCGCCGGCGGCTTCATTGACGTCATTGTTTCCACCGGCGCCATCCTCTATCAGGATATTTACCAAGCGCGCGGCTTCGGCCACTATGTCGGCGATCCCAACGCCAACGATCCGGAACTGCACGCCCTGATGATTGACCGCATCTACGACACTTACGTGGATGAGGAAAAGTTTCTCGAGACCGACACCTGGCTGGGCCGCCTCGCCGATGAATTGCCGCCCGGCAACACCTCCACCCGCGCCTACCTTGACTTCGTCGCCAGCAAGCTCGACGACAACAATTCCATCGTCCGCACCGCCTTCCAGCGCGGCGTGCCCATGTTCGCCCCCGCGATTAATGACAGCTCCATCGGCATCGGCCTCACCCATCACTACCATCGCGCCGTCCTGGCCAACCGCCCGCACCTGGCGATAGACTCCATCCGCGATAACTACGAGCTCACCCAGATCGTGGTGCAGTCGAAAAAGACTGCGGCCATCTACATCGCCGGCGGCGTACCGAAAAACTACATCAACGATTCGGTGGTCATGGCCTATATTTTCGAAGAGGAAAAAGGCCACAGTTACGCCCTGCAGCTCACCGCCGACGCCCCGCACTGGGGCGGCCTGTCGGGCAGCACCCTCAAGGAGGCGATGAGTTGGGGGAAAATCCAGCCCACGGCCACCACCGCCATGTGCTTTGTCGAGCCCTCGGTCTCGCTGCCGCTGCTCGCCGGCTACGCCTTGCAGAAAAAACTGGCCGCCGGCCGCCCGCCGCTGAAGCTGGTTTGGGACAACGACATTCTGAAGTCGCTCACCCGGTAAATATTCAGCCACTGCCGTCCGCTGCCCGCCGATAGGCTAGTCCAGCGCCTGCGGCCGGCGTGCATTGGCATCAACCTCGTCCAGCAACGTCCGCGCTTCCTGCGCGGCGTCTTTGTATACCCACAGCGCCAGACCTGACTGCAAGCCCGGAATCATCATCGCGCCCACCTCCGCGGCGATGCCCTGGGCGCGCAAAAAACCGGCCGCCAGTTCGGCTTCGGCCTCCTCGTCGAAGTTGCGCACCGCCTCGCGCTCGCCGGGCGGCACAAACGTCAGCTCCAGATCCTCGGGAGAATCGTTATCGTTCATTCGGGTTCCTCCTCGGGTGCGGCAATCGTCTCGATCCAGTCCGGGTCCAGCTTCCACGCCCGCATCGCCCGCTGGCAGGCGGCGGCGCTGAAGCCAGCGCGCAGCAGCCTGCGGCACAAGCTGGCCGCCTGGCGCACATCTTCAGGCGGCCGCAGCCGCTTGGCGTGCAGATGCGCCCGCAGCAGAGCATCTTCGCTGCTGCCCGCATAGCCCTTGCGCACTGCCTGTTCCGCCACCGCCGCGCTCACCCCCCGCGCCCGCAGGTCACGCAGGGTGCGCAAGCGTCCATGCCGGGCTACATCCTTCTGATAGAGCGCAAAGCCGGCGGCAAGGCGCGCGTCATCCAGGTAACCGTGGTCGCGCAGCCGCGTGATTGCGGTTTCCACTTCCGCGGCCGCGGCCGCGCGCGCCCGCAGCGCCCGCCGCAGCTCGGCCTCGCTGCGCGGCCGCGCCGCCAGCAGGCGCACCGCCTTCTGGTAGAGAGCCTCGCTATCGAGTTTGGCGGGAACGCGCGGCATATTTACTCCAGTGTACAATTCCGCCAGTGGAGCAGATCGTGGTCATCGGTGGCGTAGCGGCCGGCCTGAGCGCCGCCAGCCGCGCCCGCAAGCTGGCGCCGCGCGCCGCCATCACCGTGCTGGAGCGCGGCTCGGCCGCCGCCTACAGCGCCTGCGGCCTGCCCTATTTCCTCGCCCGCCGCCTGCACAGCCTGGAAGCCTTGCGCGTCCATCCGCCGGAGTGGTTCCGCGAACGCCGCCAGCTCGACCTGCGGCTCGGCCACGAAGCCCTGGAAATCGAGCCCGCGCGCCGCCGTGTGCGCCTGCGTGGCCCCGAGGGTGAGTCATGGCTCGCTTACGACTGCCTGGTCATCGCCACCGGCGCGCGCCCACGCTGGCAGCCGCCCGCGGGCCTGCGCAACGTGTTCACCGCCAACACGTGGGATCAGGTGCGTGAGCTCGAAGCCGCCTTGCAGGCGGGCGAAATCCGCCGCGTGGCCGTGGTCGGCGGCGGCTATATAGGGCTCGAAACGGCCGAGGCGCTGGCCCAGCGCGGCCTCCAGGTTGCGTTGGTGCATGCCCACGCCGAACTGCTGCCCGGCTTCGAGCGCGAGTTGATTGCGCCCCTGGCCGAGCTGCTCGCCGCCCGCGGCCTCGAGCTGCACCTGGCGACGCGCGTCGTCGGCCTCTCGGGCGCGCGCGGCGGCCGCGTGCTGGGCCTCGAAACCACCTCCGGCACCATCACTTGCGATGCCGTCATCAACTGCGGGGGCCTGTGCCCTGAAGTCTCCCTCGCCGCCGCGGCCGGGCTCGTCCTCGGACGCACCGGCGCCGTCGCCGTGAACGAACGCCAGCAAACCAGCCAGCCCGGCATCTTCGCCGCTGGCGACTGCGCTCAAACCCTCCACCTGGTTACCGGCGCGCCCGTCTGGGTGCCTCTCGGCACTGCCGCCAATAAGCAGGGCCGCATTGCCGGCGCCAACGCCGTCAATGCTCCCGCCGCCCGCTTTCCCGGCGTGCTCGCCACCCTCGCGGTTCCGCTCGCGGGACAAGAATGGGGCCGTACCGGCCTGAACCTCGAGCAGGCCCGCGCTGCCGGCTTCGATGCCACCGTCGAGCAGGTTGCCTCCCCCGCTCATGCCGCTTATCTCGATCCCCAACCCGTCATCGTCCGCATCGTGTATCAACCCACGACTGGCCGCCTCCTCGGTGCTCATTTCCGCGGTGCCGCCGGCACCGTCGCCGGCCGTCTCGACACCGCCGCCGCCGCTCTCGCCGCGCGCATGACCCTCGAGCAAATCGAGCACCTCGATCTCGCCTATCAACCCGCTCTCGCCCCCCTCTACGAGCCCCTCCTCATTGCCGCCCATAATGCCCGATAAAGCGCGGCACCGATTCAGGTCTACCTGGGTCAAATTCCCTGCGCCGACGAACTCGCGCCGCCGCGCTCCTCGCCGACGCGCGCTCTCGTTGCTTCCGGGGAGCGCGCTCGCGAACGTTGCCATGTTCCGCGAATGTTGGCGCGGGCCCCAGCGCGGCTGCGCCCCACTGATGCAAATTCTACGCCTTCAGCGCCGGCGCCCTCCGCTCCACGCTGTACATCCTCAAGGGTCTGCCTTAGCTTCTCAGCATGCAAATGCCCGCCCGGCTCCGCATCCTGGCGGTTGAGGACGACCGTGATCTTTTGGAGCTGACCGGCGCCATCCTCGGCCAGGAAAATGACATCGCTTGTGAATGCACCGCCGCGTCTGCGCTGCGCCGCATCGCTAGCGAGGCTTTTGACCTGCTCATCACCGATCTCAATATCGCGGGCGCCGGCGATGGCCTGTTGCTTTCCGGCGCCATGCGCTACCTGCAGCCAGGGGCGCGCACGGTGCTCATCACTGGCTATCCCGACTTCACCCACTCTCTGGTCGCGATGCAAGCCACGCTTGACCTTATACTGCTCAAACCGGTCGAAGTGGAGGCGCTGCGCCAATTGCCCCGGCAGGTTTCCTCGGCCGAGGGCCGCAAGGCACTGACGCTTGGACACGAATCCTTGTGGTCGCTGCTCAGACGCAGCCAAACCGAGGTCCTGAGTGCGTGGCTCAAGCTCGTGGAAAGCGACCCTGAGCTAGCACAAATCCCTCTCAGTGCCTCCGATCGCCTTGATCATGTGGGCGAAATCCTGACCGACCTCGCTGGCCACGGTGCGCAAGCTAGCGCGCAGGAAGCCGCCGCCCAACAGCACGGTCACGTGCGCCATGGTCAAAGCTACCAGGCCGAATGGATCGCGAAGGAACTCAGCTTCCTGCGACGCGCCATTTTCGAGGCCGTGCTGCGCGATCTCCTGCATCTCGACTTGAGCATGCTTGCCACCCAACTTTTTGAGTTGGACTCGGCCGTGGACACGGCGCTGCTGCGCTCGCTGCAGGAGTTTGGGTTGCTGGCTAGGCCACCCGCCTGAGAAAGCGCCGCCTCTCCTCGCCGCCGCCGCCCAGCATTTTCATCGCGGCCCAAAGACCCAGACCGTACGCCAGATGCGCGCCGAGCGAGGCGGCATGCGTGCGCGGAGGATACTCGCGCGGAGGCTTGGCCAAGTCCAGCTTGGACAGCATGTACTCATCGCTCAGCGCCCAAAGCCCGGCGCCGAGGGGCAGCCCGCCGCCCCAAGTGAGCGGTACCCCGCCGGCCCGGCTGGCGCCGGCAATCATTCCCCACATCGCGCCGTAGCCCCAGTGCACGGCCTTTCCGCCACGTTTGCGGATGCTGCTCGAAGGGGAACGCACGCCTGCTTTTCCCAAGGTTTTGCGGACCAGCTTGTGCGTGCTTGGCTCTTCGTCCGTATGCGTCCATTCGGGTTTGGCCCTGCCCAGACCTTTCCAGTAGCCATCCATGGCCGCCACGCCCGCCAGCCCACCCAAGAGCCCGATTGCAAGATTGCGCTTCAGATGTCCCGCCATGGCGGGATTGGATGCCCGCTATACGTACAACGCAGCTTGGCGGTCAGTGAACAAGTCGTTGTAAATGCCCACTGCCTTCGACCGCGCTTGTGCCAGTTCGATTTCAACCAGCGCGGTTTCTTCGCGCTCGCGCGAGAGCCGCACCAGCACCTCACCCAGCGGCGTGACCACCTGGCTGGAGCCAATGAAATCGTGCCGCACTTCGCCGTTGGTTTCACTGCCCACGCGATCGCAGGTGGCTGAAAATACGTGATTTTCGAGCGACCGCGTAATCATCGCCTGCGGACAGTGCGGCAGCACCAGATTCGAGGGATGGAGCAGCAGCTCGGCACCGCGCAGCGCCAGCGAGCGCGCAAGCTCGGGGAAATACCAGTCGAAGCAGATCATTAGCCCCACCTTGCCCCAAGGCAGCTCGACCACGGGCGCGGGCGCGCCGCCGGAGGCAAAAAACAGCTTCTCGCGTCCAAACACGTGCAGCTTACGGTAGCTCGCCAGCAGGCCCGGGGGCCCGACCAGATTGGCGGTGTTGAAGAACTGTCGCTCCGCGCGCTCGGGAAAACCGTAGGCCACGTAGGCAGTGCGCTTGCGTGCAAACTCCGCAAAGGCGGTAAGGCTTGGCCCGAGGCTGGCGGTTTCGGCGCAGCGCTCAACGTCTTCAGAATTTACAAACGTATACCCGCTGGTTGCCATCTCGGGCAGCACGTAAACGTCAGCCTGCACCTCCGCCATGAGCGCCAGCGCCCTAGTGACGTTGGCTTCCACTTGCAACAGCACGGGCGAGAACTGGATCAGAGCCAACCGCATGACGCTAGTGAGCAGGGGAGGCCGCCGCAGCGGCGGGCGCATTCAGCAGCCGCAGCGCCTTTTGCATTTGCAGGTCGGGTTGTGGTCCGGTTACGCCCTCGGGCGGAAAGTCCAGCTGCGGCAGCGCGCCCGCATACTGCACTTGCTGCACATCGGGCGTCAGGCCATCCTGGACCAGATTGCCTTTGGGTGTGTAGTAGCGCGCCACCGTCAACCACAGAGCGCTGCCGTCGCCCACCGGAATCAGTTTCTGCTGCGAGGCCCCGCCAAAGCTCTGATCGCCGATCAACTCTGCCCGTCCGTTCTGCTGCAGGGCGGCCGCGGCAACTTCGGCGGGTCCGGACGTGCCGGAATTGATCAGCACCTCCAGCGGCGCCGAGGGTAGCACCGCCTGATTGGCCGCCGCCGCGGCCGTGACGCGCGGATAGGCCTGGCCCTGCAGGTAGGTAATCGTGCCCTGCTGCAGGAACAGATTGGCCGTGTGTTCGGCCTCCGCGAACGTGCCCGCGCCGCAGTTGCGCAAGTCCAGAATAAACTTCCGGGCGCCCTGTGTCTTTAAGTTCGCGATGGCCTTCGCAATCCGGGCGGTGCGGCCACGATCAAAATCCGGCACTGCGATGACGCCCACGCCCTTTTGTACCGAGGTTTGTATGGGGAGGCTGTGCGGCGCGGCCAGCGCGATGGTGATTTGGACGGGATCGGATTGATGCAGATGCACCACACTCAGCGTGACCGTCTGTCCGAGGGGGCCTGCCAGCCGCCGGTGAACTTCCTCCAGCGACATGTCGCGCGTGCCAATGTTGTCAATAGCCTCGACGAAGTCGCCGCGCACCAAACCTGCCTCGGCGGCGTTGCCGCCGGATTGGACGTCCACCACCACGGCATAGCCCACGCGCTTGGAAATCACCGCCGCGACGCGTCCGGCGGGCGGGTGAGTTTCATCCTGCAGGAACAGCATGTATTCGGCCGCGTCCATGTAGCTGGAGTCGGAGTCGAGGGAATCCACCAGCCCATGCAGCGCACCGTTGGCCACTTTGGGCAGGTTGGGTTTGACCACGTAGTCGTCGTTGATGTGCTGGTAGACCTCGGCCATGACGCCCAACTGCTGCGCCGGACCGGTATCAGGTGACGGGTGCTGCGCCCGCAGTACCGCCCCCGAAATCAACCCCACTACCACGACCAGGGAACAGACCAGAAGAATCAAACTCGATTTGCGGGACATGAAGAAAGCTCAATGCTCCAAGTATAACGGAACCCGTCACCCCTCGACGATCCGGAACGCCCGCGGCGGCCTCTGGGCCTGCAGCAGCGGCAGGGCCACGTTGTACACCGACACACCGCCCCGCGTACGCCCCTCCAGGGCACCACGATGTGCGTGGCCATGGAAAATCGCGGTCGCTCCAAAGCGATCGCACACGTCCGCCAGCCGCGAGCTGCCCAGGAAGGGAAAGATTTCCGGCGCCTCGCCGGCGGCGGTTTCGGGAATCGGGGCGTAGTGCAGCAGCACCACCCGCCGCTCGTTGCGCAACTGTGCCAGCGCTCGTTCCAGCCCCAGGCTTTCCTGCATCGAGGTGTGGACGAAGCGCTTGATCTCGGCTTCGCCGAACGCGGTCAGCTCGGCGCGCCCGAAGCCACCGCAAAATCCTTTCACGCCCGCAAAACCCACGCCCTCGCGTTCGTACGGTTCCCCATCCAACGTTTTGATGCCCACCGCCCGCAGCCGCCGCAGCAGCTCGGGCGCAGCATCGGACTCGAAATCGTGATTGCCCAAGACGGTAATAATGGGAATGCGCAACCGCAGAAGCTGGCTAACCAGCACCTCCAGTTCTTCCGGGCGGCCGTAGTTGGTCAGATCCCCGCCGATCAGCAGCACATCGGCATCGTCGGGTAACGAATTCAGCCGCTCCCGGATGCGTTCCCGGTCGGCAACGCCACAATGCAGGTCCGCCACGGCGGCAATGCGCATCCGCCTAGCCCTCGCGCCGCAGCCGCCGCCGCCGCGACGTCTCCTCCAGGTTTTCCAATCCCCAAGCGCCCACGTCCACGGCAAACTGCAGCGGGTCAATCAAGGAGCCCCGGAACTGGCAGCGCACCGGCGCCCCCGCCTCCTGGCGCTGCCGCCGCTCCAGCTCGTGCCACACCTCCTGCGGCACGACCTGGCGCGCCGCCGCCGGATACACGTAGCGAAACAACATCAGATGCCACTGCAGCATCTCCCAGTGTTCTCCCACCTGGGCCAGCAGACGAGGCCAGTCCAGCGCCGCCCCGCGGCAATAGAGCAAATGGCAAATATCGCCGCCGTCAAAGCGCTCGCGGCGGGTGACGAACAGTTTGCTCACGATCATCTCTTCCGACGCCAGGATGCGGTGCGCACGGCCCAACACCCGGCCTGGATGGGCGCGTTCGATCCAATCGGGCGCCACCCCATACGCTCCATTCGACATGCCGGAAATCAGATCCACGTAGTAGTCGCCTGCCCAGGCCTTGGCCAGCCACACCGGATCGGTGACTTCGGTGATCAACCCGGCCGTACGGCACAGCGTCAGCGCCGCCGGCACACGTTCGGAGGGCAAAAAAATGTCCAGGTCCTTGGCGGAGCGCCGGATGCCGGTGTAGTGTTGAAAGGCGAAGGCTCCGGCCACGGTGAAGCTGACCCGGCCATGACAGAGCGCGCCCAGCACGCGCTGGAACAGTTGCCGCTGCTCCGCCACCCACACCGGCGCCGGCGCCGCTTGGGCGCAGGACGAAATATGGCATGGCAGATGATAAGCCCGGCGGGCGGCGTTGCCCGATTGTCTCCGGTTGAGCTGGCCCGTGCCCGCCAGTATCTCTACGGCGGCCTGGCGTGGGGCGTGGCCAGCGAGTTCTGGATGCTGGCTCTGCTCGCGGCCGCCTATTTTGCCGGACCGGTTAGCGCCTTGCGTAGCTGGCTGCAGCGCCGCCTGCGCTCGCCCTGGGCGGTCACCGCGCTAGTCACGGCAGCGCTGTTTGCAGCGATCCTCGCGCTTCTGCTGCCGTTTGATTTCTACATCGGCTACGCCCGCGAGCACGCCTTCGGATTCCAGCATCTTTCCGTCGCCGCATGGCTGGCGCAGTGGGCCATCTCCCTGTTGCTGACCACCGTCGCCGGGGTTGTCGTGGCCTCCATCGGCTACGGCTGGATGCGGCGGCGGCGCAGACCGGTCTGGTGGATGAAGCTATGGATCGTTGTCGCGGTGGCGGTGGTGCTGGCGGTCGCGGCACAGCCGGTGCTCGTGTCGCCACTGTTCAACCATTTCGAACCGGTGCAGAATCCCCAAGTCCGCGCTGCCATCGAGCAGCTCGCCCGCCGCGCCGGCATTCGCCACGCGGAAATCCTGGAGATGGATGCCAGCCGCCAGTCCTCCCACACCAACGCCTACGTGGTCGGGATTCTGGGCAGTCAGCGGATTGTCATTTATGACACCTTGTTGCGCCACGAGACGTTGCCGGAAATCGAGTTCACTGTCGGCCACGAAATTGGCCATTACGTACTCCACCACCTCTGGAAGGGCATTGCGTTTACCACGGCCCTGCTGCTGGGGCTGTTGGCGATTCTGGGCTGGCTGTTCCCTCGATGGTCGCGCGGCCATGCGCCCCAAGACCCCGCGGCGTTGCCGCTGGTGTTGCTGATCCTGCTGGGCCTGCTGTTTCTCGCCTCGCCCCTCACCAACGGCTTCTCGCGTTGGGAAGAGCACCAAGCTGACGCCTTCGGCCTTCGCCTCAGTCAAAGACCCGAGGCAGCGGTCACCGGCTTCGAACGCGAGGAACACACCGATCTCATCTATCCCGATCCTCCCGGCTGGATTGTCTGGTGGTTTTTCAACCATCCCAGTCAACAGGAGCGCATTGATTTCGCGCGGAAGCAGATAAGATAGAGAGTTACCCGGAGGACCGCCCTGCTACGCACCACGCTGCTGGCCATGTCGCGCAACCCCGCGATGCGGCGTTTCACCGAAAACAGCGCGCTCGGCAAGCGCATTTCCTGCCGTTTCGTCGCCGGCCTCACGCTGCAGGACGCCATCGCCGCCATCGCCGCCGTCAACCAGCTCGGCATGACGGCCACGCTCGACCCGCTCGGCGAAAACGTCCATTCGGGAGCCGCCGCCGAGCGGGCGGCCGCAACCGCCTGCACTATCCTGGACACCATCCACCAGCGCCGCGTGGATTCCACCGTCTCCGTCAAGCTCACGCAGTTCGGCTTGGATCTCGGCCTCGAGCCGGCCCGAGCCCAACTGCGCCGGGTACTGGAATGCGCGCGCCAGTGGAACACCTTCATTCGCGTGGACATGGAGGGCAGCGACTATACCGAAGCCACCGTCGCCATGGTCGAACAACTCCGTGGCGAAGGGTTTCACGTGGGAACGGTGCTGCAGGCGTACCTGCACCGCACTCCCACCGATCTGGACCGCCTGCTGGCGCAGGACGTCGGTATCCGTTTGGTGAAAGGCGCTTACAAGGAGCCCGCATCCATTGCCTGGCAAGATAAATCCGAGGTGGACGCCCGCTACGTGGATCTCATGCGCACCCTGCTCGATCACGGCGGCTATCACGCCATTGCCACCCACGACGAACGCATGATCCAGGCCGCCATCGCCCATGCCCGCCAGTGCGGCCGGGCCCCGGAGAGTTTCGAGTTTCAGATGCTCTACGGCATCCGCCGCGACCTGCAGCGCAAGCTGCGGACCGAGGGCTGGCAGGTGCGTGTCTACATTCCGTTTGGCCCGGAATGGTATCCCTACTTCATGCGGCGCCTCGCCGAACGCCCCGCGAACCTTCTGTTCCTACTGAAGAACCTGGTGAAGTAGTGCGTGGTTCCGCAGGCGCCGGAACCAATGTGAGCGCTGAAAGCTGATAGCTTGTCTGTATGAACATCCTCTCGGCCGCGCAAATGCGCGAGGTGGACCGGCTCACCATCGCCGAACACGGCCTCGCCGGTCAGGAACTGATGGAGCGCGCCGCAGCGGCGATGGAGGCAAGGCTGGAGCGGGATTTTCCGCGCGCGCTCGCCGGCCGCATCGCCATCCTGTGCGGTGGCGGTAATAACGGCGGCGATGGAGTGACGCTCGCCCGCCGCCTGCGCGCCCGCCAAGTGGATGTGCTCTGTATTCTGTTCGCTGCCGCCGCCAAGCTGCGCGGCGAGGCTGCCGCCGCGCTGGCGAGGCTGGATCCGCAGCCCGCCGCCGTGGAGGGCGCGGCCCCCTGGGCGGCTCAGCGGGCCGCAGTGCTGGCCTGTGATCTGGTCGTGGATGCGCTCTACGGCACCGGCCTGCTGCGGCCGGTGGAAGGCTGGCAGCGCACCGTGATCGACGAGCTGAATCGCGACTACCACGGACCCGTGTTGGCGGTTGACCTGCCGTCCGGCCTCGGGGCAGACGGCGAGGGTCTGGCAGAATCGGCGGGCGCGGCAGTCGTGCGGGCGACGGCCACGGTCACCTTCACCGCCCCCAAGCGCGGCCTGTATTTATCGCGCAACGCCGCCGCGGTGGGCCACCTCAGCGTTGCACCCATCGGCTCTCCCGAAGAAGTAGTCACTGCCTGCGGCCCGCATCTTAAACTGACGACCGCCGCGGATTGCCGCCCGTTCCTGATGCCGCGCGAGCGTGACGCCCACAAGGGACGCTTTGGGCACGTGCTGGTGATCGGCGGTTCGTTGGGCAAATCCGGCGCCGTGGCGCTGGCCTCGACTGCCGCGCTGCGCATTGGCGCCGGGTTGGTCACTGCCGCAGTTCCTGCTTCCATCCTGCCGGTGGTGGCCGCTGCCCGGCCTGAAATCATGACCACGCCGTTGCCGGAAACCCAGGCGGGGGCGGTCGATTTTGCGGCCCTTGCGCCCGCGGCACTCGAGCATTTGCTCGCTTCGGCCACGGTATTGGCGCTCGGCCCGGGGCTGTCGCGAGCGCCGGAAAGTGCCGAGCTTGCCCGTCACCTCGTCGCTCATGCAGCTTGCCCTCTGGTGCTCGACGCCGATGGCCTCAACGCCTTCGCGGGCCGGGTTGCCGAGCTGCACCTGCCCGGCGGAGTGCTCACGCCCCATCCCGGCGAAATGGCGCGTCTGTATGGCGTGACCACCAGCGCCGTCCAGGCCCGCCGTCTCTATTACGCCCAGCGCCTCGCCGCAGAAAGCGGCGCCATCGTTATCCTCAAAGGCCAGTTCAGCCTCATCGCCGATCCTGACGGGGTGGTATTTATCAACCCCACCGGCAATCCGGGCATGGCCACGGGCGGCGCCGGCGACGTGCTCACTGGCCTCACCGCTGGTCTGCTGGCGCAGTTCCCCTCGGCTCGGCGGCTCGAAGCCACCGCCGCTGCCGTCTATCTCCACGGCCGCGCCGGCGATGCTGCCGCAGCCCGCAATGGTGAAATGAGCCTCTTGGCCGGCGACATCACCGCCGCCGTTGCCGCCGCCATCGTCGAGACGCGCAGCCGATGATGCCGGTCAGTTGTTCGACTGCCGATGACCTTCGCGCCTGGGGACGCCAGCTCGCCGCGGAACTGCCCGCATTCTCGGTTTTGATCCTGGTAGGTGAGCTCGGGGCCGGCAAGACCACGCTGATGCAAGGCCTCGCGGTGGGCTGGGGAGTCGCCAGCGAGAATGAAATCGCCAGCCCGACCTACACCCTGATCCACGAATACCAGCGCGGCCGAAAATGGCTGCTGCATCTCGACTTATATCGGGTCGAAACGGGCGCCCAGCTCGATACGCTCGGCCTCGAAGAGGTTTTGCTTCCGCCGCTCGTGGGCGAGGAGAAACTGGTCGCCATCGAATGGGGCGAACGCCTCGAAGGTCATCTCCCGCGGCCCTATTTGCGCATCGCCATCTCCGCCGACCGGGCCACCGAAGCCCGTACTGTCACCCCCGAATGGTTCCGCTGAAGCAATGTTGGCGCGGGCCCCGCTGATGCTCAGCCCACCACCCAGCGAATGGACTTACCCGTCTCCTTCGCTCCGCAGGCCACTTTTTTGCCGACTTGTCTGCTGGCCCGCGCCAGCGCCTTGGGCACCTTGCGCAGCGCCCGCCGTGTACCGCGTGGGTGCAGGGTCACCACAGTCAGCGGCGACACCGCCGCAATTGCCAACCCCAAACGCCGGTGGCGGCTCATCATTAGTGCCAACCCCACGCCCAGCGGTGCCCAGGTAAGTAGCTGCTCGGTCGTTCGTTTCATTCCTGGGTTAGAGTCAGGCTCTGGCTCCCACGTTGGCTGGCGGAGCTGGGAGTGCAGTGGAGCTGATTTTGCTCTACCCTGAGAGGTTCATGCCAGCAGCGTACATCTGGGCTCTGGCCCTGGGCGTGCTCGCCGCCCTAGCCAACGTTTTCGGCGGCCTGGTACTCACCGGGCGCGACTGGGAACACCAGTATCTTCGCTACTTCGTCGCCATCGGAGCCGGCTTCATGCTCGGCACCGCACTGCTGGAGATGTTGCCGCAGAGCTGGAAACTGAATGCCGGGACGACGCCAATTTTGCTGTTGGGAGGATACCTGCTGGTGCATCTGGTCGAGCACTCCTTTGTCGCCCATTTCCACTTCGGCGAGGAAACCCATGCCGGCGCATTTATCCGCGGCCATGTTCCGGTGTCGGTACTCGCCGGGCTTTGCATTCACACGTTTTTTGACGGCGTGGCGATCGGCAGTGGGTTTCTGGTGTCGAGCTGGCTGGGTGGGATCATCTTCCTGGCGATCTTTATGCACAAGGTGCCGGAAGGCTTCACCATCGCCTCGGTCATGCTGGCCGCGGGGCGCGGCAATCGCACCGCGGTGCTGTCGGCAGCCGCACTGGGGGCCACATCGGTGCTGGGCGTGGCCGTGATGCTACTCTTTCCTGTGGGACTTTCAGAGGCCCTGCCGTTTGCCGCGGGCGTCACGTTATACGTGGCCGCGACGGATCTGATCCCTGAGGTCAACCGCGAAGCGGGCATCGGCATGGCATTCTGCGTGTTCCTCGGGGTGGCAATCTTGGCGGGCCTGCAATGGGGGTTCCGCGGTATATGAAGCGACGACTGGCCATTCCGGGGATGCTGCTGATGTTCGCGCTGACCGCCGCCGCCCAGCACGCGCCCAGCCCCGCCAGCCTGAAGCCGCACGGCTTTGTCAACGACTTCGCACATGTACTCAGCCCATCCGCGTCTGCTCAGCTCGAACAAGCTGCGGCGGCGCTGAACCAGCAGCTCAAAGTTCAAGTTGCCATGGTGACTGTGAGCTCCACCGGCGACATGGACGCGTTCGACTACTCCTATGCCTTGGCCAAAGATTGGGGCGTTGGCGCCAAGGTTGCCGCCAACGGTCAGGACAAAGACACCGGTCTGCTGATCTTTATCGCCGTGAAGGATCATAACTACTTCACCCAAGTCGGCTACGGCCTCGAGCCCTACATCACCGATGCCGATGTCGGCACCTGGATGCGCGAGCTCAAACCCGAGCTGGGCGCAGGCGCTTTCGGAGCCGTTTTTGCCGGGATGCTGCAGCAGATCGAGCGCACCTTGGCTGCCCGCATGCCCGGCGCCGCCGCAACCCTGCAGCAGATGGACGCCAGCCCGCCAGCACAGGGGAGCGAGCGATACGCGCGCCGCCAAGGCTTCAATTCCGGCCAAGGCGGTTTGCTGGCGCTGTTGTTCATTCTTTGGTTGGTTGTAGCTTTCGCCTCGCGCGGTCGCAGCGGGGGAGGCTGCTTCTGGCCTTTGGTATTGTTTAGCATGATGAATAGCGGAGGCTGGGGAGGAGGCGGTGGCTGGGGTGGGGGCTTTGGTGGCGGGGGAGGATTTGGCGGCTTCGGTGGGGGAGGCTTCGGAGGCGGCGGTGCGGGCGGGAGTTGGTAAGATCTCCTAAGGTGGAAGGTTCTCGATGGCCAAACTGCAACCCGAACAAGCGCTCGGCAAAATCACCGCTTGGTTGAGCGAGCTGTACGGTCCACGCCTGCATTCGCTGATTGCGTATGGCTCAGGCGCAGAGAGCAACCATCACAGTAAGCGAAGCGATTTGAATCTGTTAGCCGTTCTTGACCAGGTGGATGCGGGCACGCTTGATGTCGGCGCTCCTGCGGTTGCGTGGTGGAAACAGCAGGGCAATCCGCCTTTGGTCATTTGGACCAGGGAAGAATGGAGTGATTCCGCCGATATTTTCCCGGTTGAGTATCTTGACATTCAGGTACACCATCGCGTGCTCCATGGGCAAGACTTGTTTACCAATCTGCCCCACTTCCCGGAGCAGCACCGCCGCCAGGTCGAGCACGATCTACGCGCGAGCGTGCTGCGTCTGCGCGGCTCCTACATGGGCGTGGGCAAGGATGCCAAAGCGCTGGAGTCACTAATGTTGGATTCCATCAGCAGCTTCCTCACCCTGTTCCGCCACGCCTTGGCGGCGCTGGGCGAGCCCTTGCAGGTGGACAAGCAGAAGGTTCTGGCGGCCGCCGCTTCCCGGTTTCATTTTTCCGCCGCGCCGCTGCAGGCGGTGCTACAAGCACATCAATCCAACGCCCGGCTGGCAGGAGGCAAACTCGAGCCCTTGCGGCAGTTGTTCGCCCAATATCTTGAGGCCATCATGCAGGTCGAGCGCTCGCTGGAGGCTAGCTGATCGTTATGCCGAAATCGCAATGGGGAGCTGTCAAGCTTTGGCTAATCGCGGTAATCGTGATTGTGCTCGTGGTACTCGGCTTTGCCAGCAGTTTTACCGGCGAGTACAACAGCATGGTGAAAATGCGCGAGGCCATCAAACAGAGTTGGTCGGAGGTGGATGTCAACATTCAGCGCCGTGCCGACCTGATACCGAACCTGGTGGCTACCGTGAAAGGCTATGCCAAGCAGGAACAAACGGTGATTGGCGAGGTCACCAAGGCACGCGCCGCCCTGGGCGGAGCGCGGTCGCCGCAAGAGGAAATGCACGCCAACAATCAACTCGACGGTGCGCTCAGCCGGCTGCTGGTCATCGTGGAAAACTATCCGAATCTGAAGAGCAATCAGAATTTTCTGGCCTTGCAGGATGAGTTGACTGGCACGGAGAACCGCATCGCCATTGCGCGCCGCCAGTACAATCTCACCATCCAGCAATACGACGCCTACATTCAAACCTTTCCCAACAACATCGTGGCGCATTGGGCGGGCATGAACTACAACAATGCCTATTTCCAGACCTCGGCAGCCAACCGCGCGGCGCCGCCCAAAGTCAGTTTTCCCTAGTCCGGGCAGCGAGGAACAATTTGCCCGAGGACCGCAACTCCGCATCCCCTGCCGGGTTATGCCTGAAGGGGGAAGGAATGAGCGCTGATGCCGCTGTCGTTCTCGAGGCTGCCGCCCTCAGCCTGGACGTGGATACCGCGCTCATGCTGCGCTTCCAGGCGGGCGAAGACGGCTGCTTCGACGAGTTGGTCGCACGCTTCCGCCGCCCGCTGATGGGGTTTGTATTCCGCATGGTGCATGACAGCGCCGCCGCCGAGGAACTACTGCAGGAGGCATTCCTGCGGGTCTACCTGCACCGCCAGCGCTACAAGCCGCAAGCGCGCTTCAGCACCTGGATGTACCGCATCGCGCACCGTCTGGCGCTGAACTATCTGCGTGACCATCGCCATGAGGCGCACGCGACCGGTCTGGTGGACGAAGACACCGGCGTCGCGGTGTTCGAGCTCGCCGATGACCGCCCCAATGCCGAGCAACACCTGCTGGCGGCGGGACAGCAGCAATTGCGCCAGCGCCGCATTCGTGCCGCCATCACCGCGCTGCCCGAGCGCCAGCGCACGGCGGTGATTCTGAACAAATACCAGGGTCTCGAATATGAGCAGGTCGGCGAGGTGCTGCAGCTTAGCTCCAGCGCCACCAAGTCGCTGTTGTTTCGCGCTTACCAGACCCTGCGCCAGGAGCTGAAGGACTTGTTATGACACCTCCGGAATGGGATCGTTTGCAATCGTTACTGGATGAGTGGCAGCCGCGTCCTGAGCCTGCTGCTGGCTTCGAGGCGCGGCTGCACTATCACACCGCCCGCCGCACCCAACGCCGCGAGCGGGTGTGGGGGCAAGCGCGGGCCTGGTGGGGTGCGGGCGCGGCCGCACTGGCGGCGGTGGTACTGGCGGCGTTTGTCTATCTGGGCCAGATTCATCCTCCGGCAGCGGCCCGCACCGCCGAACAGGTGGCCGTGGTGCAGGACCTGCAGCTTTGGAACAAGAACGCGGACCTGATTGATCATCTGGACTTCCTGAGCCTGTCGAACCAGTCTCCCGCCACTCAGGATCAGGACTAGCCGATGGCCAAGGGTCTGCAGCGGGCGGGATGGATCCTGCTGGCCTTGCTGATGGCGGCCGGGGCGGCCTCGGCGCAGCGGCCCCGCGCGGTCGCGCCCGGCAGCGGTTTGCGCCGCTTCACCCGCATCCCGCCGCAGGAGCGCGAGCAAAGGCTGCTGCGCAACCCCGATTTCCAGCGTCTGCCTCCGGACAAACAGCAACAGATGCTCAATCGCCTGCGGCGCCTCAACGCCATGCCGCCCCAGAAGCAGCAGCGCATCATTCGCCGCTTGCGGGAGCTCGGTAGGCTGACGCCGGAGCAGCGTCAAGGCTTGCGGCAGATCTTCGGCCAATTCCAAGCCATGCCGCCCGCCGACCGCCACGCCTTCCGGCAAGCCTACCATCAGTTGCGCGCCCTGCCGCCCGGTCAGCGCGCGCAATCGCTGCAGCAGCTCCAGGGCCTTTCCCCGGGCGAAGTGCGGACACTGCGCCACGCCCTCGCCCTCAAACTACCCGCCGATCTGGTCGGACAGCAATAAACTAATGTTGGCGGCGGCCCCCGCGACGCGACTGAGCCCCGGCTGCGTTCGGTGCTATGCTGAAGCCTCTTCACAGGAGGCAATACAGTGACGGGCAGATTCCAGCGCGCAGTCTGGCTTGCGGCGCTCGCAGCAACACCACTCTGGGCGCAAACCGTCCCGGTACAACGCGTGGGTGCCTATGCGCCGGCTTCCGGCGTCATCCATCCGGCTTGGGTGAACCCGGAAGTGACCGGCACGCACCGCCTCGGTCCCGGCCAGGGCCTGGGGCTGACGCCTCCGGCACCGCGGCCGGTCTTTCACCGCCGCGCCCCGGCCGGACAGCGGGCGCGCCGGCTGCCCACCGAAGCCACGGCCCCGCCACCGCCGCCGCCGCTGCCGCCAGCGTTTCCTGACCTCGCCGCCGCCGGCCGCGAGGCGGAACAAACCCGCATGGGCACGCGCCCGGCGGCGCGCCTGGTCGCCAGTTTCGACGGCCTCGGCAACGGCTTTACCGGGCTCAACCCGCCGCCGGCGTTGCCGGCCCGTTTCCGCCATCCATTCGGCGCGCTCGACCTCAGCCTGGCGGCCGGACCCACGCAAATCGTGGAAATCATCAACTCCCAACTGGCGGTGTTCAACAAGCACGGCAAGCTGCTCTACGGCAGCGTACCCACCAACACCGTCTTCGCCGGCTCGGGCGGCCGCTGCGCCTCGACCAACAGTGGCGATGCCGTGGTGCGTTACGATCAGCTGGCGCAGCGCTGGTTGATCGTCATGCCGATTTTCTCGCGCCCGTCCGGCCAGCCGGCCGGCGCTTTCGGGATGTGTTACGCCGTCAGCACCACCACCGACGCTCTCGGCACTTACCATCGTTACGAATTCCGGCGTTCGTATTTTCCTGACTATCCGCGCCCCGCGGTGTGGCCCGACGGCTACTACGTGCCCACCAGCTCCGGTGATGGCGTCATTCAGAAAATGGACTGCGTTGCCGATCGCGCCCGCATGCTCAGAGGCGAGGATGCCACCGAGCAGTGTGTGTTGATTGACGGTGTCAGCTTCCTCAACAACGCCGATCTCGATGGCACGCGGCTGCCGCCCGCCGGCGCTCCGAATATCGTTATGGCGGCTGGCGGCACCCAACTCAAGGAGGATTACTCCAGCGACGTCATCTACTGGTTCAAGTTTCACGTGGACTGGAAAAACGCCAAGCTCACAAAAATCACCTCCGGCGCGCCCATCAAAGTCGCGCCGTACCATTTTCTGTGCAATGGCCAACTGAGCCACTGCGTGGCCCAGCCCGGCTCCCAGGTCTATCTCGACTCCCAGGGCGACAAGCTGATGCAGCGCCTCGTCTATCGCCGCTGGGGCTCGCACCAGTCTCTTGTCGCGGTGCATTCGGTGGACACGGCCGCACACTCGGGGGGCGTGCGCTGGTATGAATTCCGGCTCGATCGGCGCGGCGATCCGGAGCTATATCAGCAAGGCACGTATGCGCCCGATGCCCACGACCGCTGGATGGCGAGCGCCGCCATGGACAAGTTCGGCGACATCGGCATAGGTTACTCTTACGGCGGCGACGGGGCCTTCCCGGGGCAGCGGTTTGCCGCGCGGCGCGCCGGCGATCCCCGCGGACAGCTCACGCTGGCCGAAGCCACGCTCGCCCAAGGTGGGGCCGCGCAAGCACGCTCGAACCGCTGGGAGGACTACACCACCACGGCGATCGACCCTTCCGACGATTGCACCTTTTGGTACGTGGGCGACTACCTCAAAGCGGGGGCGCCGGCCTCGACCACCCACATCGGCGCCTTCCGCCTGCCCGGCTGCCGGTAGCCGCACGTTAAAGCGGCTCCGCCGGGCCTGCCTCGGGAGCCCGCTCAGACCTGCAGCACGTCACCTTTGCGGGCGGCGAGCTTGTAGAGGATGGGGTTGATGCACAGGCCCAAGATCAGGGTCGAGATCATACCGCTGACGATCACCAGCGCGAAGGGACGCTGGGTGTCGCTGCCGATGCCGTGCGAGAGCGCCGCCGGGAGCAGGCCGAGGCAGGCCACCAGCGCGGTGATCATGATGGGGCGCAGGCGCAGCACGGCGGCATCCACCGAGGCGGCAGTGATTTCCTGGCCTTGCAGTCGCAGCTTGTTGATGTAGGAGACGAGAATGACGGTTTCCTCCGCAGCCACGCCGGTCACCGCCAACAGGCCGAGCGCAGAGGAGACGCTGAACGGCGTTCCCGTCGCCCACAGCGCCAGCAGCGCTCCCTCGGGCAGCGTGAGCAGCACGCCGATGGCGATCACGATGGGAAATTTGAAGTTGCCGTAGAGGGCGAACAGGATGAGGAAGATCAGCAGGATCACGAGTGGACCGACCACGGCGATCTGCTGGCGCGCTTCGACGAACTCGCTGTACTCGCCGCCCCAAGTGAGATGATAGCCGGGCGGCAGGTGCACGGTTTTGGCGATGGCGGCCTTGCCCGCATCCACTGCGTGCTCGAGGTCGCGTCCCTGGACGCTGTACTGCACCCCGATGTAGCGCTGGTTGTTTTCGCGATAAATGAATGAGGGGCTGTCCTGCTCGGTGACTGCGGCCAGCTCGCGCACCGGAATCTGCTGACCGGTGGGCGAAGCCACCAGCAGCGCGCCGATCGCCTGCGGGCTGGAGCGGTACTGCGGCTGCATGCGCACCACCAGATCAAACAGCTCCTCGCCATGCACCACCTGCGAAACCGCGTCGCCGCCGACCCCGGCCTCGATCACCGCCTCGACATCGGCCACATTGATGCCGTAGCGGGCGATGGCGTCGCGGTTGATCTGTACCGCAATGCTGGGCTGGCCCAATTCCTTGACCACGGTGAGATCGGTGAAGCCGCGGACGCTGGACAGGGTTTTGCGGATCTGCACCGCCTCGTTCTGGAGCACGTGCAGGTCGGGGCCGTAGACTTTAACCGCGAGCGCGCTCTTGAGGCCGGTGAGGGCCTCGTCCACGGCATCCTCGGCGGGCTGGGTGTAGTTGAAGATGATGCCCGGAAAGGCGGTGAAGCGCTTCTCCAGGCTGGCAATCAGTTCCGGTTTGGTGTGGGCGGAGGATTTCTGCCAGCTCGGGTCGTTGTAGGGTTTCAGCCCGACGTAGAACTCGTCGTTGAAAAAGCCGGTGGAGTCGGTGCCGTCGTCGGGCCGGCCGAGCTCGCTGCCTACATCGGTGACCTGGGGATAGGCCATGAGAATAGCGCGGATTTGGGGCGAAATCCGGCTCGCTTCCTCAAAGGAAATCGAATAGGGCAGGGTGGCGCGCACCCAGAGCGCGCCCTCATCCATATGCGGCATGAACTCGCCGCCGATGTGCGGCACCAGCAGCAGGGAAAGTACGAACAGCACGACCACGGCGCCCACCACGGGCGCGGGATGCCGCACCGACCAGGACACCTGGAGGCGATAGACGCGCTTGATCCATTCCAGCGGTTTGTTGACCGTGAGCTTGATGCCGTGCTTGAACCAGTACGAGCTCAGCACCGGCACCAACGTGAGCGTGATGATCAGCGAACCGACCAGCGCCATGGCCATGGTGTCGGCCATGGGACGGAACAGCTTGCCGCTCTCGCCGGTGAGGGCGTAGATGGGCAGGTAGGCGGCGATCATGACCGCGACGGAGAAGAAGATGGGCCGGTCCACGTCCTTGGCGGCCCGCACGATGAGATCAGAAAGCTTGTACTCCTGGCCGTGATGCTCCTCCAGCTCACGATAGATGTTCTCCATCATGATCACGGTGCCGTCAATGATGATGCCGAAGTCGATGGCGCCGATGGAGAGCAGGTTGGCCGAGATGCCCCAGGCGTGCAGGAAGATGAAGGCGAACAGCAGCGCCAGGGGAATGGTGAGGGAGATGATCACCGCCGCGCGCAGGCTCACCAGCAGCAGCACCAGAATAATGAGCACCAGGATGATGCCGTGCAGCAGGTTGCCTTCGACCGTGGCAATGGTGAGGTTGACCAGGCCGGTGCGGTCGTAATAGGGATGGATCTTGACGTCGGGAGGGAGCTCGCGGTTGAGCTCTCTGGTTTTGGCCTCGACCGCCTTGAGCACATCCTGGGCGTGGGCGCCGGTGAGCATGAGGATGACGCCCTCGACCGCATCGTCGTGGTGATCGAAGCCGAACTCGCCCAGCCGGGGAGCGTGGCCAATGACCACATTGGCCACGTCGTGCACGTAGACAGGGGCGCCGTTGTTGCTGGCGACGACGATCGCGCCAATGTCGCGGGTGTCGGTGACCAGGCCGAGGGCGCGGATGTAGTAGAACTGGCCGCCCTGGGAGTAGAAGCCGCCGCCGGTGTTGGCGTTGTTGGCGGCCAGCGCCGCCATCACCTGGGGCACGGTGACGTGATAGTTGGCCAGGCGCACCGGATCGAGCAGCACCTGGTACTGCATGGTGGTGCCCCCGAAGCTGCTGTCATCGGCGACGCCGGGGATGGACTTGTAGGCGCGCTCCAGCGTCCAGGCCTCGATGGTGTGCAGGTCCTGGGCGTTGCGATCGGGGCTTTCCAGCACGTAGCGATAGATGAGGCCGCTGGGGCTGGACAGCGGCGCCATCGAGGGGGTGACGCCGCTGGGCAGGGTGGCATCAGCAAAGCGCTGAAACACCAGCTCGCGGGCGAAGTAATTGTCGGTGGCGTCCTCGAAGGTGAGGGTGATGTCGCTCAGGCCGTAGAGGGAAATCGAACGCATGTAGACCAGGCCCGGGGTGCCGTTCATGGCCAGCTCGAGCGGCAGGGTGATCAGGCGCTCGACTTCCTGGGAGCCGTGGCCGGGCCATTGGGTGATGATTTCGACCATGGGGGGCGCGAGGTCGGGATAGGCCTCAATCGGCATGTTGCGGAATGAGACCACGCCCCCGATGACCAACAGCACCATCAGCAACAGCACCAGAAAACGGTTGCCGAGGGCCAGCTGAACTATGCGATTGATCATGGGCGATAAATCATTGCTGGAACGTGGAGGCAAACTGGACGAAGATGCCGCCGTTAGCGACCACATTTTCGCCCGCACGCAGGCCGGAGGTGACTTCGGTGAAGCCGTTCTCGGAGGGACCGATGGCGACGGAGCGATGGGCGAAATGGTTGACGCCGCCGGTCTGGACGTAGACGAAGGGCACGTTTTCGGTGTCGCGCAGGATGGCGGCGTTGGGAACGACGACGATATTCCGGAGAGTGCCGGCCGTGACCGTAGCGGTGACGAACATGGCCTTTTTCAGCACGCCGCCGGGATTGCGGGTGGTAATGCGCGCCTGCAGGGTGCGGGTGGCGGGATCGAGGGCGGGGCTGAGGTACTGGATGCGGCCGCGGAAGCTCCCGTCATAGCCGTCGCTGGTGACGGTCACCGGATCGCCCACCTGCACGTAGGCCAGGTCGCTCTGATAGACGTTGGCCAGCACCCATACCGTGTTCATGTTGCTGATCACGAAGCACTGGGTCGAGCCGGCCTGCAGGAGCTGTCCGGGGGCGACGTCGCGCTCGACCACTTCGCCGCGCACGGGCGAGCGCAGGGGCAACTGCGGGGTGGTGGCGCTCATGGTGGCGGGAGTGGGATGGGGAATGCCGAGAATCTGCAGCGCGGCGGTGGCGCTGGACCAATCGGCCTGCGCCTGGCTGAAGGCGGTTTCATCCTGCTGCAGTTGCGCCTGTGGAATGGCGTGATGCTCGTACAAATCCTCGTCACGGCGCAGCACCTTCTGAGCCAGGGCAACGGCGTCGCCGGCCTTGAGAAAGGTATCGCGGTCCTGGGCAAAATCGTTGCTGGTGACGCGCAGCAGTGGCTGCCCTTGGGTCACCTGCTCACCGGGCACGACCAGAATCTGATCCACCGGACCGCCCACGAGGCTGACCACCGGCGTGGTCACGAACTGGTCGTAATCCACGCTGCCAGTGAGGCGCAGGCGTCGCGGCCAGGTGGCGGTGGTGGCCGGCACCACCTGCACATGGCTCATTTGCGCCAAAGGCACAGTGACGAGCGTGGCAGCGGGCGCGGCAGCGCCGCCAGTGGCATCCATCTTGGCCGCCTGGGCGCCGCCACAACCCGCCAACAACAGTCCCAACGCCAGCGGCAGCGCCGCGGCCAGCCACCAAGCGGAGAGGCGAAAGCTGAAACCTGAACCCTTGCTCATGGCAAATTCCTCGTGCCTACGGCTTCCTTCAATTGCTCGACGGCCAGCATGTAGGTGGCCAGCGCCTGGCGATAGCCCAACTCAGTGGAGCGATAGGTGCGCTCGGCGTCGAGCAGATCGAGCAGGCTGCTCGCCCCGCGCTGGTAGGCATACTGCCGGATATCGAGCGCTTGTTTGGCTTGCTGGCGATAGCCCGAAGTGTAGAGTTTGACCACGGTGGCGCCCTGCTGCACGGCCTGGAAGGCGGTGGCGACGTCGGCCAGGACCTGATCGTGGTTCTGGCGCTCGAAATCCCGGGCCTGGACGGTGGCCGCGGCCGTGCGGGCGATTTCGCCCTGGTTGCGGTCAAACACCGGAATTTCGATGCTGAACAGAAACCCGATGTTGTTGGCCGCCGACACGTGGGTGTACTGCGCCGTGGTGGTGAGATCACGCTTGCCGTCAGCGAGCGCCAACTGGTGCTGACTCAGGGCGGCCACGACCCCGGCCTGAGCAGCCTGCAGGTCGGGACGGTTTTTCAGCGCCAGCAGTTGCAAATCCTGCGCGTTCCCCTGAACCGGCTGAAACTGCAGGGTGCCGGCGAGGGCGAAATGGGCGGGCAGAACGCCCATGCCCACCTGCTGCTCGAGCTGGGTGCGCGCCTGCTGCCGCGCCAGCGTGTCAGCCGACACCGTGGACTGAAACTGCAACTGCTGGAGCTGGATGGCGTCGAGGTCGGCCAGGCTGATGCTGCCAGCCTGGTAGCGCGCCTGGCTGATCTGCAGCGTGCTTTGCCAACTGGCCAGATCCTGCCGCGCAAACTGTAGGCTGGATCGGGCGAGCAGAGCGGCGAGGTAGGCCTGGGCGACGTTGAAGGTGAGGGCGCGGGCACTGTCGCGGGTCTGGTCCGCAACCACGGTGGTGGCGTCGCGCGCGGCCTGAAGGCGGGCTTGACGCTTGTGGCCGCGCTCGATGGTGAAGGCTACGCTGGCGTCGAGCTCAGTGGAGTTGTTGAGGTAGGCGCCGGTGAAATCATGGGGATCGAAGAGCGGAACGAACAGAGCATCCCAGGCCAGAACCGGGTTGGGCCGCAGGCCGGCGGTAATTACCTGGGCCTGGCTCTGCGGGATGTTGGCGCGCGCGACGGCCAGCGCGGGCGAGTGCTGCCGGGCCAACTGCAAGGCCTGCTGGAGGCTAATGGCGGGCCCGGCCGGTGCCGGTGCCGGTGGCGTGCCCTGGGCCGCCAACGTCCACGGCAGGCAGAGGCAAAGTAAGGGTAGGAAAACCCTGCGATCACACCCCCAAGGCATATTTATTTGACCGGTTCCACCTGACGGGCAGGTTCAGTGACGTGACGTGGCGGCAGCGGCACTGGTTTCAACAATTTATGCGGGGGTGGAGCTTATGTCCCCATGCGCCCCCTCGCCCTTGCTCCCTGCGGCCTCGCTCCGCTTGCATCCCGCCTCCATGGAGGTTATCGGTTCCCGGGGGCGGAGGACGGCGCCCCGCCGGCCGTATAGGCCCGCAATTTTGCTTCAATGCGGCCCTGGACCCAGTGCGGGTCCCACCATTCGAGCGGATTCACCTGAACGCCATCGAGCAACATGCTGAAATGCAGGTGATCGCCGCCGGCGAGTCCGGTCGAGTCGCTATGAGCGATGAGCTGGCCCTGCGCCACCATTGCGCCCGGTTTGACCTGGAAGTCGTTCAGGTGCGCGTACAACGACATCAGGCCATAGCCGTGGTCAATCAGGACGCAGTTGCCGTAAATGCCGAAATATTTGGTCCAGACCACGCGCCCGGAGTTGGCCGCCTTGACCGGAGTGTGGCGCACGGCGGCCAGATCGTAGCCGAGATGGGTTTCATGGTCCACCACGCGGCCGTGGTAGGTGTAGGTGCGAATATCGGCAAAATCGGCCTCGACCGCAGAGTTTTTCAGCTGCACGAACGGGCCTTGCCAGAGGAATTTATGTTCGCTCTGCGCGGCCACATCCACCAGCTGCTGGGTCTCGGTGCGGCGCAGGTCACGGTTGACCTCAAGAAAGTTCCTGAGCGGATCGCCCTCGTCCTTCAGGCCGGGCATATTAGCAATGATCGGCATCACGACGCGCTGGATGAAATCGTCGGTAATGTCCAGAGTACGGTGGCGGAACTGTTTGGGGAACGTCGTCACCGGCAGCGCAGCGGTGGTTTCGTTGCCCGCCGCGTCCTGGGCGATGAGGTGCGGTTTCGCGGCGGCCGGTGCATTCCAAGGATAGGCGAAAAAGCAAAACATGGTCGTGCCCGTACCGCCGGGAGCAGCGTTGGGCAGGCGATAGCCGGGGAAGAATGTGCCCGCCATCTCTACCCCCGAGCGGGTGGTGTTTTTCGAGGCGTCGTATACCACCACCGCCGAGCCGCCCTGGTTGAGGTAGATCTGAGTGCTCAAGGCATAGGCGCGCGGCGGGACGGTGTCAACGGTGATGGTGCGGGCCAGCGTGGCTTGGGAGCCGCGCAGGTTGGCCGAGCGCGCCGTCACCACCAACTGTGCCGGACCGTCGTTGAGGCCGGGGGTATCGCCGCGGCCAGCCTGGAAGGAAAAATGAACCACGACAGGGCTGTCGCCGGTGGTGAACCAGCGGCGCGGCGCAAACGTGTGGCGTGCGATGCGGATCTGCCTGCCGCCCTGCAGGTAATGCGCCTCCACCGAGGCCACGCCCGCCGAGGATTGCAGATCTACGGTCAGCAGCTTGTGCTGGCCCACCGCCACCGGCAGGCCGGGCGCGCTGATCGCAGGCGCCGAGCCGCGGATAAACGCGTACCCGCAGGCGAGAATAGCGAGAACAATGACGACAGCGGCAAGATTGCGGAGGCCGTGCGAGGGAGCGGCGTCAAAAGTGGACACTGCGGCAAATCCTTAGGCGAACGGGAGTAACTCTGGATTATAGCGCGCAGGCGGGGGGGCGGAATGTTGGCGCAGACCCCCGCGATCTGCAAATTTCCGCGTTTGCCTATTCAGCCAGCTGCCGCCCGGAGTTGCAGGGGAGGGAGGAAGCGAGGGAGGCGAAACCAGGGGGGCGGGGATGCCCAGAACTCGTAAAGGGGGGCACTGACGTCGGCAGGGAGGAGGTTCAGGAAAGCGGAGATGACGAGTTTCGAGATATTGAGGGGACGGGGCTGGCTCAAAAGGCCGGTGAGGGCAGCGTGAATGATCGCCGTCTGCTGGGGCGTGAGGCGGAGGGTGAGGGAGGTGGCGTGGAGCTCAAGATCGGAAGGCGCAATTTCGAGACAATTTGGATCGTTGGCACCTCGCCGCCGGGGACCGCCGCGGCCCGGCTCCGCCGCGTGGTTATTGATGAGGCGGTAGGCGGTCGGGCGGGGAATGTGATGGTGGCGGAGGAAGGCACTGAAGTGGCTGGCACGGCCGGCGGTGGCCAGTTCGTGTTGCTTGAGAGCAAGGAGGCGGCCAAGTAAGGGGAGACGGCGCGAGAGCTCGCAGGCCTCGAGGCGATGGGCGCGGCGGGCGGTGAGGAACTGGGAGTAGAGGCTGCGGACCTGGGTGTCGTCGGGGTCGGGGAGTATGGGAGGCATAGCGCGGTCGGCGGGAGGGGCGGGGACGAGGATGGGAGGCAGGGCGGCACAGACCTGGGGGTTGAAATCGTCGGGATGGCGGTCGCGGATGGAGCGGAGGCGATGGCGGAGGTCGCCTTGGGTGGAGACGAGGAAGGCTTCGGCAACGATGCGGCCGCAATTTAGAGCAGCCCCCGGTTGGGAAGAACCGCGTGCGTTATGGTCCGCTAGTCCACGACTGGTGTGGAACTGCGCGGGCGGCTCCTGAGGCGCGTAGGTGGGGTCGAGAGACTGGAGGGCACCGCGGGCAATGGAGGAATCGAGGGGGGAGAGGCGGACGGAGAGTTGGAGGTGGGCGAGGGTGGCCGCGGGGGGAGCGGGGCGGGGATCGAGGAGGGCGAGGAGGCGGGTGGAGGTGGAGAGGGGAATAGAGAGGGAGGCGAGCCACTGGGGATAGGGCAGGAGGGCGTGGTGGGTGAGGCGGGCGTGGAGGCGGGAGGCAAGGGCGTGGGCGAGGCGGTTGAGTTCGAGGTGGTGGGCGCGGGAGGCGTGGCGGTGCAGGAGGTGGTCGTGCCAGAGGAGCGGAAGTTGCGAGGCGGGGGAAGGGGCGAGGCTGGCGGAGAGGGCAGACACGGCGTTGGCTATCAGGTATCCAATGTTGGCGCGGGCCCCAGCGCGCCTGCGTATTTCCCCGGGGGCGCTCGCGGGTACAGAGGAATAAGAAGCAGAAAGTGGGCCTGCGGGTTGCTTACTCCAGATGACAGAGTGAGCGACGCGTTTAAGTTGCAATAACTCGACGCAGGAAGGGACTGGAGGCGCGGGTGAGAATCGAACTCACGAATAAAGGTTTTGCAGACCTCTGCCTTACCACTTGGCTACCGCGCCCGGCCCATAAATTTTAGCATCCGTCGCGGGTTGGGGCGGGTGCAGGGTGTGTGCCGTGAGGCGGGCCCAGAGGGTCGCAGGATTGGGGTCGAAGACCACCTGGGAGGACGCCGGAAGGACATACCACCGACCCTCAGCCAGCTCGTACGGGAGCTTGCCGGGAGCCCAGCCGGCGTAGCCGCGATAGATGCGAAACGAGCCTGGCCCCTTCTGGGCGTTCAGGGCGAGCTCCATCAAGGCCCTGGTTGTGCTCACGTATAAGCCTGGCAACACTTGACGGCCCTCGCGCAGAGGGGCCGGAACCGTAACCAGGGAGACAATCTGCGTTGCGGCCTCGGGACCGCCCCAGTAGGCGACATCGGTGCGGCCGCGCGCTGCCGGGAGCTTGGGGAAGAGCTGGGCGAGAGTTTCAGATGTCGGGCGGTTCAAGACCAGCCCGGCGGCCCCCTTGTCGTCCACCTGTATCAGCAGCACGACCGTGTGGCGGAATTGACGGTTGGTCACGCTGCGGCTGGCAACGAGCAGCTTGCCGGTGGCCAGGTCTTTGAGGTTGCGCGCTTGGGCGGCTGCCGACAAAGCGGGCCCACATGCCAGAGCGCACATGGAGACAAGGACGCGGAGACGGGGCTTGAGGAGAGCCGACATGAGTCTGGGGCGATGATAGCAAATGTTGCCGCGGGGGGCTGGTGGAGCTCAGGGTGTCTCCAGATTGCCGCGTGTGGCACGGCCACCTCTTTCTGGAGCCGCCCTCCCGTTGGTCGGGCTGTGGCCGGGCGTCGCTCGCCGGCAACGGACGCCCGCTGGCCTCAGGGCGTCTCCAAGTTGCCGCGGTGTGCCAGTTCCGCGTCTAAGCGATTGATTCCATTACGACGCGGATGGAACCAGATCAATCGTGGGTGATCAGGCGGGCTGGGGGTGGTCGCCGGGCAGCGGGCGGGGGGCGCGGGCAGGCTCGGGGCGCAGGACCTCCTGCGGCTGGGCTTCGCCGCCGCCGCTGGGCGGGGGTGGAATCTCAAGCGGGGGCAGCGACTGGCCGGCCAGCACCATGCGAATTTCCTCCGCACCCAGGCTTTCGCGCTCGAGCAGGGCGAGGGCCAGGTTGTGCAGCATCGCGACATGTTCGGTGATCACCTTGCGGGCGGTGTCGTAGCCCTCCATCACCAAACGGCGGACCTCCTGGTCAATGCGGATGGCGGTGTCCTCACTGAAGTCGCGGTGCTGGGCGATTTCGCGGCCGAGGAAGATCTGCTCTTCCTTCTTACCAAACGTCAGCGGGCCGAGCTCGCTCATGCCCCACTCGCAAACCATTTTGCGGGCCAGGTCGGTGGCCTGCTCGATGTCGTTGCCGGCCCCGGTGGTCATGTGCTGCATGATCAGCTCTTCGGCGATGCGGCCGCCCATCATCACCGCCAAGCGGGCCTGGAGGTAGTCACGCGAGTAGGTGTGCTTGTCGTCGGTGGGCAGTTGCATGGTCACGCCCAACGCCATGCCGCGGGGAATGATGGTGACCTTGTGGAGGGGATCGGAGTTGGGGATGATGGCGGCGACCAGGGTATGGCCGGCTTCGTGGTAGGCGGTGTTTTTCTTTTCCTCGTCGGTGATGATCATGGAGCGGTGCTCGGCGCCCATGAGGACCTTGTCCTTGGCAGCCTCGAGATCGGACATGACCACCGTTTTGCGGTTATAGCGGGCGGCGAGCAGGGCGCTTTCGTTGATCAGGTTGGCGAGATCGGCACCGGTGAAGCCGGGGGTACCGCGGGCGAGGACGCCCAAATCCACGTCTTCGGCGAGGGGAACGCGGCGGGCGTGGACGCGCAGAATCTCCTCGCGCCCGCGCAGATCGGGACGGCCCACCACGACGCGGCGATCAAAGCGGCCGGGACGCAGCAGCGCCGGATCGAGCACGTCAGGGCGGTTGGTGGAGGCGACCAGAATGACGCCTTCGTTGCTCTCGAAACCATCCATTTCGACCAGGAGCTGGTTGAGCGTCTGCTCGCGCTCGTCGTGGCCGCCGCCGAGACCGGCGCCACGATGGCGGCCGACGGCGTCAATTTCATCAATGAAGATGATGCAGGGGGCGTTTTTCTTGCCCTGTTCGAACAGGTCACGGACACGGCTGGCGCCGACGCCGACGAACATTTCGACGAAGTCGGAGCCGGAGATGGAGAAAAACGGCACGTTGGCTTCGCCGGCGATGGCGCGGGCGAGCAGGGTTTTGCCGGTGCCGGGAGGGCCGACCAGGAGCACTCCCTTGGGAATGCGGCCGCCGAGCTTCTGGAACTTTTGCGGCTCTTTGAGAAACTCGATTATTTCCTTGAGTTCGTCCTTGGCCTCCTGGACGCCGGCGACATCCTTGAAGCTGACCTTTTTCTGCTGGGTGGAGAGCAGGCGGGCGCGGCTCTTGCCGAACGAAAGCGCCTTGTTACCGCCCGTCTGCATCTGGCGCATCATGAAAATAAACAGCGCCAGGATCAACAGAATGGGGATGCCGTTGATCAGGAGGTTGGCCCACATCCCGTTGGACTGTTCTTTGATGGTGACCGAGACGCCCTTGTCCTGGAGGGTTTTGTAGAGATCGGGGTAGTTGGCGGGAATGACGGTGGTGAAGGTTTCGTCCTTGGGCGAATGCACCTTGCCGTGCACCTGGTCGCCGGAGATGGTGATCGACTCGAGGTTGCCCGACTGGGCCTGAGTCATGAACTGGGTAAAGTTGATCTGCTGCTCGTGGGCCGAGGCTCCGCCCATCTTGACCATCTGCCAGAGCACCAGAGCGGCGGCGATGAGCACCACCCACAAGACGACACTTTTTACGGTTGAGTTCAAGCTGCCTCTTAATGCGCTCTACAAGTATTAGATGTGCGGGGCAATGAAGAGTTCCCACCAAATCGGCGTCACCCCGGCGGCGCGGCGAACGCGGCAGGCCGGGCACACGTCGGGCACTGCCGCCATTATAGCGTATCGGCCAAATAAATGCCGAGTTTAGCGGCGGTGAGGAGTGCCTGGCAGCCGGCCAGGCGGCGCCGGCGGGGGTGGCGGGAAGCAGCCGCGAGCCACTGCAGGATTTCTTCAACCGCGAGGGCATCGAGGCCACGCAGGTTGCCCTGCACGCGGCGTACCGCTTCCCTGACCACACGGCGCTGGACGGCGAGGGGAAGGGTGAGCAGGCGCGAGCGTTCGAAGGAACCGCCGCCGGGCGCAGGCCGCCACAGGCGCGCCCAAACTGAATCGAGGTAAGCCGCCCAAAACTCCTCTTCGCCGCGCGCCAGCTCGGCGAGGGAGGCGAGGCGTTCCACCAGGGAGGGGTTGAAGGCGGCTTGCAACTGAGGAAGGAACTGGAGCCGCAGGCGGTTGCGGGCATGGGTCAACTCGGCATTGGTTGGATCTTCGCGCCAAGGCTGGTTGCGAGAGCGCAACCAGAGGCGCAGCGGGGCGCGGCGGAAGCGGAGCAGGGGGCGGACAATGCCGTCGCCGCGGCGAGGCAAAATGCCGGCCAAGCCGGTGGACCCGGCACCGCGCAAGAGGCGCAGCAGCACCGTCTCGGCCTGATCGTCGGCGGTATGGGCGGTGGCCACCGCGTCGGCGCGGGCCTCGGCCCGAAGCGCGGAGAAGAAGGCATAGCGCTGCCGGCGCGCGCACTGCTCGCGGTCGCGGGTGGGCGGGGTGGCGGCGCGGCCGAGATGGAACTCGACGCCGGCCTGGGCGGCGAGCTGGGCGCAGAAGCCGGCATCTTCGCCAGAATCATCGCGCCAGCGGTGGTCGAAATGAACCATCGAAAGCTGCAATCCGCGGGGAGCAGCCACGGCGCGCAGCAGCAGGAACAGCGCCACCGAATCGGCACCGCCGGAGACGGCGACGGCGACGCGGTCGCCGGGCTTGAACCAGCGCTCACGGTCCAGGCATGCGGCAAAGCGGCGAAGCAGCGGAGCGGGGCGGGGCGAACTGCGGCGCGGAACTTCGTTCTGAGTCGTGCGTGCGGGTGGCACGGCCACCTCTTTCTGGAGCCGCCCTCCCATTGCCACCCCAACGCGCGAGCGCGTTGGGGGCCCCGGCATTGGTCGGGCTGTGGCCGGGCGGCGCTCGCCGGCAACGGACGCCCGCTGGCGCTCAGGGCGTCTCCAAGTTGCCGCGGTGAGATCGAGCGCGTCCACTCCGGAATTTTAGAACAAGAGACGCTGGTTATGACAAGCCACAGGCAGGAATGTTCGCCGGCTGCGCTAACGCTTGCGGAATCACCGCCGCCGGGCAGAGCGGAAACGGTCCTTGGGCTGCACGTTAAGTGGCAGCGGGACAATCCCCGGAGGAAACGCATGAAGACCATGAACACCATCGTGAAGACCATGACACGCACTGCCATGCTGTTATTGGCGCTCGGGCTGTTGGCGCTGTTGCCGCTCAGCCGCGCCACCGCGCAAAGCACCACATCGGGCGATATCGCCGGGGTGATCACCGACCCCAGCGGGGCGGTGATTCCGGGCGCCAAGGTGGTGCTGATCAACACGCAGACGAATGCGGCGCAAACGGTGAGCACCGGCGTACACGGGGATTACCGCTTCTCACTGCTGCCACCCGGCAACTATACGGTGGAGGGTACGGCCACAGGATTCACGCCGAAGAAAGTACAAGTCAGCGTCAACGTCGGGCAAGTGGAGGCGGCCAACCTGCAACTGCAAGTGGGCGCGGCCACGCAGACGGTAACCGTAACCGGCGAAGCGGCGCCGGTGCAGACCAACAACGCCAACATCTCGACCAACTTCAGCGCCGCGCAGGTGGCGCTGCTGCCGAACGGCGGCGGCGACCTGACGGCCATGGTGCAGACCGCGCCGGGAGCGGTGATGAACACGCAAGGCGGTTATGGCAACTTTGAAACCTTTGGCATGCCGGCCACCTCGAACCTATTCACCATCAACGGACAGCCTGACAACGATCCCTTCTTGAATCTGAACAACTCCGGACCGACCAACCTGATGATGGGATCGAGCGGGGTGCAGCAGGTGACGGTGACCAACAACGGCTACTCGGGACAGTACGGGGGGTTTGGGGGCGCCAACGTCAACTATGTGACCAAATCCGGCACCAACGATTGGCACGGGGCGGCGATTTACAACTGGAACGGGCGAGTCATGAACGCCAACAGCTTCTTCAACAACGCCAGCGGGACGCCGCGTTCGTTCGACAACATCAACAATTGGACGGCCAGCTTCGGCGGACCCATCATCAAGGACAAGACGTTCTTTTTTGTCAACACCGACGGGCTCGAGGTGGTGTTACCCACCAGCGTACAGGCGCGCATCCCCAGCCCGGAGTTCCAGGCAGCCACGCTCGCCAACCTCGCCGCCAACGGCAACAGCAACGAGATCCCGTTTTACAACTCCATTTTTTCACTGTATAACAGCGCCCCCGGCGCCAGCCGGGCCACGGCCGCGAACCTGACCGACGGCGGCTGCTCGGCCGGCTTTGCGCTGCCGTCAGGCGGGCCCTGCGCGCTGGCGTTTCAATCCAACGCCAGCAATCGCACCCATGAATGGGACCTCGCCTTCCGCATCGACCAGCACGTGGACGCCAACGACAGCATGTACTTCCGCTATTCGCTCGACCGCGGCATACAGGCCACCAACACCGATCCCATCAACCCGGCGTTCAATATCTTCAGCAACCAACCCGAGTACCAAGGCCAGTACAACTGGACGCACAGCTTCAGCGGCGGCTCGGTGAACCAGTTCAACGCCAGCGCCAACCATTACTCGGCGATCTTCGGCACCGATGCCGCAGCCCGCTCCGCGGTGTTCCCCATGGCGTTGAACTTTTCCGGTGCCAGTTTCTCCAACCTGGGCGGCATTGATGACATCTTCCCGCAGGGCCGCAACGTGACCCAGTACTCGCTGACCGACGACTTTTCCATGCTGCACGGCGGCCAAACCTGGAAAGCGGGACTCGACTGGACCATGAACCTTATCAATGATTACGACATGGGCATTTTGAGCACCCCGCTGGTCGAATCCGACCTGACTGATTTTTTCGCCGGCAATGCCACCTTCGCAGAGCAAGCCTTTCCCAGCAACCTGAACCAGCCGGTGCGCCTCTATCGCCTGGGGGCCTATCTTGAGGACGATATCGCGCTGACGCCCTCGCTGAAAACCACCTGGTCGCTGCGGGTCGAGCACCACTCCAATCCGGTGTGCCTGCACGACTGCGTTTCCCGCTTGACCTCGCCGTTTTCGGAACTGACGCATGATGCCAGCGTGCCGTACAACGCGGTGATCCAGACGGGGCTGCGGCAGGCCTACCCCACCACCCCGGCGGTGCTTTGGGAGCCGCGCTTCGGTTTTGCCTGGTCGCTGTTTGGAAGCTCAGCCACGGTGCTGCGTGGCGGTTTTGGGATGTTCAACGATACCCTGCCGGGCCAGGTCATGGACGATTTGGCCGGCAACGCTCCCAACCTCAACACCTTTGTCGTACCGGGCACGCTGGCGCCGGGCACGGCGGGCAGCGCGGTGAATGCGGCCGCAGCCGATAATGCCGCCTTTCTGAGCGCCTTTTCCAGCGGTGGGACAGTGAACTCGATTTCGGCCACCAATCCTGGCTTCGTACCCCCGGGGCTTTTCAACACCCAGCAAGACGTGAAGCCGCCCACCTACTACGAGTGGAACCTGGAGATCCAGCGGCAGTTGGGGCAAAACAGCAGCGTGAGCGCCAACTACGTTGGCAACCACGGCATTCATGAGCCCGTCATGAACAGCGGTTTGAATGCCTTCATGCCCGGATTTACCGGCCTGCCCGCGACCGCCACCGACGCCCGCTTCGGCACGATCACGACCCTGCAAAACGACGCCATTTCCAACTACAACGGCTTGATCCTGCGGGTGCATCACCGCATGAGCCACAGCCTCGAGTTGGGCGCGAACTACACCTGGAGCCACGCCCTCGACGAGATCTCCAACGGCGGGTTCAATCCGTTCAATGAATCCACCAACACCAGCATTCTGGCCCCGCAGGACCCCTACAACCTGCGCCTCTACAATTACGGCAACGCCGATTACGACGTCCGCAACTATTTCAGCCTGGACTACGTCTGGCAGTTGCCCTTTACCAACCTGTTCGGCGCGGGCGGGGGCAGCGCCATTTGGAAGGGCTGGACGCTGGCGGGCAATCTGTTCACACGCAGCGGGATGCCGCTCACCGTCATCGACACCAACGCCACTTCGGCGCTGGCCGGCAACAACTACGGCGCCACGCTTTTCGCCAGTGAAATTGGCGGCAACGGCCAGAACGGCACCTGCACCGTAAACAAGCAGTGCCTGCTCCCGACTGCCTTTTCCGTCTCCACGGCCACGCCCACCGGCTTCGGCAGCCAGATGCGCAACCAGTTCCGCGGGCCGCACTTCTTCGACACCGATCTCAGCGTCACCAAGAACACCGCCATTCCGGGCTGGGAGCAGGGTCAGCTGGGGCTGGGGATTCAGTTTTTCAACTTGTTCAACCACGCCAATTTCGATGAGCCGGTGGGGGACGTGGCCAATCCGCAATTCGGACAGGTGATCAGCACCGTGAGCGTGCCTACCAGCCTGTTGGGCTCGTTCCTGGGCGGGGATGCATCGCCTCGGCTGATCGAGCTGACGGCGAAATTGATCTTCTAGCGCGAGTAGACCAGCCAACTCTTCCATGCTCCACAGGTGCTTCGCAAGCCCCGACACCACGGCCTATAGTACATGAAGTAGATCGCCACTGCGTGTGCATGATTTTGGATCTTCTTGGAGAGGGCGTTGGTTAGCCGGGTGAACCGCCGCATGAACATCCGCATGGTGAGGTTCTGGCGCTCGACAAAGCTGGTGGCGTATTGGGTGGTCAAAAAGGTTATTCCGGGTAAGATGACGGCATGACCGGATTCCGCTCCCTCTGGCGTGGCAGGCGGCGGGGCGCAAGCGGCGCCGTGGTTGCAATCCTCACCTTGACGATCGCGGTGGCGGCGGCTGTATTGGACCTCGCGGACGGGGCCCTGTGGCAGCTGCCCAACCTGCCGCAAGCGCGCCAGTTGATGGCGGTTCACCATCTTGCACCCTACGGGGACAGCCCGTATGCAGGGCCAGCGACCATGAGCGCGTGGGAGCGGGCGCATATTCCGGGGTTGGAGCTGGGCGGATTCGAAAATGATAGTGAGCTCGTTAAAAGCGGCGGGTTTGTCGGCATGGCCGACGTGGTGGGGCTGACACTGGGCACCCTCCACCTGCTGCGCGTGCGGCCGGCGGTGGGGCGCCCGTTTTCATCGCGGGACGAGCACGATGGCAGCGTGCCGGTTGTGCTCCTCAGCCAACAACTGTTTCAGCAAACGCTGGGCGGGGATAGGGCGCTGGTCGGCCGCGCCCGCGTGAATTTAGGCGGCGTCGAGTGCCGCGTGATTGGCGTGATGCCGGGCATGTATCACGTGCCGACGTCCGATTACCTGCCCAGCCAGGCGGAGGCCTGGGTGCCGCTGCCGCTGCTCGGCCGCATGAACGGCTGGCCGGGGCCGACCAGCGTGGTGGCGCTGGCGCGAACAGCGCCGGGCGTGAACCTTACCGCACTCGCCGGCAAACTTTACATTCTTGCTCGCGCGACGCTCGAAGGACGCTATATCCGCAACGAGACGTTGTTGCCGGTGCTGGCGGCCGAATCAATGTATGTGCGGCCGGAAATCGAAATTCTGCTGGCCGGCGGCGCCGTGGTGTTGCTGCTGGGATTTCTGAACGCTGCTTGCCTGCTGGGAGCGGCGGGAATGGAGCGGCGGGAAGAGCGCGCGATCCGAGTGGCGCTGGGGGCGTCGCCGGGACGGCTCAGGCGGCAATCGGCGGCGGAAGGAGCGCTGCTGGGGTTGCTGGGAGGCGCGGCGGGGGTGGGCGTGGCCGCGCTGAGCGGGCACGCGCTGGCACGGCTGGGGTCGTTCTATCTGCATTCGCCCGCCGGGGCTGCGCCCGATGCGCGGGTGCTGGCGGCAATGCTGGCGGCGGCGGCGGCGCTCGGCGCCCTGGCGGGCGCGTACAGCGGCGGCAGCAAGGCGGTGCAGGCGCGCGGCGGGCGCTTGCGGTTGGGCGCGCTGGCGACGGCGGAAATCGCGCTCAGCGTGGCGCTGGTGTTTGTGGCGGGGCTGGTGACCGCGAGCTTTGTGCATCTGGTGAACGTGCCCCTGGGGTATTCCACGCAGGGCGTGGTGTACACGCGGCTGATGGCCCGGCAGCCGAAAAAGGGCGCGCCCGCGGCGGCGGCGGAGAGCGACGCGCAGGTGGTGGCGCTGCTGAGCTCGATGCGGCAACAGCCGACGCTGGGCGAGGTCGCCGTTTCCAACGCCGCGCCCGCATTGGCGGACTGGTACGCGCAGGCGGTGGCGGGCTGGCAGCCGCTGACCAGGGTCTCGCCGCGGCGCCGGGTGTGGTTTGCCACCCGTGGATATTTTTCGCTGTTGCGGATGCCGGTGCTGGAAGGGAGCCTGGAACGCTACCGGCTGGGCAGCAACGCCGTGGTGGTGGACCAGGCGGCGGCGCGGCAACTGTTCGGCACTGTTGATGCCGTGGGGCGCCCGATGACGTGGGGTAACACCGGTCATGAGAACCGTAGCGTCGTGGCCGCGGTGGTGGGGAATATCCGCGAGGGGCGAACGGAAAGGGCCCGGCCGCATATTTACACGGCGAGGCCTCCGGTTTTTTCCGGCTATTGGACGCTGCTGGCGCGGGCGCGCGGACCCGCCGCGCCCGGGCTTGCGGCGCTGGGGCAGGTGGCGGCGAGCGCTCCGCTGCCCGCCGCCGCGCACGCGATGGGCACCCTGGCAGGGCGGCTGGATCCGCGGGTGGAGCGGTTCCGGACGTCGCTGGCGCTGACCTTCGCGCTGCTGGCGCTGGCGATCGGGCTGACAGGCGTGTTTGCCTGCATGGCCCGGCGCGTAACGGAGCGGCGGCGGGAGCTGGCGATTCGGCTGGCGCTGGGCGACAGTCCGGGCGGATTGTTCGCGCGCGTGATCCGCGACACTGCGGCGCTAGGGCTCGCGGGCGCGCTGGCGGGACTGTTGGCGGCTTGGTGGGCAGGCGGGGCGATCCGTGGCCTACTGTTCGAGGTCGCGCCCAACGATGGGCGGCTGCTGGCGGCAGCGGGCGTGCTGATGCTGGCGGCCGCCGTCGCTGCCGGCGTGATCCCGGCTCTGCGCGCCGCCCGCACCGACCCCAACCAACTGCTCCGCGACGCGTGATGCCGCGCGACGAGGCGCTGAAGCCGGCGTATATCACGGCGTCCACGCGCTCGCCGCCGACGCTGGCGCGTTGGCTGGGGCCCGCGCCCGTCAACGGGACTGGTTTACGGCGCCAGCCAGCGCTGCGGGCGTGTTGGCGGTGTGGGAGCCGCTGGCGTTGAGTGAGCGTCGGGCCTGCCGGTGATGCCCGCCATCGCCGCTTGACGCGGTGCTGGGCCAGTCCACCAGAGCAATCATCAAGAGATCTATTTGACAACCCTGAGAAAGGAAACGGCCGGGCTGATTGGCGTGAAGCTGCGCACCTTACAACATCCCCTTTCGGCACCGGACTGACCGCCGCCTCGCCCCCGCCACCCGACTGACCCCGCGCTAGGGGGCCACGGGCGAAGCTGACCGGGTGCGCTGGGCTGTAGGGGCGCGTAGCGCCCCGGAAGCATAGCCAGCGACATCCCGGCGGACTTCGGCTGGGGGCGCGGCGGGCGGAGGGCGTGGGCGGTACGTTGCTCAGTGTCCGCCAACCTCAACGACGCGGCGGAGACTGTGGCAAGCCGCATAAATACTGGGCCTGCACGCTTTGCGCCCGTCTACCAGTGCTACGGTGTGATCATTTGGGTAGGGGTGGGTCGCGGCAATGTTGATTGCTCCTTACTGCTTAGCTGATTCCATGTTTCGAGGGGCATCACACTGCTCTGTCTGCATTTCGGACACCTCATGGACCTCGTTCCGCCGAGTAGGAGGTAGAGAATGCCTCCGAATCCAAATCCGACAAAGAAGAAGAGCACGAATTTGGAACATTTCCAATCGCGATGCCAGCGTGGTTTCCCTTCGTAACCGCACCACGGACAATGGATGAGGAACGTTTTTCCCATAGCTACCCTGGTGCCGTTCACGGGCGCGCACGCTGCAGGGGCAGCATTCGGTCCAGTATTGATACAACGCCGGTTCTCAGCTCGCTTCGCGGCCCGTCTTAGCACACGGAGCGCAGCGCTGTCAAAAAAGTTCTAAGGCCCGACGCCCGGCGAGCTGCGGTGAAAGAGCTGGCCGAGCAGATGCAGTTGAGTGAGCGTCGGGCCTGCCGGGTGATCCCGGCCCATCGCAGCAGCCAGCGATACCAGAAGCAACCGGAAAGCGAACCGGCGGTGCGGCGGCGCCTGGTGGAGCTGGCAGCGGAACGGAAGCGGTTTGGCCATGAACGGCTGCCCCTGCTTTTAAGGCGGGAGGGGATGGTGGTGAATCACGAGCGTGTGTTGCGGCTCTACCGGGAGGAAGGCTTGGCGCTGCGGCGGCGGAAACGCCGTCGCCTGCCGGCGCGGCTGCGGCAGCCATTGGCCAAGCCCACGGCAGTGCGCCAGCACTGGTCGATGGACTTTGTGCGGGATACGCTGGCGGAGGGACGCGTGATCCGGATGCTGACGGTGGTTGATGATTACAGCCGGCAATGCCTGGCGATCGAGGTGGACGGATCGTTGCCCGGCGCAAGGGTGGTGCGGGTGCTGGAGCGGCTGGCAGCGGAGTGCGGGCTACCGGCAGCGAATCGGACGGACAACGGCCCCGGGTTCGCAGGCCGTGCCCTGGACCAGTGGGCCTATGAGAGGGGCGTGCGGCTGGAGTTCATCCAGCCGGGCAAGCCCATGCAGAATGGCTATATCGAGAGCTTTAACGGCAGGCTGCGCGATGAATGCCTGAACGAGAACTGGTTCCTGAGTCTGCCCGACGTCCGGCGGATCATCGAGGCTTGACGCCGCGACTACAACAGCTTTCGACCGCATACGGCCCTCGGGGGGCGGGCCCCCGACCAGGCGGCTTCTGCGGAAACTGGGCTCCGGCCGCCTACGGCGTCCCCCGCCCCGTCTCCGTACGCTTTGAACCGGCTCCCAACCGAGCCACAACCGGCGCCACTCACATTATGATTGGACCTATTGAGCGGAGGAGGTCAGGTGGATCACGGGTTACCGTATTGCCCCGTTCCACGCGTGCCTCGAGGAGATCGCCCACCTGAAGGCCGATTTCTTCCCTGAGCCTCTGGGGAATATGACCACTTGGTTGACATTCTCCTCGAAGGGCGTTAGACTGCGCCCAAGGCCGGAACATCCTCGCGAACGGAGGGTGACTGTGAATAAGGATAAATTGTTTGCGCGAGCCCTCGGCGCCTTGGCCTTTGCAGTTGGGTCCACCTCGCTTGCTGTTCTCTCAAGTGATTGGGCACGTGGGTAGCCGAGCGAATCCGCACCGCTTCTCGTTTGGCTATTTGGGGCGTATGCAATCGAGGGAGCCGCTGCAACGCGTACCAAGGCCGAGCTGGATTCAAGATTCTCGGCTACCTTGATCCGTACGAGATGCGAATCGTCGATCTTGTTTTGGTACCTCACGGTGGGGCACTGGTCTACAGGGGACCAGCGCAACCAATTGTCTGGGTCGCGAGCTCAGAGGACCCAGCGATTGAGGCTGCTCGCATTGTCGCAGCCGCGAACTAGAATGGTACGAGGGTATGAGTAGGAGACTGGCGCGGCGAGCGGTCGATCTCGGGGTGGTTGTAGCGGGCGCCGTGAACCTCCTTGCCCTCGTGTGCTACTTCGGGCTTCGGTCGCGAACGGGCCTCTACCGCCTTGGGGAGCAGTTTCCCCGCCTTTCCGGCTACGAACTCGGCGGGAGGCCTATGCCGCCTCAGGGCGACAGGGCGTGCTATCTCTTGCGGCTCACCTCCGACGATTGCCCGTACTGCTGGGCCGACAAGCCGCAGCTCGGGGCGCTGCAGGCCAGCGCGCGTTCAGCGGGATGCGAGGAGGTACAGATCGCCCCGAAAACAGGCTTGGTCCCGCTTCAGGCCGGCAAGGTTCAGCTCCAGTATGTCGACGCGGCGTTCGCGCGGGTTCTCGACCCTTTCCTCACCCCCCAAACCATACTCCTCAGCGGAACGGGCGTGGTCGTCTGGTACAGGGCTGGCGAGATGGACAACCGCTCCTTGGCCGAGGCCCGTCGCGCCCTGAAGGCGCTGCCATGAGCAATCGCCCCGGCGGCATCCCCACCGTTTGGTCCTCGATTTACGCGGGTGCGGCGGCCACGTTTCGGCGCCAGAGGCGCCATCCTTGGATCTCCTTCGCTATGGCAATTTCGCTAGCTGCGGGGATCGGCGCCTCCCTGTCGGCTCTGAACCTCGCCTACCTCACCCGGTACGGCCCACTGCCCTACCCCAACCCGAAGCAGGTCGTTGTGACAACGGCGGGCGAGGGGTTTTTGGTTGAGCCTTACTATGGTTGGCAACTGAACCCGAGGGCAAGCGGCATCTTCAGGAGCCTAGCGGAGTACCACTTGGAGCCGGATTTTCTCGAGACTGGCTCAACGCCGCAGCCCTGGACGGTCGCTTGCGTCACGTCCGGGTTCTTCAACATCCTCGGCAGGCGAATGGAACTTGGCGCCGGCCTTCCGATCGCCGCTCCTCTGCCGCCCGGCAAACAGGCGTTCTGGGAGCCAATTGTGCTCAGCAATCAGGCGTGGCGCAATTATTTCCATGCGGATCGAAAAATAATCGGCCACGAGATAGACTTGACACGCCTTTACCCGTTCCGCTTTCAGGTGGTCGGCGTTGCGCCGCAATGGGTAAGATTTCCGAGCAACGTCGACGGCTGGATCCCGGAGTACATGACATCTTCGAGAACGGTCCAGTGGGCGGGAACTCCAAACTGGATGACCGGGGAGATAGGGCGTCTAAGGCCCGGGATAACCGTCCGGGAGGCGGCAGCTGCTATTCACGCCTGGCCGGCGACCCCCCTGTTCGCGGGGAGCGGCAGGGACGTGCAGATTGAGCCCATCCGTAAATTGCTGGGCGGCAACCTGTACCGGCTTGCCTCCTGGCTGTGGGCAATTGCGGTGCTCTTCCTGTTGCTCGCCGTGGCAGCTTCGCTCAGCATCTATTCGTACGAAACGGGCCGGCGCGGGGTGGAAACCCAAATCAGGAGGGCGCTGGGTGCAACGCCGGCGCTCCTGCTCTTTGCGAATCTCCAGGATCTGTTACTAGCGTTCCTTCCAGCACTTGCCGCCGCAGTTGCCCTTGGGGTTGCCACCGCCCGCCTCACCGCGAGCTACTTCGAGGCGTTCCAGACCGGCGCCCCCGTCATCTGGCGCACGGACGTCGCGGCCGGAGCGGCAGTCCTGGCGTTGACCGCTGCACTTGCGGTCGCAGCCCACGCCCGGCAAACGGGCGCTCGCGCGGAAGGTGCCCTCGCCCGCAAGTGGCGGAGAACTCGCGTACCTTGGCAGGTTATTCCCGCAACCCTGATCCTTACTGTCGTCGTCGCGCTGGGGCGCGGCGCAGTCGCGCTGCGGCGGATCGCCTCCGGGGTTAACGTACACGGCGCATTCGTTTGCGAAGTGGCCCTGCCAATGAGCGCAGGTAGGTTTGAGGCGAAGGGGATTCCCTCGTCGCTGCCCGAGGCGGCGCAAAACAGGATGTGGGTCGCCGGCATCGCGCGCTTTAACAGCCTCGCCAATTTTGACTTCTCGACAGTTGAGGATCGAATCCGTGTCACGCCCGGCGTCGAGTCAGTGGGCCTGATCAGCAACGCGCCGTACAGCGGCTATCCGGTGAGTGAGACTGGAATCTCTGTCTCGCGGAGCCCTGGGCGGTCACGATCCGTTCCGCTGGCAATCCATTTGATCTCCGTAGACCCCAAGGCCCTGCCCGCGCTGGGGATCCCCCTTGTTTACGGCCGGAATTTCACCCAGACGGACCGGGATGCAGTCGTCGTTAACGAGGCCGCGGCGCACTTGATCGGACCGGGGGCATCCGCAGTGGGTCAGTTCCTCAACCAAGGGTTTCCAGGCGCGCCTTGGGACCGGATCATCGGCGTTGTGGGAAACGTTCACGAGAAGGATCTCTTGTCTCCGGTGATCCCCACCGCATATCTGCAGTCCACGGCCGTAGGCCTCACTGATGTTGACCTCGTGATCAAGGCCACGGGCGCTGGTGGCTCGAGGGCCCTCTACGACGCCGTGAAGTCGGCCGCAGCGGCTGTTGCGCCGGGTGCCGTAGTCTCGCGTTTTGCGCCGCTAGCGGATATGGTAGCCTCGGCGGCAAGGCCGGCGCTGTTCGCTGCGGAGTCCCTGCTGGCCCTTGCCGTGGCGGGTCTGGCCATGGTTGGAGCCTGTGTGTGGACGGCCTGCGCTGCCGAGCTCCGGCGGCGGGAACACGAGACGGGGGTCCGGCTCGCGCTGGGTGCGCAGCCCAACTTGCTCGTTCGACTCTTTGTCGCCCGCTACTGCGCGGCGTGCTTGGCCACGTCCGCTTTGGCCGCGCTCCTGGCATGGTGGTCGTCGCGCTTGTTCGGTCACTTCTGGGCGGGCGGTGCATTGGGCCCGGGCGACTGCGTTGCAGCCGTCGTCGTGGTCGAGGCTGTCGCTCTCTCCGTCTCGTACGTGGTGGCACGTGCTGTTGCGCGCAGGGACCCCAGGGGTCTCTTGGGGGCGGGGAGCTAACGACTGGGCCGTCTTTACGTGTGGGTCGCTTATGCACAAATGGAGAGCGGTTTTCTGGGTTGAGCTCGCAATAGCTGCAATGATCATCTGGGGTGGGTGCGGACTCGTGTCGCTGGGCTCGGGCGCCCAGTGCAGCACAGCCCCCTGTACCTACGTCGCGAAGGGCGGGGCTGAAATCACCGGCTCGTGCGGAAGTTGGAAAGGGGAAAAGAAAATGATGCTACTGCATCGCAACCACCGGGCAAGGGGAGGGAAAACTGCGGGAGGCGCAGTTCCAGTCCAGCTGCTCAGCTGACCAGAGCGGCACGGGCGATCCATCTCGATAGGCGCCCACCCTATGAGGAGCGAGGTTTACATCGTCGGAGTTTGCTCGACCAAGCGCCGGGTAAATTGGCTTGGGCGCGTGCTGGGTGGTACTCCTGTCCCCTCCCTCAACCCCAGCGGCGGCGCCCCCCCCGTCTCTTGGCGTACCCAACGGGCCACAGTTGGATGGAGCTAGTGCACAGCCGCTGCGAAGCGCGGGTGGATGGACGAGACGAGATCGGCTTTTGCTAATCGTTGTCTACCCATGCTCATCGCAAACCAATGGGGCTGGTTCCTCTTGAATGACCGCCGCATTGACGTCCAATGGAGTGGTGGAGACGGCGTGGCCGACCTGCACATCCACCACTTTCGCAAGCCAGGGGAAACCGGGGCCTGGCGCGCCGATTTGCTGGCGAAGAGCCACTTTGGGGATGGCATTCTCACCTGGACGGTGCCGTACCTGTTCCGCACGGATCCGGGATGGAGCTTGTACGTTCGAGGGCCGACGAATTGGTGTAAGGACGGAGCGGCGCCCCTCGACGGCGTAGTGGAAACCGACTGGGCGGTCACCACGTTTACGGTGAATTGGAAGATAACCAGGCCTGAAACCTGGCTTACCTTCAACGCTGGGGAGCCGATCTCAATGATCTTCCCCGTTCGAAGGGGGGGTCTGGAAGAATTTCTGCCGGCGATCGAGCCATTCGAGAACCGCCCCGAGCTGGAGAGGGAATACAGGGGCTGGAAGAGGGGCCGGGATGAATTCATAGCGAGGCTGCGCGGAGGCACGGCTGAATCCCAGTGGCAGAAACATTACTTCCGCGGCACGACGCCCAGCGGCTGGCCATTTCCGGAGCACCAGACGAAACTAAAACTCAAGCGATTCAGGCGTCGTGCGCCGGCCGCTGGGTCTTCCATCGGGTCCAGCACTGATGGGGGGGTCCCGCTCGGAATGGGAATGATTGAGCCGCACGCTGAGTGGGGCCAGCCGTCCAAATCTGTCTCATGGCTGAGCGATCGGTCTGGGTTTAGCCGCCAGGGGGCCCTGCCCTCGAAAAGCTTAGCCAGGTAGAATCGGGGGGCTGGGCGATTCTGCAGAAGCGTTTCCAGGGGCCGGTCGCGGCGATTGGAGCCGCGCGCGGGCGGGTCAGCGGAATAGTGCCGGATATTCGTAGGATTGAACCGCTCGCCATTCCGTTGCGGCGCTTTGGCCAATGGACGTCGGCGGAAATAGCTTCCGATATCTCTCAAAATCGCCCTGCGCACCGCGCCCGTCGACACAGCGCAGGCCTGCCCCTTTATGACGTGATGCCCGGATTCTCGTAAGCGTCCGGTTGCGCTTTCAATTACCCACAAGTTCGGCCGGCCAGTACGAGCGCGGGTTGGCAATCTGGATGCCGCCTCAGCATAATCACTCCCGGCGGCGCGGAGCGGTTGCTGAACTTGCGGTATGTGCACGACGCTTGGGCGGAGGATGGACGCGGGCAGGGATCACTGGCTGGAGCAGGAGCTGCGGGGCTGCGACTTCGGTGACGAGCGGCTGAATCGGCGATTCCGCAGGCTGGTTGAACAACTCGCCGGGCGGATAGGGGGCAGCATCCCGTGGGCCTGTGAAGACCGGGCCAACGCCAAGGCGGCCTATCGATTCTTTTCCAACGGCAGAGTCGGTGAAGGCGAGATTCTGGCCGGGCATTTCGACTCGACCTGCCGGCGGGTTCCCGCCGGCGACTCGCCTCTGCTGTTGCTCCATGACACAACCGAGTGTTCCTTTCATCGGCGCGATCCCGGGGCGGTGGGCATCCGCCACCGGCTCGCCGGAAGGCGCAGCTACACCGGAGACTCGCAAGATTACGTAAGCTGCGGGATCGCCATGCATTCCAGTCTGGCGGTCACCGTGGAGGGCCTGCCACTTGGGCTGGCAGCGATCAAATTCTGGACGAGGAGCGAGTTCAAGGGTTGCAACAGCTTAAAAAGGAAGATCAAGCCGACGCGCGTGCCGATTGAGGCGAAGGAGAGCATCCGTTGGCTGGAGAACCTGCGGCAATCCACCGCCCTACTGGCCACACCCGGGCGCTGCGTGCATATCGGGGATCGCGAAAGCGATATCTTCGAACTGTTCTCCACCGCGCACAAGTTGGGCACCCATTTCCTGGTCCGTACCTGCGTGGACCGCCTCTGCGGAGGCGGCGGATGCACCGTTGCGAGCGCAATGGCGGAAGCGCCGTTGCAGGATCTGCACCGCGTCACGGTGCGGGACCGGAACGGCCGGCCCTCGGTGGCAGTTGTGGAGCTTCGCTATCGCCGGGCTGTGGTGCTGCCCCCGATCGGGAAACAGAAGCTCTATCCCTCGCTGACGCTGACCGTGATTCACGCCGTCGAGCGCGGCGCTCCCGACGGGCGCGAGCGGGTTGAGTGGAAATTGCTGACCGATCTTCCGGTAAGGTCGCGACGCGAGGCGGTCGAGAAGCTGCAATGGTACGCCATGCGCTGGAAGATCGAGACCTACCACAAGATCCTGAAATCAGGGTGCCGTGTCGAGGCGGCAAAGCTGCGAACGGCAGACCGGCTGGTCAACCTGACCGCGATCTGTTGTGTTCTGAGCTGGCGGATTTTTTGGACCACGATGCTCAATCGCACGGCGCCCCGGCTGGGCGCCGGCGCTGCCCTCACCCCCATCGAACTCCGCCTTCGGGACGCTCTGATCCAAGACCGCGTCGGCGATCCCTCTCCCAAAACCGGGGTTGGCCGCTACATCGCCAAGCTGGCGCGGCTCGGTGGCTATCTGGCACGCGCCCGGGATTCGCCACCAGGCAATGAAATCATCTGGCGCGGCTGGGTGAGTCTGACTGATATCCACCTCGGGGTCTTGATGGGCACAAAACTTGTGGGTAATTGACAGCAGAACCGGACGCTTACCCAGATCCTGCGGCTGGGGAAACTGCAACGGTTTTAGCAGCTCCGCGTCAACAACGCTGAAAATCGGCGTCCGCCTTGCTTTGTGCGCAACTGTTTTGTTAGCGTTGGGGGCAGTACTACCCATGAGCCCGGTCGCAGCCTGGCGGGGTTTGCGCATGTGAGGAGCGGCCGTGCTGGATCCGGAAATTTTTCGCAGCTATGACGTTCGCGGGGTGTATCCGGGCCAGCTCGATGAGGCGGGCGCGGAGGCGATTGCGCGGGCGTTTGCGAAGGTGGTGGGGGCGCGGCGGGTGGTGGTGGGCAAGGACGTGCGCGCCTCGGGCCCTGCGCTGGCGGCGGCGGCCATGGCGGCTCTGCGGCGGTGCGGAGTCGAGGTGGTGGACATTGGCACGGTTTCCACCGATATGTTCTATTTCGCCGTGGCTACACTCGATGTGGACGGCGGATTTACGATTTCGGCCTCGCATAATCCCAAGGAGTGGAACGGGTTCAACTGCTGCCGGCGCGGCGCCGTGCCGCTGTCGCTGACGAGCGGGCTGGAGCAAGTGCGTGACCTGGCGCTGCGGGGCGAGGGTGCAGCGGATGCGGCGGCGGAGGGCGGGTACCGCGAGGAAAACGTCTGGGACCGATTTGCCGATTATGTGCTGGGCTATATTGACGCGCGCGCGCTGCGGCCCATGCAACTGGTGGCGAATGGCAACTGCGGCCTGCAGGTGAAGGTGCTGCGGCGCGTGGCCGAGCGGGGGCGGCTGCCGCTGGAAATTTACGGGATGTATGAACAACCGGATGGCAATTTTCCCGTGCCCGGAGGCGTGCCCAACCCGCTGCTGCCGCAGAACCAGGGTGAGGTGGTAAGCGCAGTGCGCGCGCGGGGGGCGGACCTGGGGGTGGCATGGGATGCCGACGGCGACCGCTGCTTTTTTGTGGACGAGACGGGCTACTTTTTATCCGGCTACTTCACCACGGCGATTCTGGCGCGCTCGATTCTACACCACGAGCCGGGGGCGACGGTCATCATAGACCCGCGCAGCATTTGGGCCACCCAGGAGACGATTGCGGCGCTGGGCGGCAAGACCGTGATCAGCCGCGCGGGCATGACCATCATCCCGGCGAAGATGCGGGAACTGAATGCGGCGTTCGCGGGCGAAATGTCGGCCCATTTCTACTTCCGGCGCAACTGGTACCGCGACAACGGAATGATTCCGCTGCTGCTCATGCTGGAGCTGCTGGGACGCGAACATCAGGCGCTTTCTGAACTGGTGGCCCCGCTGAGGGCGCGTTACTTTGCGAGCGGCGAGATCAATTTCGAGGTGGCAGATGCGGCGGCGGTGCTGGCGCGGGTGGCGGAACGGTTTGCCGACGGAACGCCCGACCATACCGACGGGCTCTCGATCGCTTACGCCGATTGGCGTTTCAATCTGCGCAGTTCCAACACGGAACCGCTGCTGCGGCTGAACGTCGAGGCGCGAGGCCAGGCGGCGCTGCAGGCGGGCCTGAAGCGGGTGCAGGAAGTGCTCGGCGTGGGTGCCGTCGAACACTAGAAAACCAATTTTGGCGGGGGCCCCAGCGCGGCTGCTTCGCCCTGTCGGGACTGCTGGGGCGCTCGCCCACTCCGAAGGTGGCACGGCCACCTCTTTCTGGAGCCGCCCTCCCGTTGGTCGGGCTGTGGCCGGGCGTCGCTCGCCGGCAACGGACGCCCGCTGGCGCTCAGGGCGTCTCCAAGTTGCCACGGTTCGCGGTCCGGCGCACCGATTTTGCCCACGGGGCAAAGCGGCGCGACCCCGCTGCGGCATAGTAAACTAGAGTTGCTCCCCGAGAAGCTGACATGAAAATCGGCGTGGTGGTGTTCCCAGGCAGCAATTGCGACCACGACGCGCTGCGGGCGGCGTCTTTGGCGGCGGGCCAGGACGCGGAGGCGCTCTGGCACGAAAGCCGGGATCTGCGCGGGTGCGACGCGATCGTGGTGCCTGGCGGCTTCAGCTATGGTGACTACCTGCGCACCGGGGCGATTGCGCGCTTTTCGCCCATTTTGACTTCGCTTGAAGACTTTGCGGCCGCAGGACATCCGGTGCTGGGCATTTGCAACGGCTTTCAAATCCTGTGCGAGGCGGGCCTGCTGCCGGGCGCGCTGATGCGCAACGCCGGGCTGCGCTATGTGTGCCGACAGGTGCGCATTCGCGTGGAAAATACATCCACGCCGTTTACGCACGCACTCGAACCCGGCCAAACCCTCTACGTTCCGGTGGCGCATGGCGAGGGCAACTACTTCGCCGACCCGGACACACTGGCACGGCTGGAGCAACGCAAGCAAGTGGTGTTCCGCTATGACGGGGACAATCCGAATGGTTCGCTGCACGACATTGCCGGAATCTGCAACGAAGGCGGCAACGTGGTGGGGTTAATGCCGCATCCGGAGCGCGCCCTCACCGGGGCATTGGGCTCAAGCGACGGCTGGAATCTGTTCCGCTCGCTGGCGGCGGTGGCATGCCGGTAGCGGAGGGGCAATTACGCCTGCAGGGGCTGAGCGAGCCGGAGTACGGACGCATTTGCACCCTGCTGGGGCGCGAACCGAACCCAACCGAGCTGGGCGTGTTCGGGGTGATGTGGAGCGAGCATTGTTCCTACAAGAGCAGCCGGCTGCTGCTGAAGAGCTTACCGACCCAAGGCGCGGATATTTTGCAGGGGCCGGGGGAAAACGCCGGCGTGGTTAGCGTGGGCGACGGCTGGGCGTGCGTGTTCAAGATCGAATCGCATAACCACCCCAGCTACATTGAACCGTTCGAGGGGGCGGCGACGGGCGTGGGCGGGATCTTGCGCGACGTGTTCACGATGGGGGCGCGGCCGGTGGCGATCATGGATTCGCTGCGGCTGGGTCCACCCGACAGCACCAAAAACATCGCACTGCTGGACGGCATCGTGAGCGGCATCGGGCACTATGGCAACTGCTTTGGGGTCGCCAACCTAGGCGGCGAGACCGTGTTCGACCGCTGCTACAGCGGCAATCCGCTGGTCAATGCGTTTGCCTTGGGTCTGGCACGCGCGGACCGGCTGTTTTTCGGCAAAGCCTCGGGGGTGGGCAACCCGGTGATCTATGTGGGAGCGAAGACGGGCCGCGACGGCATTCACGGCGCCACCATGGCAAGCGAGGAGTTCTCGGAAGCCAGCGAAGGCAAGCGGCCGAACGTGCAAGTGGGCGATCCGTTCCTGGAGAAGTTGCTGCTGGAGGCCTGCCTGGAGGCGATGCAAACCGGCGCCATCCTGGGCATTCAGGATATGGGCGCAGCCGGACTGACCAGCTCGAGCTGCGAAATGGGAGCGCGGGCAGGCACGGGCGTGGCGCTGAACCTGGACCGCGTGCCGCAGCGGGAAAGCGGCATGAGCGCCTACGAGATGCTGTTGAGCGAAAGCCAGGAACGCATGCTGCTGGTCGCCGAGCGCGGGCGCGAGCAGGAAGTGTTCGCGGTGTTCGCCAAATGGGGCTTGGACGCGGTGACCGTGGGCGAGGTGAGTGGAGACGGCAAGCTGAGGGTATCGCACCATGGCAGCGTGGTGGCGGAAATTCCCAACGCCGCGCTCACGGATGCGGCTCCGCGCTATCAGCGTCCGCAACGCCGGCCGGAGCGCAGCGTGGCGCTGGATCCACCGCCGGGGAGGGCGTGGGAAGGGCGCAACTGGAGGACGGATTTTCTGTCGTTATTGGCCGCGCCAAATATCTGCAGCAAGCGCTGGGTATGGCAGCAGTACGACACCATGGTGCGCACCAACACGTTGGCGGGCCCAGGCGGGGATGCGGGAGTGATTCAGATCGAGACCGAGCCTGGGCGGCCACGCGCCCCCTGGGCGCTAGCCATGGCCCTGGACGGTAACGGCCGTTATTGCGCACTGGATCCGCGCGCCGGCGCGCGTTTGGCGGTAGCCGAGGCGGCGCGCAAAGTGGCGTGCACGGGGGCAAAGCCCATAGCCGCCACCAATTGCCTGAATTTCGGCAATCCGGAAAAACCCGAGGTGATGTGGCAGTTGGCCGAAGCGGTCGCGGGCATGGGGGAAGCGTGCCGCGCCCTGGGAACGCCGATTACGGGCGGCAACGTGAGCCTCTATAACGAGACGCTGGGAGCCGGCATTCAACCCACGCCCGTGGTGGGGGTGGTCGGGAGACTGGAACTCGCAGAGGGAAGACTTCCGCTGGGGGTGCGGTTTCCAGGACCCGGGCTGGCGATCCTGTTGCTCGATGGCTCGCCCGCGGAGAGCGAGGCCGGGCAGTGGCAACAATTCGGCGCCAGCGAGTACGCGGCAGCAATTCTGGGAGAGACGTGGGGAGTGCCGCCGGCCTTGGACCTCAGCGCCGAGGGGAGCTTGCACAGGGTGTTGCGGGGAGCGTGGGAGCGGGGCTGGATTGGTTCCGCGCATCAGGTATCCAGCGGGGGTCTGGCGGTGTGCGTAGCGGAGTGCTGCCTGGCGCGGCGCGCGGAGGAGGTGGCGGGGGCCGGAAGCGGCGCCATGGTCGAATTGGAAGCCCCCGCGGCGGCGCTGGCGCTGTTCGGCGAAGGCGCGAGCCGCGTGGTGGTGAGCTGTGCCGGGGATGGAGCCGAGGCGGTACGGGCCCTGGCGGCCGCGGCAGGCATCCGGGCGACCGTGGTGGGACGCACGGCTGCGGCGGAGATGGGATTGCAGCTTCGCTGGCGCGGGCAAACCCTGGTCGAGGTCAGCGTGGCGGCGGCGGCGGAGGCGTGGGAGACGAGCCTGGAGCGGACGCTGGTGGCGGAGGGGGCACGATGACGGTGGCGCGGCCGCGCGCGAACGCGTTGGGGGCCCCGGCCGCGGACAAGCTAGAGGAGAAGTGCGGCATCGTGGGGGTGTGGGGCAACACCGAGGCGGCCAACCTCGCGTATTTGGGCTTATACGCCTTACAGCATCGCGGCCAGGAGTCGGCCGGGATTGCCTCGAGCCAGGCGAGCGGCGGGGCGGATACGATCCACACGCATCGGGCGATGGGCCTGGTGGCCGACGTTTTCACTCCCGCGGTGCTGCGCAGCCTGCCGGGCAGCGCCGCGATCGGGCATACGCGCTACTCGACCTGCGGCGACAGCGGCCTGAGCAATGCCCAGCCGCTCACGGTGGAGTGCAACAAAGGCCAGCTCGCCATTGCGCACAATGGCAACCTGACCAATGCGGTGAGCATTCACCGGCGGTTGGAAGCCGAAGGCTCGATTTTCCAGACCACCAGCGACACCGAAGTGATCCTACATCTGCTGGCCCAGTCGCAGGCGGCCGGTTTTGACAAGGCGCTGAGCGAGGCGCTGCTGCAAGTCGAGGGCGCGTATTCGCTGCTGCTGCTGACGCCGGAGAGTTTGTACGCCATCCGCGACCCCTGGGGTTTTCGGCCCTTGTCCATGGGGCGGCTGCCGGATGGCGGAGTCGTGTTCGCGAGCGAGACGTGCGCCTTCGACCTCATCGGGGCGTCGTTCGAGCGTGACGTGACTGCCGGCGAGTGGATCCGGGTCAGCGGGGATTCACCATCGCCCCGCATCGAGAGCCGGGCGTTCGGACCGCCGCGGCCGTCGCGGCATTGCATTTTCGAACACGTCTACTTTGCCCGCCCCGACAGCCTGGTATTCGGGCGCAGCGTGCAGCAGAGCCGCGAGGCGCTGGGGCGAAATCTGGCGCGCGAGGCGCCGGCAGCGGCGGATATCGTGGTGCCAGTGCCGGATTCGGGCGTGGCGGCGGCACTGGGCTACGCCGATGCGGCGGGACTTCCCTTCCGCTTTGGCCTGATCCGCAACCATTATGTGGGGCGCACCTTTATCGAACCGTCGCAACAGATACGCGACTTCGGGGTCAAGCTGAAGCTCAATCCAGTACGGCGGCTGCTGGAGGGCAAGCGCGTGGTGCTGGTGGATGATTCGCTGGTGCGGGGCACGACCAGCCGCAAGATCGTGCACATGGTGCGCGAGGCGGGGGCGCGCGAAGTGCATGTGCGCATCGCCTGCCCGCCGTTCATTTCCCCGTGCTACTACGGCGTGGACACCCCGTCGAAGCGGGAATTGATCGCCGCCAACCAGAGCCCGGAGGAAATCCGGGCGTCGATCGGGGCCGACAGCCTGGCGTATCTCTCGCTGGCGGGGTTGGACGCCGCGGTGAGCAACCGCGAGGATCAGTACTGCAAAGCCTGCTACACCGGCCAGTATCCGACGGCCGTGGAGGGGGTGCCGGAATTGCAGGTGGATCGCTTACACTGAGGAGGCAGCGCGCCGCGGCCGGTGCGCGCCGTCCCGCTCGCATGCCGCACGGCTCCGACACGCTCGACTCGCTGCCCGGCTATATTCTGGGCCTGGCCCGTCTGGGGCGGCGCACGGCGCTGATCGAGCAGCACCTTTACCGCTCGCAGCGGCTGAGCTATGCCGAACTTATCGGCAAGGCCTGCGCGTTTCGGCTGGAACTGGAGCGGCGCGGGGTGCACAGCGGTGACCGCGTGATGCTGTGGGGCGCGGCGGGGCAGGCCTGGGCGATTGCCTTTTACGGCTGCGTGCTGGCGGGCGCGGTGATGGTACCGCTGGACGCGGCCTTTTCCGCTGAGCTGGCGGCACGGGTGCGGCGGCAGACCGAGGCGGTGCTGCTATGCAGCGATCACGCCGAGACGCTCGACACGGCGGTGCTCCCCTTTGCCGCGATCCGGGATTTGGCGGCGGCGGCGATTGCGGACACGCCCCTGCCGCCAGCGCCGGACACCTTGCTGGAGATTGTGTATACCTCGGGCGCGACCGCCGAGCCCAAGGGGGTGATGATCACCCATGGCAACGTGCTCGCCAACCTGCGGCCGGTGTACGCCGAGGTGCGAAAATACAAACCACGGCTGCGCATCCTGTTACCGCTGGGCTTCATTCACCTGATTCCGCTCAGCCATCTGTTCGGGCAAATCATGGGGCTGCTGATCCCACCGCTGGTGGACAGCACCGTGATCTATCCGGAGGCGCAGGCTCCGGCACGCTGGGCAGGGTTGATGAAGCGCTACCGCGCGTCGGCGCTGGTGTGTGTACCGCAGCAGTTACACCTGTTTACGCAGTGGGCGACGGCAGAGTTGGCCACCACGCTGGAACAAGTGATCACCGGCAGCCACGGCCACGGCGTGCTTTGGCGCTTCTGGCGCTGGCGCAAGCTGCACCGGCGGCTGGGCTGGAAGATGTGGGCGTTTATCGCCGGGGGGGCGGCGGTTTCGGCAAGCCTGGAAGAGGGCTGGCATGCGCTGGGGTACGCGGTGGTGCAAGGCTATGGATTAACGGAGACGGCGCCCGCCATTGCGATCACGCATCCGTTCAAAATCCGGCGGGGAGCGGTGGGGCAAACGCTAGAGGGCGTGGAGGTGAAGATCGCCTCCGATGGCGAGATCCTCGTGCGTGGCGGCAATGTCTCGCCGGGATATTACAAGAACCCCGAGGCCACCCGGCAGACGTTTGCCGACGGGTGGCTGCACACCGGCGACCTGGGGCGCATGGAGGCGGACAAGAATCTCGTTTTTCTGGGGCGCAAGAAAGAGGTCATCGTCAATGCAGACGGCCTGAATGTGTATCCCGAGGACGTGGAACGCGCGCTGCTGGCCCAAGCCGCGATCAGCGAAGCCGCCGCAGTCGAAGACCAGCGCAACGGCGGCGGCAAGGTGCATGCGGTGGTGGTGCTGCGCGACCAAGCGGAGGGGGTGCTGGACCAAGCCGTGACGGCCGCCAACGGGCGCCTGGAGCCGCACCAGCGGGTGCGCGGCGCCTCGGTGTGGCCCGAGCCGCACCTGCCGCGCACCACCTCCACGCGCAAGCTGCAACGCGTGGCGATCGCGGGTTGGGTGAACCAGGGCCAGCCGACAACGCCGGAACACGGTTCGGAAGGCGAGGCCGCCAGTTGGAAGCAGTTTGTGCAGCGGCGCTGGAGCATTGCCGCCGGACGCATGCAGCCGGGGGCGCGGCTGGACACGGACCTGGGCCTCTCCTCACTCGATCGGGTGGAATTGTGGAGCTGGATCGAAGCCCACGCCGCCAATGCCGTGGATGAAACCGCCCTGGTGATGGCGCAAACCGTAGACGACGTGGACGCCATGCTCAAACCCGATGTGGCAGAGCGAGCCGCGCTGGCGCCGACGGCGGGCCCGGCCGCAGGGGCTGGCGGGGTGCCACCGCCGACAGCCTTGCGGGTGCCCGCCCATGAAAAGACCTGGCCGTTGTGGCCGAGCGTGCGGCAGGTGCGCGCGGGGCTGCACGCGACGGTGGTGTTTCCGGTGCTCAAGACCGCCGTGTCGCACCTGAGCGTGCAAGGCGCCGAACAATTCGCTCATTGGCAGCGGCCGATTTTTTTCATTGCCAACCATCAAAGCCTGCTGGATGTGCCCCTGATACTGCGTGCGATGCCGCGTGCCTGGCGCCCCTGGCTGGCGCCCGCCATGGGCATTGAGCCCTACGCCGGCGCCTATGACCCCGATGCCGGCCACTGGCGGCGCTTCCGCGACCGCTGGCGCCTGCAGTTGTCGCAGTTGTTCTTCAACGGTTATCTGCTCACCCCCTACGGCGCGGTAGCGGCTTCGTTGCGCCATACCGGACGACTGGCGGATCAATGCTATTGTCCGCTGATTTTTCCCGAGGGCATGCGCACGCCGGACGGCAAGTTGCACCGCTTCCGTCCCGGTATCGGAGTGTTCGAGGCATCGTTGCGGCTGCCCATCGTTCCCATCCAACTGAAAGGATTGTATGAGATCCTTCCCGACAAGGCGCGCCGTGCCCATCGCGGCCCGGCAAGCGTGCGCTTTGGGCCGATGATGCATTTTCCGACAGAGAGTGCGGAAGAAATTCGTTCGGCGCTGGAGTGCTGGTATAAGATGAATTCGTAGCCGCTGGTTCCCTCGGCCAAAATGTTGGCGGGCCCCAGCGCGGCTGCGTCTCGCGGCCATTGTTCCATCGCTTGCGCTCATGGCCCTCTGCCCTTACTGCCACACCTCTGAGCTGCGCCGCACTCAGCGCACGACTTGGGAAAAAGTGCGGCGCCTAGAGGCTGCATATTATTGCCCGCAATGCAATCGGCGCCACTGTGTCTTTCGAGTCAAGTATTGCTGGCGCTGCGGCGCCGACCTCGACCGGCGCCGGCGGCAAACCGCGGTGGATTACCTCGCGGCGACGTTTTTCTTCAGGCCGTACTCCTGCCGCCGCTGCGGAAAGCGCCGCTATCGCTGGGGCAGGTACTCGGGCTGAGCCGAGCGTTATAATTATCGGGCGACACGCTGCCGGGTCGTTCAATGGTAGGACAGCAGACTCTGGATCTGCCTATCGGGGTTCGAGTCCCTGCCCGGCAGCCAAGCTTGGCGCGGGCCCCTGCGCGGCTTCGCCCCGCGTCCCGCTTATGCTCGCGTCAGGTTGGGGGCCCCTGGCCCCAACCCGACGCTGCGCTTTATCTTGGCGCGGGCCCCTGCGCGGC
>JBOGKQ010000005.1:0-137964 GCA_050747905.1 Terriglobales bacterium | reverse complement strand
GGGTTGGGGGCCCTTGGCCCCAACCCGACGCTGCGCCTCGCTCCTACCCCAAGGCGCAGGCGCCTTGGGGACCCCGGAGCTGGGGCCGCGCCTGCATGTTTCCCCGGGGGCGGGCCGCCGTGCCAAATTTCGCAGCCCTTCGCGTCGATTTTGCCCACGGTGCAAAGCGGCGCGACCCCCGCGAGGGCGCACGTTCACTCGGTGCGCAGTGTGCGCATGGGATCGGCGCGGACGGCGCGGCGGGCGGGCCAGATGCTGGCGGCCAGTGCAACGACGGCGAACACGGTGACCGCAGCGGCCAGGGTAAGAGGATCGAGCGGGCCGAGGCCGTAGAGCTGGCTGGCGAGGGCGCCGCGGATGAGGTAGAGGCCGGCGCCGCCGAGGAGCAGACCGATGGAGGTGAGCAGTAGAGCTGTCGAGAGGATCAGCTTGTAGATGTCGGTGCGCTGGGCGCCCAACGCCATGCGCACGCCCAGCTCGCGCTCGCGCTGGCGGAAGGCGTAGGCAGTAAGGCCGTAGAGACCGGTGGCGGCGAGCAGCAGCGCGAGGACGCCGAACAGGCCGGCGACCTCGGTGGCGGCCTCCGGCTGCGCGGCCCAGTTGGCGCGGTTGGCGGCCAGCGGCTGCGGCGAGCCCAACGCCAAATCGGGATTTGTGGCTGCCAGCTGCTTGCGGAGGGCGGGCAGCAGCACCATGGGATCGCCGCGCTTGGCGCGAAGTTCGATGTAAAGCGCGGAAAAATCTGGAACCTGCGTTTCGTGAAAGTAGGCACGCCCGTCGGGCGGCTGGCTCGGAAGGACCACGTCACCGACAACGCCGACGATCCTCCACGGCTTGTTGCCCGCCCAAGTGATCGAGGCCCCAATAGGATTTGCCGGGAACGATGAGTTTGCCGCGCGGAGCTTTTGCAGCAGGCGCTGGTTGATGATCGCCACCTGGGCGCTGTGCACGGTATCCTGCGGCGTAAACAGGCGGCCGCGCAGGAGAGCTACTTGCAAAACGCGGAAGTAGCCGGGGGTAATGGCCGAAATTGCGGCCATAACGCTGCCGTCGAGCGAGGCGGTATCGAGAATGCCGCCCCAGGGTTGTTCGGCGCCAGCGCCAGCGCCGGCCACGCCGGGGAGCGCGCGGATACGGTCGAGAAAGGCCCGGAACACGGCGGCGCGCCGGGCCAGCGGTATGGACTGCGGGAGCGAGAGCTGCGCCGTGAGGACGCCGTCGGGATTGAAGCCAGGATCAGTGTGCGCGAGCGCGTAGAAGCTACGGCCGATCAGGCCGGCAGCGGCTGCCAGCACCAGCGCCAGAGCTACTTCGGCGGTGACCAGAACGCTGCGGCTGCGCTGGGCATTCGGAGCGGTGAAACGACCGGCGCTGCTGGTGACCGCACCGCGCGCGGCCAGCCAGGCGGGCCAGCATCCGATGAGCAGCACGGTGAAGACGCCCAGGCCAACCGTAAAGGCCAGGAGTCGCAGATCAATGGCGGGCATGAAATCCGGGGCGCCGAGCCGGATCTGGAGCAGGCGGACGGCCGGCACCGCGAGCGCGAATCCCAGCGCACAACCGGCGGCTGCCAGGATTACGGTTTCACTGAGCAGAGAGCGCAACAGGTCGCGTGGACGCGCGCCCAGAGCGACACGGACGCGCAGCGCCGGAATCAGCGCCATGCCGCGCGCCAGACCAAGGACGACGAGATTGGCACAGGCGATCAGCAGGATCAGCGCCGCACCTGCCCAGAGCAGTCGCAGCAGCTCGCTGATGAAAGACACCACCGCGCGATGAAAGGGCGCCACGTAGGCGTCCGGAACCTGGTGGCTGATCCGGCGATCGCCGCGCAGAGAAGTTGAGATGCGGTTCAGATCCCGAGCTGCGGCGCCACAGTAAGGCCCGGGCGCAGACGCCCGACGGCAGCCAGGTACATCGTGCCCCAACGCTGGTCCTTTGGCGTTTTCCACCCCGGAAGGAGCTCGGCAAAGGTTGCGGTGGTGATCCAGAAATCCCGGGAATTGCCCGGCGGGAAATTGAAGCCGGCGGGAGCGACACCCACCAACGTGTACGCTTTGCCGGACATGTGGAGGAGGCTGCCGATGGCGGAGGGTTGGCCGTTGAAACGACTCTCGAACAATTTATGACTAATGACAATGGCGTCGGTGCCGCCGTCGGCATAGGGGTTGTCCTCTGCGGGCAGGAAGAAGCGGCCGACGGCCGCGTGTACGCCCAGCAGCGAGAGCAGGCTTGCGGAAACCGCAGTGCCGCTGAGCTCGCTGGCCAGGCCACGGCCGGTAAGCACACCGCCGGCGTTGTGGAAGGCGGCGAGGGCGGTGAAGCTGCGGTTGCGGTCGCGCCAGGCGCGAAACATGGGGCCGGAGAGCGGGAACTCGCTGGCGGAAGAAACCCGCGCCATCACGATCACGAGACGCTGCGGCTGGGCGTAGGGCAGCGGGCGCAGGAGGAATGCATCGGCCACGCTGAACATGGCGGTATTGGCGCCGATGGCAACCGCCAGGGTGATGATGACCGCGGCGGCGTAGCCGGGCGAACGGCGGAGGGAGCGCAGCGCGAGGCGCAAGTCGCGAGCCCAGTGCTCGAGCCAGGACCAGCGGCGGGCGTCGCGCCAGAGCATGCGGATCTGGTCTTCGCCGCCCAGCTTGAGCCGGGCGGTGCGGCGCGCGGCTTCCGGGCTCAGGCCCTGGCGCTCGTAATCGGCCGCAAGTTCTTCGAGGTGGGCGGCAAGTTCTTCGCGCAGGCGCTGTTCGTCAGGACGCATGATCTACTCCGTGCGCAGGGCGCGCAATGGATCGGCGTGGGCGGCGCGGCGGGCGGGCCCGTAGGCGGCGGCCGATGCGGCGGCCAGCAACACTAGTACCGCTCCGGCGAAGGTCGCGGGATCGAGGGCGCTGAAGCCATAGAGCTGGCTGGCCAACAGTCCGCGAACCAAGTAAACGCCCACGCCCCCAGCGACAAGGCCGACGACCGTAAGGCGCACACCCATGCCAAGGATCAGACGGTAAATATCGCGGCGCTGGGCGCCCAGCGCGACCCGGATGCCCAGTTCGTGCTCGCGTTGGCGCACGGCGTAGGCCATGAGGCCGTAGAGCCCGGTGGCTGCCAGCAGCAAGGCCAGCAGCCCGAAAGCGGCCGCTACCGTGGCGGCGGCTTCCGGCGGAGCGGCCCAGTCGGCGCGATTTGCGGACAACAACTGCGCGCCTCCCAGGGCCAAGTCGGGGCCCACCTGCACGAGCTGGTGGCGGACGGAGGGCAGCAGCGCCATGGGATCGCCGCTCGCGGCGCGCACCGCGATGAATAGAGAACTACGCGATGCGGCCTGGAGGTAGGGCAGATAGAGGCGGGCGCGGGGTGGCTCTCCCGGTGTAACCACGTTGGCAACCACGCCGATGATCGTACGCGGCATGGTATGCGGCACTTCCGGCGTCACGGCGGCGCCGAGAGGATCGGCTGGAAACGAAGGCAGGACGGCGCGCAGTTTCTGCACAAATCGTCGGTTCACAATGACCACCGCTGGAGCGCCGGCAGAATCGGCGTTGGTGAAGGCGCGGCCGCGCAGCAGCGGAATTCGCAGGGTGCGGAAAAACTCCGGCGTCACCGGCACCAGTTCGAAGTTGACGAAGCGATGGGGCGGCATTGCGCCGAGCACGGTGCGAAAGGAGGTTTGCCCCCATGGCAGTTCGCCGCCGGCGCTGGCCGCCGCGACGCCAGGCAGCGATTGCAGGCGGCCGAGGAACGCTTGGAACACCTCCGGCCGGCGGGCGGGCGGGAGCGCGTCCGGCAGGGTGAGCCGGGCGGTCAGCACCTGGTTGGGATCGAAGCCCGGATTCTGGCTCACCAGGCCGTAGAGAGAGCGGGCCAGCAGGCACGCGGCCGCCACCAGGACGAGCGCAACGGCAACTTGGGCGGCGACCAGCAGGCTGCGGCCGCGCTGGGCCGCGCGGGCCCGCGGCCCCACGGCCCCGTGCATGGCGGCCCATGCCGGCCAGCAGCCGATCAGCAGCGCCGCTGCCGCACCCAGTGCGGCCGTATAAGCCAGCACCGGGCCACTCAACTGCGGCACAAAGCCCGCAACCGCAGCCCGGGTCTTGAGCGTGCTGACGGCGGGAAGCGCCAGTGCGAAGCCAGCGACGCACCCGGCGACCGCCAGCGCAGTACTCTCGCAAAGGCGCACGCGCAGCAAATCCCAGGGGCGTGCGCCGAGCGCCACGCGCACGCGCAGAGCCGGAAGCTGCGCCATGCCGCGCGCCAGACCGAGGCCAGCGAGATTGGCACAGGCGATCAGCAGGACCAGCCCGGCGCTCGCCCACAGCAGGTGCAAGAGTTCGGTAATGGAGGAAAGCGTAGCCTGGCGGAAGGGCGCAATCCAGGCGTTGGCGTCCACGTCGCTGATGGCCCTCCTGCCACGCCGTTGGGAGGCGATGCGGTCGAAATCGCGCGTGGCCTGGGCGACGCTTACGCCGGGGCGCAGGCGGCCGATATTCGCCCAAAGAAACGACGTGTTGCGGTCCTCGCCGACCGGCTGCTTTTGCCCCGCCCGCGGCTCGAACCACGCCGCCGCGGTGATCCAGTAATCGCTGCTGGCCACGCCGTAAAACGCAAAGCCCGGCGGCGCCACGCCGACGATGGTGTAGACCTTACCCGAAAGCTGTACGATGCGGCCGAGCACGCTGGCGCGGCCACCGAAGCGGCGCTCGAACAGCGCGTGACTGATCACCATGGCGTCGGCGCCATGGTCGGCAAAGGGATGATCCTCGGCGGGAAGGAAGAACCGGCCGCGCGCGGGCAGTACGCCCAGCAGCGAGAAGAAATTGGCCGAGACGGCCGCGCCTTGCACGTGCTCGGCACCGCCGCTGCCGGTAAGGACGCCGTCGGTGAGGGTGTAGGCGGCCATGCCGATCAAGCTATGGTTGTGATCGCGCCACTCCAAGAACAGCGGGTAGGAGATGGGCGAATGAAACCCATGCGATTGGACGCCGTGGATCATCACGAGTTGCTGCGCCTGGGCATAGGGCAGCGGCCGCAGCAGGAAGGCGTAGACCAGGCTGAACATCGCCGTATTGGCGGCAATCGCCAGCGCGAGAGTGATGACGACGGCGGCAGCGTAGCCGGGCGAGCGCCGCAGCGCGCGCAGCGCGAGGCGCACATCACCGCCCCAGCGCTCGAGCCAGGACCAGCGGCGGGCGTCGCGCCAGAGCATGCGGATCTGGTCTTCGCCGCCCAGCTTGAGGCGGGCGGCGCGCCCGGCCGCCTGCGGGCTCAGGCCCTGGCGCTCGAACTCGGCCCGGAGTTGCTCGCGATGGGTAGCCAATTCCTCGCGCAGGCGACGATCGTCAGCCACGTTCGCCTCCTGCGAGCACGCGCTCCATCAGCGCCGCCATTTGCAGCCAGGCGCGGACTTCCGTCTCCATTTGCTTGCGACCGCGGGGGGTGAGCGAGTAGTAGCGGGCGCGGCGATTATTATCGCTCGCGCCCCACTCGGAACTGATCCAGCCGCGCTGTTCGAGGCGCAACAGCGCCGGGTAGAGGGTGCCCTGATTGACCGCCAAAAGGTCCCGGGAAACCAGCTCGATGCGCCGCGCGATGCCGTAGCCGTGCAGCGGCCCCAGTGCCTCGAGTGTTTTCAGCACCAGCAGGTCGAGGGTTCCGTGCAGAATGTCGCTTCGGTTCGCGGCCTTATCGACGTCCTTTGGCATACCAACAGGAGTTTACGGCCGTTTCTGTCGGACGTCAACAGGGCGGTACGGCTACGTCTTTCAGGAGCCGCCCTCCCACGGCCACCCCAACCCGCGAGTTGCCGCGGTTAGAGGGCGCGAATACAACCCGCACCCTTTGTACCCCCTTCTCAAAGGCCAGCTTCTCCCATGCCAGTGCTTACGGAACGGCGCCGCCAATACCGCCCGTTGCTCCACCTGCCTGCGCACACCCCCGGCACGAGCGTGCAGGCGGTGGGCACGGGCGTCATCACGGGTGCGGCCAACGATGACCCATCGGCGATCGGAACCTATGCCAGCGCCGGGGCGACGTTTGGCCCCGGGATCCTGTGGGCGGCGCCGGTAGTGTTTCCACTGATGGCAGCTGTGATGTACCTGGCGGCCAAAATCGGGCACGTGACCGGCATGGGCGTGGCGGCGGTGGTACGGCAGTACTATCCGCGCTGGCTGCTGTGGACGGTGGCGGGCGCATTCGTGGCCGGCAACATCATTGAGGCGACCGCCGATCTAGGTGGCATTGGCGCGGCCCTGCATCTGCTGTTGCCGCTGCCAGAATTGTTCTGGGTTGTGCCGGTTGCGGCCGGCATTCTCGCGATGCAGGTTTTCGGTTCCTATCGTTGGATCCGGAACCTGTTCCGGTGGCTGGCGCTGGCACTGCTGGCCTATATCGGCTCAGCACTACTGGCGCGGCCCGATTTCTTTCAGATAGCGAAGGCTACAGTACTGCCGCAGTTCCACTGGAACCGCGATTATCTGTTGGTGCTGGTGGCGATCATCGGCACGGCTGGATCGCCGTACATGTATGGCTGGCAGGCGAGCCAACAGGTGGAAGAGGATATTTCGCTGGGGCGGCGGCGGTTGAGCGACCGCGTTTCCACCACCTCGGCGCAGTCGCTGAAGGCGCTGGCGTGGGATGTAGCGTTGGGGATGTTCTTCTGCTGCGTGGTGATGTACTTCATCCTGCTTTCCACCGCGATCACGATCTACCCAGTACGCTGGGGCAGCATTCACACGGCGGCGCAGGCGGCGCAGTCGCTGGCGCCATTGGCGGGGAAAGCGGCGGGAATGCTGTTTGCGGTCGGCGTCATCGCCGTGGGGGTGCTGGCGATTCCGGTGATGACGGCAGGCGCCGCTTACCTGGTCTGCGACGCGAAGGGATGGAAGAGCGGCCTGTCGGCGCGGCGGAGCGAGGCGCCGCAGTTCTACTGGATCATTCTGGCCGTGACGGTGGCTGCCGTGGGCCTGAACTTTACCGGCATGAATCCCATCCAGGCGCTGATTGCGGCGGGGCTGGTGCAGGGCTTCATGGCGCCGGGCCTGATGATGCTGCTGCTGGTGATCTCCTGCAATCCGCGCATCATGGGCCAATGGAGAAACGGGCGCTGGGCGACCGGCCTGGGCGGTTTGGCGGCGCTGGCTTCGGCGGTGGCCGCAGTGGCGCTGATGGTGCTGCTCCGGTGATGGCCGCGAGGAATGCCGGCGCGATGCGGGCGGCATCGTAGCGGAGGACATGGCGCTGAGCGGCGCGAGCCATCAAGCCACGCAGGGCCGCATCGTCCAGGAGCTTCAGAACCTGGCCTGCCAGGAGGCGCGCGTCGCCGGGCGGAAACAGCAGGCCGCAATCCGGTTCCGGTACGACTTCGGGGATGGCCGTGGCACGCGCGGCTACGATGGGCAGGCCGGAAGCCATAGCTTCCAGCAGCACAATGCCGAACCCTTCCTGGCGGCTGGGAAGGCAGAACACGGTTGCGCCACGGTATTCGCGCAGCAGGTCCGGGCGTGCGATGTGTCCGAGGAACTCGACACGGCTTTCGACACGCAGCTGTGCGGCCAAGCGGCGCAGGCGGCCGGCTTCGGGGCCTTCGCCGACAACATGAAGGCGTACTTGGTCCGGCAGCAGCGCGAGGGCTTGCAACAGCGTGGGGATGTCCTTGCGGGGATAGAGGTGCGCGACACAGAGGATGACCGGCGCGGAGTTCGCTGGTTGCGGCGTCTGCGACAGTGCTCGCTGCCAGGCGGCGACGTTCAGCAGCTCGGGCACGATGCGGAGGGACTCAGCGGCAACACCATAACGCCGCTCCAAGGCGGCGGCGGCGTAGCGGCTGGTGGTGAGCACGCGTGCGGCGCGGCGGACGCGGCGGCGCTCGAGACGGGAGGCGAGCCAGAGCCGCAGGCGCGTGGCGCCGCGCTCGAACTGCATTTCCTCGCTAATCACGCCTTTGATGGAAGCGATAGGCGCACCGAGGAAGAGGCCGTCGAGATCAAAGCCGACCACGATGGCGCCTTCGGGGATAGGGGTGCCCCGGGCGCGGAGATTGAACAGCAGACGGCCGATCAGCGACGGGTTAGCTTGCGCCGGCGCGATCAGCGCGACCTCGTGGCCGAGGTCGCGCAGCGCCTGGCGCAGGGCGGCAATGCCCGCCCAGGTGCCGCTCCCGTGCCGCAGGTTGGCCGGCGTGCCGGTCACGAAGACGAACCGCTGCCCGGGGGTGACTTGCATTAGATCACTTCTTAGTCCACCTCGCTGGGGCCGCGCCTGCAGATTTCCCCGGGGGCGCGCCGCCATTCCGAATTTCGCGGCCCGGCGCGGTGATTTTGCCCACGGTGCAAACGGCGCGACCCCCGCGAGTGGCCGGCAGTTGGCGCGCTACGGCGTACGCATCATCTGGTAGTTCCCGCTTTGAGCGCCACCGGCGCGGCTCCGGAAGTGGCGAGCTTGCGGTTGAACGAGGCCAGCGTGCCAGACTGAATGTCGCGGAAACGCGCCAGCACCTGGTTCAAGTTTTCGTTGAGCGCGTGGAACACGCCATAGGTCTGATCGGTGGGGCGCGCGTCGTAGGTGCCTTCGATCACGCCCATGAGATGGCCGATGCGGTTGTTGATCTTGATGGGGAAGTTGAGCGGATCCTCCGAGGCGTGACTCTTGGTCTGGTAAAGGGTCGTCTCAATGCCGGTGAGCTGGGCGACCAGCGCGTCGCCGTCAGCCTTGAGGGAGGCGTTCTGCAGGATGCGATCCTGGACCTGCTTGCGCAGCGCGCGGACATCAATCACCGCTTGGTTGGCGCGGTCCTCGGCCGCGACCACCTGCTGGTCGAGGTCGAACTCGGCTTTGAGATCGGCCATGGTCGCGGGCGCGTGCGGATTCGGGAGCACGTGAAAGCGTACCTGCAGGGGCGCGCCGCCATCCACGCTCACGCGCGCGGAGTAAGCGCCGGGCAGGGCAATGGGACCGTTGGTGATGTTGGCGCCCCAGAGCACCATGCCGGGGAAGGTGATGGCGCCGGGATAACGCAAATTCCAGGCGAACTGATCTATGCCCGTCCGCGTAGAGGGGGCGGCGGGGCCACGATTGAAGAAGCCCTCGGTCGCCGGGGCGCGATGGCCGGGCGCCGGGCTGGTGTAGGTGCGGACGACCTTGCCGGAGCCGTCGAGAATCGTGACTTTCACCTGACGCGCCTTGCGCGGCAGGTAATAGCTGAGGATGAGGCTCCCGCCGCGGGCGGCATCGCGGGGCTGGAACACGAGGGGGGCATCAGCGGCGGCAAGGGAGGGCGTGAGCTGGCGTAGAAAATCCACGTTGCGCAGCGACCAGAAGCCGCGGCCCATGGTGGAAATCACCACGTCGTGGGGCGCGACAGCGATGTCGGAGACCTGCTCATCGGGCATGTTCAGCCGCAGCGGCTGCCAGTGATCGCCGTTATCGAAGGAGAGATAAAAGCCGTGCTCGGTGCCGGCATAGAGCAGGCCGGGGCGTTCGAGGTCGGCGCGCACGGCGTGGACGTAGTCGCCGGGGGCGATGCCGGCGACGATTTTCGTCCAGGTTGCACCGAAGTCGGTGGTGCGGAAAATGTAGGGAGCGCGGTCGTCCTGCAGATAGCGCTCGACGGCGGCGTAGGCGGTGCCGGCAGCGGTGGGTGAGGCCTCGATCAAGCTGACGCGACCGAGGTGCGGCATGCCAGGCGGGGTGACATTGGTCCAGTGTTGGCCGCGGTCGCGGGTGATAAAGATAAGGCCATCATCCGAGCCGGTCCAGATGACGCCCGGCACTTTGTGCGAAGGCGCGATGGTGAAGATGGTGGCGTAGACCTCCGGCCCGTTCATGTCGTGGGTGATAGGGCCGCCACTGTCGCCCAGGGTGGCGGGATCGTGCAAGGTGAGATCGGGACTGATTTTGGTCCAACTCTGGCCCTGGTTATCGGTCATCCAGAGATGCTGGGACGAGGTATAGAGGATGTGGGGATTGAAGTTGTCGAACACAATGGGGAACGTCCATTGCCAGCGCTCAGGCATCGAAGAGGAGGATTCACCGGAGAAAAAGCGGGGATAGGGCTCGACGTCACGGCATTCACCCGTGCGGCGGTCACAACGGCTGAGCAGCGCACCCTGGCTGCCGGCATAGAAGAGGTTGGGATCGACCGGATCCGGAGCGATGTAGCCGCTCTCGCCGCCACCGACGGAGTAGCCCGGCGCCCACATGCCGGCGCCGAAGCGGCCCCGCGGGGCGCTCTGCACGCAGATGGTCGAGGAATCCTGCTGCGCGCCGCAGACCTGATAGGGATCATCCTTGGTCAGGGCGACGTGGTAAAGCTGGGCGGTAGAATAGGTTTCCGGGCTCCAGGTCTGGCCGGCGTTGGTGGAGACGGTGGCGCCACTGTCATTGCTGACAATCATGCGCCGGTCGTCGGTGGGGTCAATCCAGACGCCGTGGGTATCGCCGCCGCGCACCCGCTTCCAAGTGACGCCGCCATCGGTGGAGCGGTAAAAGCCGACGTTACCGCCATAGACGGTATCTTTCTTCTGCGGGTCGGCCACGATGTCGCTGAAGTAGAAGGCGCGTTGGCGCAGGGTGTTCTGGCTGTTGACGCGCTTCCAGGTGGCGCCGCCGTCGTCGGAACGGAACACGCCGCCATCGCGGGCCTCCACCAGCGCGTACAGGCGGTTGGAATCGGCGCCGCTGACGGTGATGCCGATTTTGCCGATGATGCCGCGCGGCATGCCGGGATTGCGGGTAATTTCGGCCCAGGTGGCGCCGCCGTCGGTGGATTTGAACAGGCCGCTGCCGGGTCCGCCGCTGGCCATGCCCCAGGATTTACGCCACGCCTGCCAGAGGGCGGCGTAGATCACCTGCGGGTTGTGCGGATCGAGGGCCAGATCAATGCCGCCGGTCTGGTCGTTGCGAAAAAGAATTTTTTTCCAGGTCTGGCCGCCGTCCGTGGATTTAAAAATCCCACGTTCCGGATTGGGCGCCGACGGATGGCCGAGAGCGGCGACGTAGACGACGTCGGGGTTGCTGGGATCGACGCGAATAGCGGAAATGATCTGGGTATCGGTGAGACCGATATGCTGCCAGGTTTTGCCGCCATCGGCGGTCTTGTACATGCCGTCGCCCTGCATGATGTTGCCGCGCAGCGCGCTCTCGCCCATGCCCACGTAGACGACATCGGGGTTCGAGGGCGCGATTGCGATGGCGCCGACCGAGGAGCTGTGCAGTTGGCCGTCGCTGACCGGGTGCCAGGTGAAGCCGCCGTCGGTGGTCTTCCATACACCTCCGCCGGTGGCGCCGGTGTAGTAGGTCAGCGGGCGCGCCCTCGAGCCCGCGCTGGCGATGGAGCGGCCGGCGCGTTCGGGCCCGAGGTTGGTCCAACGGAGGTTGCCAAACAGTGAAGAAGGATAGGGCGACTGAGCCGCCGCCACTATCGCACAACATGCCACAACCGTCAGCAGGAATGCGCGTTTCATCGCGCTAGCATAGCGCAGGAAGCAGCCAGTGGCCAGCGCGAAGGTGACGGCCGGCGCGCTCTGCTACAATCCCCACGTCGCGATGCTGGTGATGTGAGGAGGAGAGCAATGCGAATCCGGGGTCGGATCTGGCTTTTGGGCATGCTTGCCACGGCCGTGCTGGGGCAAACGCCGGCCGCCACGCGGCTCACGTTGCCAGGACTGGAGCAGCCGGTAACCATCCTGCGCGACCACTGGGGCATTGCCCACATCTACGCGCAGAATGAACACGATCTGTTCTTCGCACAGGGTTACAACGTCGCCCACGACCGTCTGTTCCAGCTCGAATTGTGGCGGCGGCAGGCCACCGGCACGCTGGCCGAGGTGCTGGGACCGAGCGCGGTGGCGCGCGATCTCGGGAATCGCCTTTTCCAGTATCGCGGCGACCTGACGGAGGAGCTGAACTGGTATCATCCGCACGGCGCGGCGATCGTGGAGGCGTTCGTGGAAGGCATTAACGCCTACATTGCCCGCACCCGGCAGGACCCGTCGCTGCTGTCGCCCGAGTTCCGCATGCTGAACATGAAACCCGGGCGCTGGACCGCGGCGGTGGTGATTACCCGCTTCAACGGCCTGCTGGGCAATGTCAACCGCGAGATCCGCCTGGCTGCGGCGGTGCGCGCGATCGGGGCCGGGCAGGTGGAGGAGCTGGAAAACTTCCAGCCGGCGCATCCTGACCTCACGCTTGACCCGGCGCTCAACGATGCGCCCCTGGGGCCGTCCATTCTGGCCATCTACAACGCCTTCCGCCGGCCGCTGCGGTTCCGCGGCAGCGAAGCCGCGCCCACCGCCGCCGTAGCGCTTGCACCCACGCCGCTGGATCTCGAACAACAACTGCAAACCATCGGCAGCAACAACTGGGTGGTGAGCGGGCGGCTGACGCCGACCGGATTTCCGCTGATGGCCAACGATCCGCACCGCACCCAGGAGGCGCCCTCGCTGCGCTACTGGGTGCATCTGGTGGCGCCGGGCTGGAACGTGATCGGCGCGGGCGAGCCGGCGCTGCCGGGCGTCTCCATCGGCCACAACCCGTACGGAGCCTGGGGGCTGACCATTTTCGGCGGCGACACCGAAGACCTTTACGTGTACGACACTCGTCCCGGCAACCCGCTGGAGTACAAGTACCGGGGGCAGTGGGTGAGGATGCAAGTCATCCCGACCACGATTGCCGTCAAGGGGGCGGTGGCAGTGCATGCCGATCTGAAGTACACCCGGCACGGCCCGGTGGTCTACGAAGATGCCGCGCACCACAAGGCCTACGCGGTGCGCGCCGCCTGGCTGGACCGAGGCGCGGCCCCGTATCTCGCCAGCTTGCACATGGATCAGGCGCGCAACTGGCAGGAATTTCGCGCCGCCTGCGCCTTCAGCCGCGTGCCCAGCGAGAACATGGTGTGGGCAGGCGTGGATGGTGACATCGGCTATCAGGCGGTGGGCCTCACGCCGCTGCGTCCCAACTGGAGCGGGCTGCTGCCGGTGCCGGGCGATGGCCGCTACGAGTGGGACGGTTACCTGCCCATCCTGGACCTGCCTCATGTCCACAATCCCGCCAAGGGGTTTTTCAACACCAGCAACAACTACCTCATCCCGCCCGGATGGAACTATCCCGAGGCGCTGCACTACGAGTGGGCGGACGCCTTCCGAGCGCGGCGGGTGGCGGAGGTGCTGGGCTCGGGGCGCCTATTCACGGTGAGCGACATGGAGCGGCTGCAAAACGATGTGGTGTCGCTGCCCGCGCGGGCGCTGGTGCCCATGCTGCGCGGGCTTGCCGTGCCTCCGGGCCGGGCGCGCGATGCGCAACAGAAATTGCTGGCTTGGCATGATGTGCTCGACAAAGACTCCATCGCCGCCGGCACCTTCGAGGCGTGGAAGCGGCGGCTGGATGCCAACCTGAAGCAGCTTCTCGTGCCCAGGGCGGCGCAGCCCTACCTGAGCCTCAGTCTGGCGAAATCCATCCGCTGGCTGGTCGCGCCCGACGGCCGCTTTGGCGCGGATCCGATTGCCGGGCGGGACGCGCTGCTGGTGAAGAGCCTGGTGGAAGCGGTGGCCTTACGCCCCGCGGCCCCGTGGGGCAGCTATCACCACGCCACCATTTTCAATCCGCTCAGCCCCATCCTCTCGGCCGCCGACCGCGCCCGTTACGACGTGGGCGATGCTCCGCGCAGCGGTGGCGGCGTCACGGTGGACGCCACCGGCGATGGCGCCAACCAGACCGCCGGCGGGTCCTTCAAAATCATCGCCGCCCCAGGGAACTGGGACGCTTCGGTGGGCATCAATAATCCCGGCCAGTCGGGCGATGTTCTCAGCCCTCATTTTCGCGACCTTTACGGCCTGTGGTCGCAGGGCAAGTATTTTCCGATCTTCTTCAGTCGCGGCAAAATCGAATCGGTCACCGAGCAGCGGCTGGATCTGGTGCCGGCCTCACCGCATTGAAGCCTGCCGGCCGTGATAGGCGCGGGCCCCTCGCGTGGCAAAAGCAATGCGGCTTTTCTTGGTGAAGAGCCGCATGCGTGATGGCCCGAAGGTTCAACGCTGGTTTAGCTCTAGTTGTCAGTCGGTTTCTTCGCTGCCGGCTTTTCGCCCAGCAAGTACTGCGCGTACCAGGCGAGATAGCGGCGGTCCACGTCGCGCTGGAAGCTGGGGCGGCGGAAACCGTGCCATTGGCCGGGAAACAACACCAGCTCGGTGGGCACACCCAGCGTCTTGAGCGCCTCGTACATTTGTTTGTTGCCCACCTTGGGGACATTCATGTCGAGCAGTCCGCTGAGGTAGAGCGTGGCGGTTTTAATGCGGTCGGCGTGGAGGAGCGGGTAGCCGATCTTTTGATAGGTGGCCCAGGCCTGGGGGTTCCAGGGCGGACCGATTTCGTCGTTGTACTGCCGGATGTACTCATCCACGCCGTAGAGCGAGAAGGTAAAGCCGGTGCCGGCGCCGCAGGTGGCAGCCTTGAAGCGCGGATCGGAGGCGATCATGTAGTCGGTGGAAATGCAGCCGTAACTCCAGCCGCCGATGCCCAGCCGGTTAGGATCGGCAATGCCGCTCTGGATGGCCCAATTGACGCCCGCCTCCAGGTCCTTTTCCTCGAGATTGCCCCAGTCACCGGAGATGGCCTGCGAATACGCTTGCCCGCGGCCGTTGCTGCCCCGGTAGTTGACGTTAAGCACCGCATAGCCGTGGGCCGCGAAGATTTGGTTTTCAAAGCTGAAATTGTAGGTATTCTGCGACGTCGGACCGCCGTGGATGCGCAGCAGAAACGGTACCCGGCCGGTGTGGTAGCCCACCGGCAGGGTCAGGATGCCGTGGGCGCTGTTGCCGTCGGAGGCGGTGAACTCGACGCCGCGCACCTTGCCCAAGTCGAACTGGGAGAAAAGCTTGTCGTTCAGGTGGCTGAGCTGGCGCGCGGCGCCGCTGGCAAGCGCGTAGATCTCGTTGGCTTTGTCGGGATAGCCGACCACGGCCGCCTGGCAGCTACCGGCGGAGTTGTAGCCGGTCGCCACAATCGGCGGCGGCAGGAGCGTGGTCTCGCTGCCGTCGGCCACGCTGAACAAGGCCGGATATGCCGAGCGGTCGTCGGTAACGGTGACTTCGATCGAGCGGCCGTCAGCAGTGAAATGGGGCTGCGCTACGCCTCGGTCAAAGCTGGGGTTGAGCACCCGCGGGGCGCTAGAAGCGTCCGCGGCCACAATCGCCAGGCGCGGCATGGAATACATGTGGACTTTGGGTGCGGTGCCTTTCGTGAAGGCGATCCAGCGGCCATCGGGTGACCAGGCGGGCTGGCCGGCGGCGTAGAAATCCTCCGGCGTAAGCGGCTTGGCGACCGCGCCGGGACGCACGTCAATGTCGTAGAGCTGGCCGGTATACTCGCGATCGGGATGGGGATCGTGATTGCTGAAAAAGGCGATGCGGCGGCCGTCAGGCGACCAGGCAGGGCTGCTCTGCGAATAGTCGGGTGAGGTTAGCCGCGTCAGCTTTTTTGTGGCGATCTCGAAGATATAGATGTGGGACTTGCGGCCGGTGATATACCCGACGCCGTCGGCCTCGAACAAGTAATGGTTAATCACCACCGGCTGCGGCGGCTGCGCTTGGCCGTGGTGGGTGCGCTTGTAGATGGCCGCCTCAGAAGGATCCTCTATGACCAGCGCCATCCGCTTGCTGTCGGGCGACCAGTAGAATCCGCGCAGGGAGCCCTCTACGGCGGTGAGCTGCACCGCTTCTCCGCCCTGGCGCGGCAGCAGCCAGACCTGGTTGCCCTCGGCAGGACCCGGGCGCGAGGAGGTGAAGGCAAGGTAGTTCCCGTCGGGCGACCAGCGCGGCGAAGATTCGGAGTGACCGTCGGAATCCGTCAACTGGCGATTTTCGCTGCCGTCGAAGCGGGCCATCCAGATGTGGGATTCGTGATTGTCCTTCTTAACGTTGACGCTGCCGACCACGAAGGCGACCTCGGATCCATCGGGCGAGCATTGCGGATCGCTGACCGAGCGGATCGCCGACATGTCGTTGACGCGCAGCGGGCGGCGGGCGGCGGGCGTTTGTGCCCAGGCGCACGCAGCGGCCAGGGCAAGGGCAGGCAGCAGGCTTTTAACCATGGCCGTGAGTATAGTCCATCCCGCCGAGGGGGCGCACTGACCGCCCGGTCAGGCACCCCACATCCGAACTGCCTCTAGCAAGGACATATCGCGGCAAGTTACTCTCAGCCATATGTGGCCGACAGCCCCCTTGACACACATCACGCCTGGATCCATACTCCACGCAAGTTGATAATCACGGCGTGAATTTACCAAGCTGTGACGGGAGATCGCAACACATGTCAAAACGCCTCTTTGCATGGTTTCCTACGCGTCTGCTCACTTTGGTTGGAGTTGTGCTGATGGCAGGCGGCCTGCTCGCGGCACAGACCAACTCGACGGGCGCGATTTCAGGTACGGTCAAGGATCCCAGCGGTGCCGCGGTGCCCAACGCCACGGTGCTATTGCTTCAAACAGCCACAGGCGCCACCACGCCCGCCAAGGCGGACGTCTCCGGCAATTACGTGTTCAACCTGCTGCAGCCCGGAACCTATCAGGTGTCCGCGGTCGCACAGGGTTTTTCCACCTCCAGGCAGAACGTGGTCGTGCGCGTGAATCAGATCACCAGCGCAAGCTTTGCGCTGAAGCTCGGCGCGGCGACACAAACCGTCGAGGTCACCGGTACGGCCGGCACGGTACAGGTGGATACCACCACGGCCTCCATCGGCGGCACCATCACCGCCGAGCAGATCAAGAGCCTGCCGCAAATCGGGCGCAACTTTCTTGACCTGGCGCAACTGCAACCGGGCGTGCAGATGATTGACGGCGGCAACTTCGATCCCACCAAGAATGGCTTCGCCGGACTTTCGGTTCAAGGCGCGGAAGGCCGCACCACCGAGATCAACGTGAACGGAGCCGACATCAGCGACCAGACGGTGGGTACCACGACCATCAATCTGGCGACCAGCTCGATTCACGGCTTCCAGGTCGACCAATCCTCCGGCGACACCTCCTCGGACATCGGCAACACCGGCCAGGTGAACATCACCACCAAGACGGGCAGCAACGACTGGCACGGGGAAGCGTTTGCCAACTACCGTAGCGCGCGCTTTTCCGCCAATCCCACCTTGGCGACTACCAAACCGCCGTTCAAGCAGAACCAGGACGGGCTGTCTCTGGGCGGCCCGCTGCGGACGAACAAACTGTTTTTCTTCGTCAACGGCGAACGCTATGACCGCGATGCCTACTCGGCAGTGCAGATGCCGGACTTCGCGCAGTACAGCGGTTTTTTCCTTACCCCCGGGTTTGAAAAGGACGCCGATGCGCGCGTGGACTGGAACATCAGCAAGGACTGGCACCTGTTCTACTACTTCACGCATGGCAGCAACCGTCTGATTCCGCCCTCGGTGATCGGCGGCACCAGCCTGCAGCCGTTCACCAACGAAGATGTGTCGAACCTGAGCGACGTAGGAGCAACTTGGAATGAGGGGCGTTTCACGCACCAGTTCCATTACGACCACCTGACGTTTTTCAACCACATCTACAGCCAGGCGGTACCGGGCGCGCCCAACATCCCCATCAACATTGCGTTCGGAGACACGGGCGAATCGTTCGGCCCCAATCTGCTGTCGCCGCAACATACCTTCCAGATTGACGACGAGCTGAAATACGACGGCAGCTTCTACTTTGGCAATCACACCGTGCGTTACGGCGTGGAGGAAAATCATATTGCCAACGTCGTTTATGCGGCGTTTTTTGCGCAGGCACCTGCGGTCGGCCCGACGTTCGCCAACGGGCCCGTGTCCGGTGGTCCGGCCGACGATCCGACCAGCTACGCGCCGCTGTCGGTTACGTTCGGCAACGGCCAGGGATACTTCTCGAACCTGGCGGTGCATGGCAACCCCTACGGCGGCGTCAAGAACCTGCGCACCGCGTTTTACGTGGCTGACACCTGGCGCGCCATGCCCAATCTGACCATTGATTACGGTGTGCATTTTGAGCGCGATCCCGGCCAAGTCAATACCGACTTGGTTCACCCGGCCGTGATAGGGGCCGCGTTCTCGAACCTGGCGCAATCGGCCCCGGTGCCAAACAACTTTTCGCCCACCCTCGGGGTTGCCTGGGATCCGACGGGCCAGGGGCGCTGGGTGATCCGCGCAGGTGCGGGCATGTACTACGAAAACGACATTTGGAACAACGTCATGTTCGAGCGCTCCAACTACATCAGCTCCGCCATCGCGCCCTCGTTCCCTTCCACCAATGGCAGCCAGATCATCGCGCCGGGTGGGCAGTGCGTTTTCCTCTGCCCGGGGAATCCGGCGACTGGCACAAGTTTGACCTCGCAATCCATTGCCCAACTGCAGCCGGCGATGCTGGCGGCTCAGGCCGCGTTGCAAGCGGCGTATGTGGCGCAGGCCAGCAACATCGCGGGCGCCGCGGCCACGGTGCTGGGCCCGCAGCCCGGCATCAGCACGCCGGGAACCAACTACAGCGGCAATCCGCTGTTTGATGACACCTACCGTACGCCCTATTCGGTGCAGTACAACTTCGGCATCCAGCGCCAGCTCGCGCGCGGGGCGGTGTTGTCCGCCAACTTCGTCAGCAACCGTGGCTTTGACCTGCTGGTGACGCAGGATCAGAACCTCGTGGGGAATTCGCGCTACTTCAATATGGACGCCGCCACGGGTGCCATCAACGGGGCGGCAACGGACCTAGGGGTGGCGCAGGGTGCGAATCTGCAGGCCACGGTGCAGAACATGCTCAATGCGGCGGCGTCGGGCCAACTCTACACGCCCACGGGCGGAACGCCGACGGCGATCACCAACTCCATCGTGCAGCACGAGCTATTCGGCAATTCGGCAGGCATGTCCCTGGGATCGGGCACCAACACCGATATTGGCCAGCCGATCTACGCCTTCGGCGGCAGCAACCCCAACTTCGGCAACTTAAACGCCGACCGCAATTTGGGCAATTCCGACTACAAGGGTCTGCAACTGGAGCTGCGGCTGCAGAACATCGCCATGCTCAGTGCCGTGCATGCGCAGAGCATGACCATTAGCTACGCTCTGGGCCGGTTGGATGCCACTGAATTCGACCAGTCGTTTGCCGGGGGCGCAACCGACGAGGTTAACCCGCGGATGTTCTACGGTCCCACCGGGTACGACCGCACCTCGCAGCTCAGTATTGGCGGCGTGTTCGGCCTGCCCTGGGGCGTGCAGTTGGGCACCGTCAACCACTTCAACAGTGGGTTCCCGGTGACGCCAACGCTGGGCAACAGCGGTCTCGGTTCGGGCGAAATCTTCCGGACCGACTGGACGGGGGATGGCACCACGGGTGACGTACTGCCCGGCTACACCTTGGGAGCGTTCAACCGCGCGATCGGATCGCCGGCGGAGCTGCAGACGGCGATCAACAGCTACAACAAGAACTATTCAGGCACGGACACTCCCGCCGGCAACGCGCTGTTAATGGCGGGCGTGGTGAACCAGGCCCAGCTAACCACGTTGGGACTGGTCATGCCCTATATCAACGTCGGTGTCGCCCCCAACCAACTCATGCCGGATGCTTTTGAAGATTCCGACATCACGCTGGCGAAGAACATCAAGATCGGCGACAAGTACACGCTTACGCCCGAGATCGACTGCTTCAATGTGTTCAACATTGGCAACTACGGGCCTCCAGGCGCGAACTTAGGCGGCTCGCTGGCAACCGGCATGTCGCCGGCCGCAGCGGGGGCGTTTGGCAACGTGGACTCGATCACCAATACCACGCCGTTTAACCAGGCCAACAAGTTCGGCCTCAACACCGGCGTGTTTGCGGCGGGGATTCCGCGCGCCTTCCAGGGCCGGATCAGCTTCACCTTCTAAAACACCCACGCTCACAGTCCGCAGGCGGCGATGGCAACCCCATGGCCGCCTTTTTTTTGCTGAACAATGTTGGCGCGGGCCCCAGCGCGGCTGCTTCGCCCTGCTGTGAGTGCGCAGGGCGGGTTGGGGGCCCCGGGGGCGCTCGCTGAGACGCTCGCCCATTCCGAATTTCGCGGCCCTGCGCGCCGATTTTGCCCACGGCGCCAAGCGGCGCGACCCCCGCGAGGTGCACTGGACCATGCATCTCTGATGACCCGGCGTGGTGTGCTAGTATCCGGTTCATGATGCGACGTATGACTTCGGCGTTCGTGGCGCTGGTTTTGTGTGGGCTCGCGCTGGCGGCACAAACGCCCGATTACGCGGCGATGGGCAGGCAGGTGGTGCAGCACATGTCATCGGGACAGTTCGCCGCAGTTGAAAAACAGTTGAACGCCAAAATGGCGGCAGCCCTGCCGGCCCCGACCCTGCAGTCGGTATGGATCCACGTCGAGAAGCGCTTTGGGCTCTTCAAGGACATCACCAGCGCCACGGTGCGGCCGGTGCAGGGCCAGCAACTGGTGCTGGTCGCGTGCCGGTTCGCCAACGGCCCGGTGACGGTGCAGTTGGCGTTCGATGCACAGGGAAAAATCAGCGGCCTGTACTTCCGCTAGCCATTCAAGCTTTGATACTACGGGGCCGATAAGACGGGAGTGAAAACGCTCGCGTCCGACGTTTCTCCCGCATCGCCGCCACCTGCCGCGCCCGGGCCCTATCAGGGTTTGCTGGAGTCGGTGGCGCTGGCCGCCAACCAGGCCGGGGATTTTCAGGAAGCGCTGGAGCTGGCGTTGGTGCGGGTGTGCGAGGCCACCGGCTGGAGGCTGGGGCATGCTCTGGTAGCCCTGCCGGAAGCCGACACCGGACGGCCGGGCACGGCGCTGACGCCGGCGGGAAACTGGCACGGTGCGGGCGGCGAGACCTATGCGGCTTTACGCACCGCGGCGCTGCCTGAAGGACCGTTTGCGGGGTTGCCGGGGAGGGTCGTCGCCACCGCGCGCGCGACCTGGATTTGCGACCTCAGCCGCGGCGGGGAAGAATCGCGCGCCGCCCTGGCGGTCGGCGCCGGGCTGCGCGCGGCTTATGCTTTTCCGGTGTTGGCGGGGCGCGCGGTGGCGGCGGTGTAGGAATTTTTTTCTGAACAGGGGGCGGCGCCGGAAGCGGCCCTGCTGCAGGTGCTCGCCCAGGCCGGACGGCAGTTGGGCAAGGTGGCCGAGCGGGATTGGTGCCAGCGCCGGCTGGAGTACGACGCCAGCCACGACGCCCTCACCGGACTGCCCAACCGCTCCCTGTTTCTCGACCGGCTGGGACGCGTGCTGGCGCGCGCGCGGCGGGGCAACTCCCGCTTCGCGGTGCTGCTGCTGGATCTCGACCGCTTCCACGTGGTCAACGACAGTCTCGGACACGTCGCCGGGGATGAGCTGCTGCGGTTGATCTCCGAGCGCCTTTCCGGCGCCCTGCGCTCCAGCGATATGATCGCGCGCTGGCCGAAGGAGTTGGCGCGGTTGGGCGGCGACGTGTTTACCGTCCTGCTGGAGGATTTGCCGCACGACAGTGACGCGCTGCGGGTCGCCGAGCGGCTGCAGGCAAGCCTGGCGCCGCCGCTGACGCTGGGCGGACGCCAATTCTTCATCACCGCCAGCATCGGCATCGCCAGCGGCGCGACCGAGGGCGACGCCGGGCGCCTGCTGCACGAGTCCGACCTTGCCATGGGGCGCGCCAAGACGCTGGGGGGCGCGCGCGCCGAGATCTATGACCAGGCGCTGCAGGCGGCGGCGGTCGAGCGCATGCACCTGGAGACCGACTTGCGCCAAGCGCTGACCCGCGAGCAGTTCGTGCTCCACTATCAGCCCATTGTGGCGCTCGATTCCGGTGCTATTCAGGGCGTGGAGGCGCTGGTGCGCTGGCGCCGCAACGGCAAGGAGTTGGTCTATCCGGGCGAGTTTATCCCCACTGCGGAAGACACTGGCCTGATTCTGCCGCTGGGGCTATGGGTGCTGCGCGAGGCTTGCGTCGCGGCGAGGCTGTGGCAACGCGAATTCGCCTCGCAACGGCGTCTGGCCATTGGCGTCAATCTATCGGCACGCCAGTTTGCCCAACCCGATCTAGCGGCCCAGGTGGAGCGAATTCTCAAAGAGACCGGCATCGAGCCCGCGACGGTGCGGCTGGAGATCACCGAAAGCGCGCTCCTGGGCGGGACCGAAGCGGGCGGCAACGACGCGGCGGAGGCGGTGTTCGCGCAGCTCAAGTCGCTGGGCCTGCAGATCGGACTCGATGATTTCGGCACCGGCTACAGCTCCTTCAGCTATCTACAGCGCTTCCCGCTCGATATCGTCAAGATTGACCGCTCGTTTGTGGCGCAGTTGGGCAGCGAGCGCAACAGCGAAGCAATTGTCCGATCCATTCTCGATTTGGCACGCAATCTCAACCTGCGCGCCGTTGCCGAAGGCGCAGAAACCGCCGAACAGGTGGAGCGCCTACGCGCCCTCGGCTGTCCGCTGGCGCAGGGGTTCTATTTTGCGCGGCCCATGGACGCGGCGCACCTGCGGAACTATCTGACCCACGCCGCCTAGCGAGCTACCTCAAGCCACGTCCACCGGCTGCATTCAGTCTGGAACCATTTGAGCCCGCGGCCTCCACCGCCAAGCGCAGATGGTCCAGCGCGGCTTGCGCACTGGCCCGCCGTATGCGATCCCGATCGCCGAAGAACTGGTGGTGAAAGGCGCGTGTTGCGGCGCCGGGCGCGGCCAAGCCGATGACCACGGTGCCTACGGGTTTGCGGGCGCTTCCACCGCCTGGGCCGGCAATGCCGGTGACGGAAAGTCCCCAATCGGCCTGCAGCCGCGCGCGGATCCCCACCGCCATGGCGCGCGCGGTGGCGGCGCTGACGGCTCCGTAGCGGCGGAGCGTGGCGGGGCGCACGCCGAGCAGTTCCTGTTTGGCGGCATTGGCGTAGCTGACCACGCCCCCAAGGAAAAACGCGGACGCGCCGGCGCTATCCGTCAGGCGCCCGGCCAGTAATCCGCCGGTGCAGCTTTCCGCCACCGCCAATGTCTGACCGCGCGCCAGCAACCGCGCGGCGATGACGGCCGCTAGTGGCTCCTGCTCGCGGCTGAACACAGCCCTGCCCAGGCGGCGCGCGATGCGGGCTGCGAGGGTATCGGCACGGCGCTGGGCCGCGGCGGCGGTGGCCCCGGTGGCGTGAAAATGCAGTTCCACCTGGGGCGCCGCGGTCGCCAGAATGGTCGTCGCGGGATTGCGAACGCGGCGATACAGCGGGGCCGCCACGGCCTCAACTTGCGATTCGCCCAGGCCGGCGATGCTGAGCACGCGCGTGGCGCGGGCGAGCTGGGGCGCCAGGGCGGCCAGGCGCGGACGGACGTGAAGGGTAAACATGCGCTCCAGTTCCGGCGGGGGCCCCGGCAACAGAATCAGCATGCGGCCGCTCGCGGCAGGGCACCATTGACCCTCGGCAGTGCCACGCGTATTCGGGAGCCAGTGCGCCGGAGCGAGGCGGCGGGCCTGACGGAGTTGGATGGCAGTAAAACGCCGCCGGCGCCGGCGAAACCAGCGGCGCAGTCGCCAAGCCGCGGCAGCGTCGGACACCAGGATGCAGCCGAGCGCCTGCGCGGCGGCGGCGACGGTGAGATCGTCTTCGGTTGGCCCCAAACCGCCCATGGTGATCACCACCTGCGAGCGCGCCAGCGCGGCGGTCATGGCGGCGGCAAGCACGGCGGCGTCGTCGGGCAGCACTGCTTTGGCCGCCAGGCCGATCCCCAGCGCCAGCAGTTCGCGGGTCAGGAAGAGCGAGTTCGTGTCCAGCCGGGAAAAGCCCAGCAGTTCGCTGCCGATGGCCAGAATTTCAGCCTGCACGTTCAGTCCGCGCGGGGCGGCAGGAGAGCACCGGCCACCGCCCACGGCAAATGATACAGAGAGGTGTGGGTGGCAAGAATCAAGGCCGATGACGAGGGGCCTCCCGGCGACCCCGGCGCAAACGCCAGACCCACCAGGTTCATTCCGCTGACCACGCAGGCGGCTTGCCGGTTCGGATCAATGCGGATAATGCCGCGTCGGCCGCGGTACGACGCCGCCACATAGAGGTTGCCTGCGATGTCGAAGGCGAGGCCTTGCGGCCGGCCCAGGCCCTCGAAAAACGGCGTCACGGCGCCGTGGGGATTGATGCACCAGATGCTGTCACGGCTGGAGGCGCTGGGGCCAGCTACATAGAGATGGCGGTCAGGTCCGAAGGCGAGATGGTAGGCAGCAACGCTGGGCTCGAGGGTGGCAAACACAAAGGTCTTGCCCAGGCGGTCGATCTTGAAGATGGTGCCGCTGCGATCTCCGACATGGAGATCCCCGGCCGGATCGAAGGCGATGCCGGTAGCCACGCCCAGGCCCTGCGCCACCAGGGTGGCCGCCCCATTGGCGGCGACGCGGTATACAGAGCCATCAAAGCGGCTGGAGGCGAACAGCGTGCCCTCGCGGTCGAAGGCGAGGCCGCTGGGATTGGTGAGCGCACTGCTGAACGGCTTCAGGGTAAAGTTAGCGTCCAGCCGGAACAGGCTGACGGGAGTTTTCTGGCCGCGGGTTCCGCTGAGGGTGACGAAGATGTTGCCCTCCGCGTCGAGGGCGGGACTGCAGACAGGGTGGAGATTTTCCGCGATCTGTGCGCCAACTTCGAGCGCTGCGGGCGAAGGCACGGGTGGCCTGCCACTCACTTCGACTTCCACCAGACCGGTGACCGCGGCCTCGGGCACGCGCGCCACCAGCAGGTTGGCACTGGAAATCACCACCGCCGCCGCCATCCCGGCAACGCGCACGGCGGGCAGTCGCGCGTTGGCGGAGAGGTCAGAGCCCAGCACCCGCACTTCCGCGCCGGGAAGGGCGGCAGAGGGGTCAAGGCTGTCAATGCGGGGTGCCTGCGCCATAATGCCGGGGCCACGGCGGCACTTCTAGGATAACAAAGGGGCGCGGGAGCGTTTGGGCACGGGGGCCCGCCTGCACCCGGCGGGAAAGGCGGACTGTCACAATTGTCGAGATTTCGTAACAAAAAAGTGAGTCCTTAACTCGCCAACCCTTGCGGCAACTCACGAATCTGATCTCTCATACGCAACAGAGCAGCCGGACGCCGCAGGGCGAAGCCGGAGCCGGGCAGCCCGCCGGATATCGTGGGTGCGGATCGTCGCTGGGCGCTGCAGTTGCGCCCGCGAGCCGCTCGGAACGATGGTGCTCGGAGCGCCGAAGCTGATGGCACAGGGACGCATGGAACTGGAGGGCGAACCGGGGCGGTACGTTTCCCGCGGCCGGGCACGCTGGCTGATGGGTGAAGGTCTGGCGCGGGCGACGGTGCACGGCACGCTGGCGCTGCGGCCGGGGGCCGGAATCGACGCCGCGGAGCTAAGCGAGCACCGGCTTTGGTGGTCGCCCTATTCCGGGCGCGGGGGCCGGCAGGCGTTCCACATGATGGGCGATGCGGTCAACCATGGAGCGCAATAGTTTGACCAGCCGCTGGAGTCCTGGTGTGCGCAGGCTACGCACGACAGCCGCGGCGGCACTGCTCGCCGTGCTGGCGGCCGTCAGCCTCTCCGCCAATGGCCAAGGCCTCCTGAGCGGCAAGTTCGCCCTTCCCACGCTGGGGCCGGTGGCGAACGGTACGCTCACGCTGGCGCTCAGCCAGGAGGCGACCTCGGGCGGCGGCAACTACCTTGCGCCTTCGCCAGTGAGCTGCTACACATCCACTGACGGCAGCATTGTGGGCGTGCCCAATCCTCAAGTTGTGCCAACCGGGGCGGCCTTTACTGGCACCGGCACGCTCGCGGCGGGCACCTATTACGCCGCCATCGCCTACACTACCGCGAGCCCCTCCGGGCCCTCCACGCTGCCCTCGCCCGCCGGCAGCTTCGGCCTGACCTCGCTGGGCGAGATCCAGATCAACGCGCCCGCGGTTCAGCCCGCGGGTGCCACCGGATTTGCCGTCTACATTGGCACCTCGCCTGGGACGCTGACGCTCCAGGGCACGGTGACGGGCTGGACAGCCTACATGCAGTCGGCTCCGCTCGTGAGCGGCGCGGCCGCTCCGGGCAGCAACACCAGCTTGTGCTCGGTGCTGTTCAACGATCAGATCCTGCCCACCGGCACCTGGTACACAGCGACGCTTGAAGACGACAACGGCAACGTGTTGCCGGGCTTCCCGCGGAACTGGTATCTGGAGGGCGCGGGCGTCACCGTCGAAACTCTGCAGGCGTTGGCGTCCTCGCCCGCGGTGCTCTTTCCGCAGCCGCTCCTGGCGAACCCGGCTAACCCGATCGTGGGCCAGAGCCTGAGCGGCACGCTGGGCATGAACTATTACCCGCTGCGGCAGTCGGGGAACGTTGGGCCGGGATTCTACGGCGCCTTCTGGACGGGCGCGGCGCCAGCCGCGGGCTCGACCCTTGCGGTTTGGACGCCCAACACCGCGGTTGCGCTCCAGCGCGTAGACGCCAATGCGCAGACGGCGGGCGCGGGTGGTTCCAACGGTATCACCATCACCGTGAGCGACGGCACCACGACTTGTAGCTTTGCCGGCCTGCTGATCGGGGCCGCAACCAGCAGCTCCGCGGTGCCTACGAGCGGCCCCAATACCTGTACGTTTCGCGCTGGCATAGCGCTGACCGTGAAGCTGGCTGCGGATGACCACACCAGCGAGCCTTCTAACCTGAACGTTGGATTTGAATTGACAGTCAACTGAGGAGACAAGCAAATGGGAAACATTTTTTCAGTGATCACCGGCATTGTTCCGCTGATCGAAGCGGTCGTCAACGGCGTGGAGGGTCTGTTTGGCAGCGGCAATGGAGCCAGCAAGCTCCAGTCGGCCACTGATGCCAGCCTCGCCGCCATTGGAATCTTCGCGCAAGTCGAAGGCAAGACGCTGCCCGCCAGCTTCCAGGCGGACCTGCAGGCGGCCATCAACGCCGTCGTGCAGGTGAAAAACGACTTGGGATTGCTCTTGCCGCATACGGTCACGCCGAGTACGCCGGCAGCGGCGCCAGCGGCGGCCAAGTAGGCGCCCATGGCAGTCACAAGGCTCATCGCTCTCAATGGCAACGCCGGAGCCTTCACCCAGATCCTGGCCTCCATTCCGGCGCGCTCGGTGCAGATCGTCGAGGACGGTTCGGTAGCGGGGCAGGGGCTCGAGGTGCAGTTTCCGGCCGACGGCTACGCCACCACCGATACCTACGCCACCGGCATACCCATCACCATCGAGGGCGCCGGCCACGATGGCATCTGCGGACTGCCGGCGCAGAACGCGGCTAACGGGGCGGCCGCGTTCAACTACCGGGCGGCGGACGTGTACTGCCAGGCGCGCTCCGCCACGGCGACAGCGACCACGGTGCGCGTGGTGGAGTCGGAGAGCACGATATGAGGCGTCTGCTGCTTGCGCTGGCGATCCTTGCGGCGTTGGGCGCGCCAGGAACCGCCCGGATAGCGAGCGCCCAGACCATCTCCGGCGGCGGTGGCTCTGGCGGCGGCTCCGGCAATGCCACCAGCCTGCAGGGCAACGCGATTGCCGCAACCCCACCGAGCTCCGGCAACTGCCTGGTGTTTAGCACAACCTGGGGACCGGGCAGTTGCGCGGTCGGCGGCGGCGGGCCGACGAGCTACACCGTGAACCTGACCGGCCAGACGGCTAGTGTCGCGCTAGCTACGCTGTTCACGCCGGCCTCGGCAGGGTTCTACGTCGCCTGCGCAAACTTACACATCAGCACCACGGCGACGACTTCGAGCGCGACACCGAGCGTCATTGTGGTCTACACCGAAGATGGTACAGGGTTCCTCACTGCGTACTTGGCAACTAGCACCGCCAGCAACAGCACGGGCACGAGCGTCGGCAACTGTACCGGCATCTACGTGGACGCCGGCACGGCGGTGAAGACTGAAACCTCGGGGTACGCGTCGAGCGGTGCAACCGCGATGGCGTATTCGCTGCATATCAGGATCACCGGGCCGTACTAAGATGGGGCCGAAAACCTCACTAATTCTGGTGCTGCTCGCGGCTGCATTGGGCGCGGCAGCGTGGGCGCAGGGGCCGACCCTGAGCGTGCCTAGCCTGATCGAGCCGGGACAGCAGGGCCACGCCTACACCGACGGCAACCGCTCTGATGGCTTGACGGGCGGAGCTGTGGTCAATATCGTGGGCGGGACCGCGCCCTATACCTGCACACTCGCCAGCGGCGCGCTGCCAGCAGGCATGAGCCTGACCTCGATGGCGGCTACTCCGATCAGCTTTCCCGACGGCCTGTGCCTGGTCACTGGAACGCCGACCGCGGATGGGGACTTCGGCTTCACCGTGGAGGTGACCGACGCCGGCAGCAACTCGGCCGAGCAGGCGACAAGCCTTGTAATCTTCGCGCCGCAGGCCGATCTGCCGCAGCTTTCAATTCCGGTGGCGACTGCGGTTTCAGGAGGCACGTCGGAGACGATCACCTGGACAACGAACATCCCGGCATCCACCAGGGTTTGCTGGAACGTGGGGTATAGCGTGAACACCTGCAGCCCCGTCGAAGACACGGCAGGCGTCACCTCGCACTCCTACACCATCACCGGACTCGTGCCGAGTTGGCAATATCAGTACCTCGCAATCTCACGGGGAATTGCCGGCGGGGCGCCGCAGGACTACTTAGACAATTACGACGGCGGCTGCTGCTATAACGACGTGTTTTCGACCGCGGTCGAGAACGTTTCCGGCACGCCCACCATGGCTTTCTCGGTTCTCGGAGGGACGCGCGTAGTCGCATCCTACCCGCTCTACGAGGAAATCACGTACTGGCCAATCAACAACGGCCAGGGAAATACAACCGCAAAGTTCGTGGTCACCGGCCTGCCGCCCTCGACTGAGATCCACTGGCCCAACCTTCAGGACTACGGCCTCGATCAGGGCTCCGTCTCGACCACCAGCACGACCAACGACACCTTCAGCATAGAAGGGCTCTCGGCGATCAGCACGACCACGGTCGAGTTGCTGACCAACGTGGGCGGCACGACGCCCGCGGGTGACTACACCGTCACGGTCACGGGTAGCGTTCTGAGCGGCGGCGCCACGGTTTCCAGCAGCACCGAAAACTGGAGCGTGAACGTGCTGACTTCGATGCCATTTACCCCAGGTTCGCCTGCCAGCTACCCGCCGATTCCGGCGCTAGCGACCTGGCAGAACCAGATGGTCGGCATCGGCGCTGGGTTGGGGAATGAAGCGTACTGGTACAACCAGCAACAGCCGGGCGGAGCCTGCGACTGGAATAGCGACGAGCAGGGCGACCTCTACTACGACGGGGCGGCCGTGGATCAGCAGATCGCGAGCTACACCGGGGACCCCGTCAAGTGGATCACCGGCGGCAATGCCTCGCCATGCCCTCTGCTCGCCTCGACTACGGCAGCGCTCGTTGACGGCGTAAACCAAGGCATCACAGCCGCGGGCGTCCACACCGTCACTCCGGCAGCGATGACCCGCATTACGGCTGGGGCGAAGCTAGAGATTGCCGGGGCAAGCGATGTCGTTACCGTAACCTCGGTGACCTCGACCACGTTCACGGCGACTTTCGATCGCGTCCAGCCGGCTGGATTCACGATTGGGATTCAGAACCCCTCCGGGCCGCAGGGTGCAGCCGGGGCTCTCGCATTGTATGAGAGCTACCTTGTAGCGGAGAACTACCATTTGCAGGGCTTCTGGACATTCGGTGCGGGGCTGTATGGCGCCTGCACCGAGGGCGACGCCACCGCCTGCACCTACCTGCACAACTTCGCCCACGCCAATAAGCTCCCCTACGACCTGGCGGCGGAGCAGGTCAACGTTCGGGAAACCGCCTACAATCTGCAACTGCTGCGCCTCGACTATGACGCCGGCGGCGCGACCACGCTCGAGGAAGTCCAGCAGGACGTGGACTACTCACTGGGTCACATTGACAACATCCTGAGCCAGTCGCCGAGCTCGTTTGAAGAGTCTTTCTACGACGGCCTGATGGCCCAAGAACTGTGCCACTACTACGAGGATCCTCAGACTGGTAACTTCTCCGACGCCCGCATCCCCCCCGCGATCAAGGAATTCGCTGACCACCTCTGGAACGACAACTGGATCCCGCGCGACGGTGACAACGGCGAGTTTATCTACGGCGTGGTCCGCGACGGCGCCGCCTGGGTGGACGAGCCGATGTACGACAACGACCCGATGCGGCCGCTGAACCTACTGATCGCGCCCTTGTTCGCCTTCGTGTACCACACGACCGGCAATGCGCTCTATCAGCGCGAGGGCGACACGATCTGGTACTCGGGAGTAGAAACGCCGACGGGAAACGGCATTGACTGGAGCGCGAAAAACTTCAACCAGCAGTACCGCTGGAGCTTCGACTACGTGAGATGGCGCGGCTTCGGGGCGCTGCCGAACTCCCGCCGCAGGGGTGGGCGCCACGGCATGATTATGACGGCACCGGCCGCACGTCCTGTTCCACGCCACCGGGGGCGGCCGTGAACTGGCAGATGATCTCCGCGTTGGTGCTGATGGTGGGAACGCTGGGGGCGTTCACGCACTGGGCCGTGCGGACGATTGTGCGCCAGGAAATGGAGCCGCTGCAACAGGACATTACGGTGCTGCGCGCCGCGGTGTTCAACCACCTGATGCATGACCAGAAGCCGGAGGAGCGCGACATCCGGGAGAAGCTGGGCTATGGCGAACGGCGCTGAGTTTTATCCCCTGATCGCCGCCGCGGCGCAGGCCAACGGTCTCGACTGGTGGCTGCTGTATGGGGTGATCGAGCAGGAATCGGAGTTTGACCCGAACGCGGAATCCAGCTGCGGTGCCCTGGGCCTGATGCAGTTGATGCCCTCGACGTTTCCGGCATGGTCGCGCACGTCGCTGCTCGATCCGCGCAACAACCTCAAGCTGGGGGCTGGCTTCCTCAAAGATTCGATCGCCATATGGCGGCAGGAGTCGCCCGACGAGGCTATCCGCTTTGGCTTGGCCTGCTACAACGGGGGATCGGGGTATGTGCTCGAGGCGCAAAAGATGGCGCTGGCGGCCGGCCTTGACAGCCATGCCTGGGGCAGCGTGGGCCCGCTGCTGACCCAGGTCGAGGTAAATGGCCTCCGGCCTGACTACCGGCAGATCCAGAACTACGTTGCCTCGATATGGCTGAAGTTTGAAGCGCGGCGGGGGTTGGCGCCGCTGGAGGCTGCGGCATGATGTGGGGGAAACCTACGCGGGAGCTGCGGCGCGAGCGCGACCACGCGCTGGTGCGGGCGGTGCAGATGGAGGCGCGGCTGCGCGATCTGAGCGAGGAGCGCGACCGTCTCCAGGCCCAGTTGCGCGAGGCCAGGGCGGCGCTCGAGCGCGTGGTGGACAATGCGCTGTTTGCCGCCGGCGCGGCGCCGGCGTTTCACCCGGAGGATACGCGCTTTCGGCCACGGGATGTGACGGCCCAGCAGGCCGAGGCGGTGCGGGCCGCCAGCGCCGCTCCGCTGTCACCGGATGAGTGGCGGCACAGGGTCGAGCAGGAGGACGCCGCGGGTGCCGCACGCGACCGCAAGGCGGTCCTGGTTGCCCAGCTCAGGCGCCAAGTCGAGGCGCGGAAGGCCGAGGATGCGCAGGAGGCGAATGCGCGGGCGGCGCAGTAGCCGGGCCCGGGTGCCGCCACGGCGGTGGGGACCGCGGCTGGAGCCGCTGACTCCGGACGCGGCCGATGAGCTGGGAGTGGGTGAAGACGATGTGGTGCTGGGCGATCCGGCGCCGGAAGGAGACCTGGATGGCGGACCAACACAAGGGTAAGGGAATGCTGGTGGTGATCGGCGTGGACAAGCCGAGGCCTGGCGCGCCCGGCGCCGGCCCGGACCTGAGCACTCCGGTGATGCGGCGGAATCATGCCGCCGATGTCGAGGCGGCCTTCACTGGCCGCCCGCAGCCGCACGGCACCTTCGATGCCGAGCATGACGGCGGCAGGGTGAGTGCCGAGACGGCGGGCTATATGGAGCTCGAGGGTGCCGAAAAGTCCGGCGAGTGCGACCTCGTGAACGTGCCCGGAGGCGTGTCGGGCGAGCGCGGCTGCTGCAACCTGTTCGAGCCGCGGCCGGGCGCCACTGAGTTTGAGTGCGGCCAGTGCCAACATTTCCAGGGCGCCCAACCGGCGCAGGAGGCTGTGAATGCCTGACGATCTTGAAGTTTTGGATTCCCCCGCCACAGCTGCTGCCAGCGACGCTGGCGGTGACGCGCCGGCATCCGTAACCGCGGACGCCGGCGCCGAGCCAGACGCGGCAGCCCGCGGCCCGGAGACGCCAGGCGGGGCGTCTCCGGCGGCGCCAGAAAACGCAGATGCGCCTATAGAGCTGGACTATCCTGACGGACAGGAGGAGGCGGAGGATTCGCCAGAGCCCGCCGCCGCCAGCGCCGAAACCGAGCCGGAAGCCGATCAGGCGGCCGGCTCGGCGCGCTTTGGCACCGGCGCGCTGACGCGCATCCTGAAGGAAAACCCCGAGCTCGCCAAGGCCGCCGAGTCCAACCCGCGCGTGCGTGCGCAACTGTACCAGATGGCCCGCCGCTCGCAGGAGCTGGCGGCCTACCAGGACTCGCTGCCGTCGCTGGCGCAGGCCAAAGAGGCCAGCGAGGCGCGGGAGACGCTCGCCAACTACGATCAGTCCTACTTTGGCAAGGAGCCGGAGGCGTTCTGGAGCGGCCTCTACCAAGCCAGCGGCCAGACGGGCGCTTACGAGCGCAACGTACGATTTTTGCAGCAGGTGTTCCTGGACGGCGTCGAGCAGAAGGCGCGCCAGGGCGGCGATGAAGCATTACAGGACGCAGTGACGGCGATCAGGGAGACCCTCGACTGGGGAAGCAGTCGCAATCCGCCCGCCTCCCGGGCGAAAGATCGCACCACGGCGCAGTTTGACGAAGGCAATCTGCCTCCCCATATCCGGCAGCAGCTCGATGCGGGCGAGCGCAACGCGCGCGAGCTCGAGCAACTCAGATCCCGGCTGAGCGACGGGGAGCGGCAAACGCAAGAACATTTTCTGGACACTACGGCGGAGGAAGCAGCACGCGAGATTACCGGCTTCGTAGGCGGCATTCTGGCCGACGCCAGGTTGTCGGACTACGACAAGGCCAACATCACGCGCGACTTTCTCGAGGAAGTGCGGCGGGTGGGAGACGCGGACAAGGTGCATAACGCAGCGCTCAGTGAAACCTTCGAGCGCGGCGGCATGACCCCGCAGACACGCGCGCAAATGGTCGCCCAAGCGAAGGCCTGGGTACGCCAGAACGGGCGTGAAATCCTTGAACCCATCCTGAAGCGGGCGGGCGCTGGACTGCGCGAACGGCAAGCGCAGCGGCAGACCGCGGCGGCTAGCGTGCGGCGCGAGCCGCAGGCCACCGGCCGGCCGGCGGCGGTGGCCATTCCCACCGGACGCGAGCTTGTCTCCCAGCGGGAAAAAACGCTGGGGCGGCGGCTCTCGGACCGCGAGATCCTCGACCTGGCCTGAGCGTTCAGCGGCAGTAAACTTTTCGGCCGCGCCCGCGAGGGCGCATGGAGACTGACGGCGATGGCATTAACAAACTCTCAGACCGTGGCGTTGCAGCTCGAAAAGGTGAGGCCCAAGCTGCCCATCCTTTACGAGCGTGACGACACGTTCTTCTCACTGATTCAAAAGCGCGATGTCGAGCGGGTTTCGACGCGCACCGCGCGCATTCCGCTGCAAGTGCAGCCGGGCGGCGCCTTCGGAGCGGCCAGCTTTGATGGCGGCGACCTGGGACGCGGCTCCGGCACCAACTACGACTACGCCCAGATCACCCCCGTGGGCATTGCGCTGGCGGTCGAGATCACCAAGTTGGTCGAGTACGCCACCGACGCGAGCGACAAGGCCATCGAGAACGCGGCCAAGCGCAACGTGGCCGACGCCATGAAGCAGATCCGCCGCATGCTCGATGCCTCGCTGCAGACGGCGGGCAATGGCGTGTTCGGCACGGTGGAGGGCATTGTCGGCAGCGTGCTGACGCTCAACAACACGCCTTTTGGGGCGCGCCTGCTGATGGACAACCAGGTCATCCAGATCTACGACACGACCCTCACGACCTTGCGCGGCTCGGCCACGATCACGGCAATTTCCAAGGGACTGGGGTCAGCGCAGACCATCACCCTCTCGGCGGTGCCAGCCGGCACGGTGGCCACCGACGTGGTGGTGGTGAGCGGTGTAACCGGCGCGCAGCCGACGTTCATCTATGGCATCCCCTACCATCACAACACCTCGACGGCTGGGACCTGGCTGGGCATTGCGCGTTCGACTCCCTACGCGGTGGCCAACGGCGTGAACGCAAACAGCGCCGCGCTGACGCTGCCTCCGGTGCGGCTGGCCTACAACCAGATCCGGCAGGCGATCGGCGCGGACGCGCTAGGAAACCTGCTTTGGCACGCCCATCCGGCGCAGGTGGCGGCCTATGAAGAGCTTGGTTTCGCCATCAACGAAGTGATCAGCAAGGGCGAGAACAAAGACCTCGACCTGCTGTTCAAGAACAAGACCATGGGCGGGATCAAGATCAAGGAGAACATCCATGCCGACACGACCCGCATGGACCTGGTCAATCTCGAAACCTGGGGCCGCGTCGAGTGGCTGCCGATTGATTACTACGAAATCGGCGGCCAGACGGTGTTTCCGGTGTACGGGGCTTCCGGCGGTATCGCCGCCAGCTACCTGTTCTACCTGGTCACCGGCGTGCAGTTCTTCATTGACAACCCGAAGGCGGTCAGCTCGATCACCGGGCTGGCGCTGCCCACCGGCTACTAACCACCGTAGCTAAAAACCAACCATCGGCAATCAGTTCCCTGCCCCGCGGCTGGGAGCTGGTGGCTGATCGTGCTATGCAACGGGACGACATCAAAGGGCGGCGGGCGCCGGCGTGGCTCGCAAGGCTGATCGCGGGCCGCTACGGCGCGACGCCCTACGGAGAACCGCGCTACCGGTTGGTGTGGGCGCCGGCGCGCTTCGAGCGCTCGGGCGGCGCATGGGTGGACTGGGACGGCGACCGCGCGCTGCGCAAGGTCGTCGAGTTGCGCCGGGTGCGCAAGTATCCCGGCGAGCAAGCGTGGCTGATCGAGCGCTGGACACCGGCGCCCAGCTATGGAACATCGGAGCAGTGGTACGCGACCCAGCCCGAGGGCGGCACGCGCCTGCCGTGCGGGGTGTGCGCGCTGGGCGATTATCCGAGCTTTGGCGACTACGAGGACATTGGCGCCCGGATGTACTGGTATCCGACCGAGCACCACGTCACCACCGCCATTGACGCGATCGAGTGGCAGCGCCTGGAGGCGCCGTCCGATCCTGGCCGGCGTGCCGCGGAGCGCACGCTCAGGGCGGAGGCAGAGCAAGCGCGCCGGGATAGCGAGTATGACGCGCTCGCGGGCGACCTGTTCGACGATGCCGCTCCAGCCTTCCATGGCGCTCCCATGGTGGGCTACGGCGGCAGCCACCGGCCGGCGTTGGTCGAGATGGCGGAACGGCTGGGAATACGAGAGCACCCACTTTAGGAGGGAACCATGGCGACTTCAGCGGCCCCGAGCGGGGCTGATTACTCAGCAGTGTACGGTAGCCCGAACATGCAGGGCGCGGGCGTGAGCGACAGGATTCGCGACCGCCTAGTGCGCGAGGAGCACCAGCGGCTGGTGCGGCAGGGATGGGAGGTGGCGACGGTGTGCAGCCTGTTGCCGTTCCCGCTGACCGTCAACCTGGGGGAACTCGGCACCATTCAGGTGCCAGCGGCGACGCCAGAAGAGCCGGTGCAAAGGCTGGTGATTAACCGCTACCGCCTCTCCATGCGCGACCTGGGCGACGGCCGCTTCACCCCGGTGAGCGTGCTGCCGCGCGAGCTGGCACAGGAGGTTAATCGCGAGTTTGCAGCCACCGGCGGCGTGTTTGTTTTCAACGGGGAAGACATTCCCGCCGACGCCACCATCGCCGAGGCGCGCGAGCGCATGTTTGCCTGGTTCCGGCGCACCTACCAGCAGGCGGTGGACTCCTGGGGACGCTACCACCAGCACTCGATGCTGACCGATCGCATGCGCGATGCCGCGCACGCGCTGTTCCGCACCGGCGAGATCGCCGCCCTCCCGGAGTGGATCTCGATCACCCGTGCGCAGGCCGACCGGCGCGATTGCACCATGTGCGGGGAGAGCATCAAGGTGAACGCCAAGATCTGCCACTTCTGCCGGACGAAGGTCACGCCGCTTGCCGAAGGGGAATAGATGGAACCAGCTTCCACTGCCATAGGTCGGGCCCAGGCGCTGCTCGATCCCACCGGGCAAGGGCTATTTACCCCAGCGCTGCTGATGCCCTACCTCAACATCGCCTACTCGTCGCTGCGGGATGAGGGGGTTGCGGCGCGCGAGGTGACCGCGGCCGAGATGGTGGTGATCCTCCCTGACGTGGCAGCGTACACCAAGGACCTCGGGGGCTATATCGCCCCCGGCAAGGCGCTGGCGAACCTGGCCGCGCCACTTACCCTGCGCGAGCGCCAGGCGGGGACCGACGACAATAACTGGTTTGAGATCGAGCGCACCGCCGAGCTTCCCTCGCGCACGCTCGATGACCTCAACCGCAGCTACGAGTGGCGCGGCGGCAATATCTACTTTGTCGGGGCCACCGAGAATCTGGACCTCGAAGTCCGCTACGAGCAGCTCTGGCCAGCGCTTGCTAACCCCAATTCGTCCCTGGGGGCGATTGGAGTTGCCACCATTCTGGGCTACTGGACCGCGGGCCTGATGGCCACCGCCATGCGCGAACAGGCGCTGGGGCAGCAATACATTGCCGAGGCGCGCCACCTGCTCTATCGCTGGATTCAACGGCAAATCATGGATTCGCAGTCGGCCACGCGGCGGCAGCGGCCCTTCCGGGACCCCGGCTGGTGGGGTCCGGCGGGACGGTGGGTTTAGGAGGAGAGCAATGAGCGTACTGACAACCAAAGAACGCAAGGTCCTGCCGAGCAGCAAATACGCGCTGCCGGGCAAGCGCGCGTACCCCATTCCCGACGCCGCGCATGCCCGCAACGCGCTGGCACGGGCCGCCCAGGATGCCTCGCCGCATGAGCAGGCCGTCATCCGGCGCAACGTGCACCGGCTCTATCCGCGCATTAAGATCGGCAAATGAGGAAGACTTGCGTAATCACTGTGCGCCGGCGCCTTCTCGTCGGCCTGGCCGTGGGGATTGTACCGATGCAGTTGCTGCCCGCATGCGCCGCTGCCCAAGTGCGCAACTTTGAGTTTCCGCGCATGGGCGGCAGTTATTACGCGGCGGCCTTTTCCCAATGGCACGCCTCCACTTCGACCCCGGTCGAGGCGCCGGGGCTGGCGACGGTTCAAGTCACCCCCGCGCGCATCACGCTGGTTGCAAGCGACGAAATCGCTCCGGCAATGGCGGGCGTTCCGGTGCGGATCGAGGATGGCGCAGCGTCGGAGACCGTCACGCCCTTCAGCGTTGACTGCAGCGTGGATGCCTGCGCAATGACGGCCACATTTGCGTTTGCGCACCTCGGCGGTTTCACCTTCTCAAGCGGCACCGGCGGCCTCGACGAAGCCATCTCCGCCGCAGCCGGGCAGGGCGGCGGCACGGTAGTGATCGGCTCCGGATGGTCCGGCAGCACCGCCCAGATCACCGGCGCGGCCGGCTCCGCGAGCGTCCTCGTGCTGGACCGCCGCAACCTGGTCCACTATCGCTGGAACGGAACCAGCTACCAGCCCGCCCCCACGATCTCCTCCGTCGGGGAGGGAGCCAGCGGAAGCGGCGAGGACACCACCGCCGCGTGTAGCGCCACAAGCGCCCAGGTCACGCTCGCCGCGGCCATGGACTTTACGAATGGCAACGGCATCGCGCTATCCGGCTGCGGAGCCGCAGCCTTTGGCGGAGCGGCGATCACGCCACCCACGCCAACCATCATCAACTGGTGCGGCGCGAATGGCCAGATGGCGTGTGCCACCGCCCCAGGTTCAACGCCATACAGCTACAGGATTGTGGTGGACGACGGTCATGAGGGCACCACTGCAGCTAGCCCAGTCGCAACTACCTCGACGGGCGCAGCTAGGCTCGGCCCGGGTGATGGCGATCTGGTGGAGGGAGCCAACTACCTCACCTGGGACGCGCCCGCGGGTATCTCGACGAATAGTTATGGCTACTTTGTTTACGCACAGGCGAACGGCGGGGCATGGCGCCTGATCGGACTGGAAACCATTCCCGGCACGGCGGAGCCGTGGACGGCCAGCACGATCTACGCCAATGGCCGCATGGCCGAGCCTGTTGCTGCGCCGAACGGCAGCTACTACGTGGCGACGATTGGGGGCACCAGCGGCGCCTCCGAGCCGGCCTGGTGCGTCTCTTCGAGCACCTGCACCGTAGTGGATGGAACCGTTACCTGGCAGCGTCAGCCGTTTTCGTGGATGGACACAGCCCAGACGGTGACTTACGCGCCCGCATGGGTGCCAACCACGCCGCCAGCGGCAGGCGCTGCGGACGTGCTGGTGACCACGGTGACGAGCGGCGGCGGCTCGACTTCCCTCACGCTTGCGAGCGCCGCTGGCACGTCTGCCGCGGCGGCCTACACCACCCACGATGACACCGCCGCCCTCAACGCAGCCCTGGCCGCTCAACTGGCGAACTGCGATGCCAAGCAACCTTTCGGCTTCGCTCCCCAGGCGCGATGTCCACTGTTAACCTTTGCGAATGGCCAGTACAACGTTACCGGGCCGGTGAACTTCGGGCAGTACCTCAACGTACAGGGCGACAAGGCTGGCTGGGTATATGCCGAGGAACCATTTCAGAATATCTTCACCTCGCCGAACGTGACGTGGTTGTCCTGGAACGGGGTGCATACCACGGGTGGCCGCACAGCGCTGTTTGTCGGTGTAGCGGCGGGAGACGCAACCTTCACCGTTGAGCATGCTGACGTGCAGATGACAACCGGCTACGCTCTCGACCTCGATACCCAGGCAACACAATCAAGTGGCGTTCAGATGACAATACAAGGAACTCTATCAAATGATCGCGGAGCGCTTATATTTGCAGGTGATTGGTTAGAGATTGAGCCTAATAGTTGGGTCTCTATGACCTATCCAAACACTCAGCCCTATCAGGCCCAGATAGTGAACCTTGGCGCGACGCTTTCGATCCACGGAGTGTTTGGCGTTCCGCAATCATTACCTTATGATCGCTGGGTTGATTTGTGGGCTAACACTTCGCAAAACGGCGACTACTCGTCCGCGCTGATTGACGACAGCCGCATTGGATCCGAGGGCGCCGGCATGAGTGCGGTCTACGTACTTGGCGGTTATGGAGCAAGTCAAGCGTTTAATTGGCCGCTGGCTACGGTTGGGCTTGGCACTGCATACGACCGGCTAGGCATGGCCGTTACGATCAGGGACTCTCTGCTCGGCGCCGGCGCTGTCACCCTTCTCAACAACACCTTCCCTCAGCAGTTAACTCTCTCGGGAAACTATGCAAGCCAGAGTGCGGCGCTGGTCAACACGTGCAGCGGCATCAACGTCTTTACGCGCACATCGCCCTGCGCACTGCCGGCAGGCTTTTCGCCTACGAATCTGGACACCGTGCTAGAAGGTTCGCTGTGGGGCGCTGATACGGTGAATTTCAATATCGTCGGCAACCAGGCGGCAAACAACTGGTGCCTGCCGGGCACTACGCAGCCGGATTTACTGCCTTATCTCACATCCGAACGCTGCCTTCTCTCGGCCGCCGCCCCCACCAACGGCGTCTGGACCACCGGCGGGTCCACGGCCAACAATGCGCTGTGGGAGCCGATGATCAGGGACAATACGGTTACCGCTGGATCCCCGCTCGGGTGGCTCCTCGAACCCGGAGCGGGTGCGGGTGCGACGGCCTACGAGACGGCACGCGCCGCACCTCCCTGGCAAGAAAACCACACTTACACGCTGGCGACATCCCCGTTTGGGGAGGGTGACGACTTCGTGGCCGCGACCGTGGGAGGCACCGCCTACTCTTTCTACGTTTCGGCAGTGTCGAGCGGAACGACTTGCACCAGCGGCGCTTCGACGCCGAGCTGGAGCGCGACCTTCAATACCACGACCGGAGTAAGCGCGACGACCCCGGATGGAACCTGTACCTGGTCACTGGAAACGGTGGGCTCCCAGCAGTGGTGGCTTCCGGGATATATCGCGCCCTTTGCCGCCGAACCTGTTGCTCAGTTTCTGCAGGTGGGCGCCATCGGCCCGGTGCTTCCACTCTCTGCCTCCGTCGCCGGATCCACCACGTCTCTGGCTGGCGGCACGTGCGGCGATGCGGTCACCGTAGCAGTGTCGGGCGCCCAGACCACCATGAGCGCCGTGGCCAGCGGCGAGGCGGCGCTGCCGAGCCCCGGCCTGACGCTCGAGGCCGCGGTGACCAGCGCCGGAGTGGTAACGGTCGAATACTGCAACCTCACCGCCGCAGCCATCGTTCCAGCGCCCCTGACCGTCGCCGTGCGCGTGGTGAGGCCATGACGAAAGGAACCGCATGAAACTTCGAGGAATGGGAATGATCACGCTCGTCGCGTTGGCCGCGCTGGCTGCGAGCGGCTGCGTGCATGCACAGACGCTGGACCGGCCGCCGATGACGCGGGTGGCGGGCGCGGCGGTGGCGAGCGAATTTCAGTTCAGCGCCCAGGCGCGCGGACCAGTGGGGCCTCCCGGCGGCACGGTAACGGTGTCCGATCCCAGCTTCACGTTGCCCGATGGCACCCCCTGGGTGCCGTTCGCCGTGGGCACGCCAGTCCAGATTTCAGGCGACGCCAACCCCGAGGTGGTGACGGTGACAGGGGTGAGCTGCTCGACTGGCGGTCCGCCGTGCAGCTTTGTCGCGGACTTTTCCGCCAGCCACCCTGGCAGCTTTACCGTTTCGAGCGCAACCGACGGCCTGCAGGAGGCCATCAACTACGAGGCGCAGCACGGCGGCGGCTCGGTCATTGCCGATCCGGACTGGGGCGGAAGCGTTCCCAGCCTGCTGAGCGAGCTTCACCTGCCGTCGGACGTGCTGCTGATTGACGAAACCGTGGGCGACTTCAACTTCTACGGCGAGGGGAACGGCAGCGCGCCCAAGCTGATCGCCGCGTTTTCATCGAGCACCGGCACCAACCTTGGCGGCGGAGGCGGCGCGAGTTATCCGCCCGCCGGCGTCCCGAACTCGACCGGCGCGGCCTGGGGCTCGAGCTTCCAGGTCGGCACTGCAGCGAATGACCTGGTCCAGCTCAACGCCAGCGGCCAGTTGCCGCCTGTGTCGGCCGCCAACCTGATTAACTTTCCTATCCTCAACCAGAATACGAGCGGGCAATCCGGAACGACTCTGGCTTTTGCCTTCGCGCCCACGCAGTGCGCCGCGGGCGAAGCCGCGGCTGGCATTGCGACCAATGGCGGCGCGACCGGATGCTTCACCCCGTCCGGGTCCGGGGACCTGCCTACCGAGCCTGGCTCGCCCAATGGAACAGCGCTGGGGCTGGTCGAGACCCCCGCGGGTGGCACCTCGCAGACGGCCGCATGGACTGCCGACGCGCTGGGGGTGAACGCCCAGGTTGGCACGAGCTACACGATTGAAGGCGATCCCGCCTCGGGCGCAAGCGACCTGAGCGCGCTGATCACCGCCGACAACGCCGCGGCCCAGACCTACACGCTCTGCCTCCTGGGCACGACCGGCTGCGGGCAAGGGTTTTTCTTCTCGCTGCTGAACCTCGGGCTGGGAAACGTGACCTTCGTGCCGGGTACAGGCCAGGCGGTGATGGGCGACCCAGTCGTGCCGCCCGGCTACCTTGCGCAAGTTGTGGCTACATCCGCGACCGAGTGGCTGGTCGAGGCGGTTCCAGTCGAGCCCGGCCTGGCAAACGCCGCGAGCGGCGGCACGGCTGTCAACGAGCTGGCGAAGATGACGTCGGCGGGTCTGGTAGCTACGGCGACGACTGACACCACCGGAGCCATCGGAATCGTTACCGCCAACGCGGGCACCTCGGCTGCGGCCAGCGTGGCGGCCAGCGGCATCGCCGGCTGCCAGTTCGACGCGACGACGGTCACCGAGGGCGACTGGGTGCAGATCAGTTCGACGACCGCGGGCGACTGCCACGACGCTGGTGCCAGTAAGCCCGCGAGTGGGGAAATCATCGGCCATGCCGCCGCGAGCGGCGCTGCCTCAAGCGTCCAGCCAGTGTTGGTCGAGGTGGCATGGTGAGGCCGCAGCCCGCATGATACGGCCTTCGTTCCCGCTCCTTGCGCTGGGGCTGGCCGGTTTGCTGGCCAACTGGGCGCCGACGCAGAAGCCTGTTGAAGGCGGCGTCGTTGTGGCCAGCGCCTTCGGCCACTGGCAGGCCATCGCCCAAGGCCCGGTGCTGGGTACAGGCCAGCCAGAAGGCGCGACGCTCGAAGGCATCGAAGCCAGCTTCACGCTCGAAAATGGCCAATCCTTCCAGCCCCTGGCCGCTGGCGTCCCTATCACCATAACCGGCAGTGGCGTGCCCGAAACCACCACTATCCTCGGCGTTAGCTGCCGCTCGGGCGGGGTGAGTTGCTCGGTGTCCGCCGATTTTAGCCAGCCGCATCCGGGACATTTCACCATCTCCAGCGGCTCGGACGGCTTGCAGGAAGCAATCAACTGGCAGGCGGGCAGGAGCGGCGGCATCGTGGTACTGGATCCAGCCTGGACCGGCAACCTGACGACGCTGCTGCCGCTGATCCGGCTACCCTCCAACGTGCTGCTGATAGACGAGCGCGCCGGTAACTGGACCGCTTACGGCCTGGGCGACGGCGGTAGTCCCGAGGTCATCGCCAGTTTCTCCTCAGCCTCGGGCGTCAGCCTGGCCTCCAATCCGGCCACCACCTCCAGCAGCCTCAACGGAGTGCTGTTTGCCCACGCCTATAACTTCGCAGCACCCACGCCCGGCGTGAGCCTGACGGCCGCGACAGCGGCCACGGTGACGCCCGCCTGGGCACTTCCGGCAGGTGTGGTGGCGGGCGACACGCTCTACATCTCGGGTGGTACGGGCACGGCGGAAACCGTGACGGTAACGAACGTCGGCGAGGCATGCCCTGCTGGCGGCGCCGCTTCGGTCTGCTTCACCCCGGCCTACAGCCACTCCGGTGCCTGGACGCTGGCCTCGGCCACGGCCGGCCTCGAAGAGGCTGTCAACGCCGCCGGACCCGGCGGCTGGGTGGTGGACGACGAGCCCGTGGCTGACGTTTACGCGCCGCTGGTGCTGGCCGCGGCGGTGCGGCTGACCGGCTTCGCCGCCTTCGACGGCGGCCAGGGCACCGAGATCAGCCAGCTAACGCCAGCGACCGACGCCATCCAGATCGGCACTCCCTCGACCACCGCGAACAACGTCGCACTCGAGCACCTGATCGTCTCCGGCGTCAACGCCAGCTCAGGCGCCGCGATCCACTGCGTCAACTGCGTGCATACCGAAATCAAGGATGTGGTGGGGCGCCAGGCCCACGACGGCATCTACTTTGACTCGACCTACGGCCACGCCTACGACGCCGAAGTAAGCGACAGCCACTTCATTGACGACTACTACGGCGTGCATATTGTGGGCGCCTCGGCCAACCGGCTCACCTTCACCGGCAACACGGTGGACGACAACGCCTACGGCGTCTTCGATGACGGCGGTTGGGTGCATACCTGGATGGGCAACGACATCGAGTCGAACAGCCAGTACGGCTACTGGCAGCAAGTGTCGGACCCGGCGGCCTGGAGCGGCCGCAGCGTGGATCTGATCGGGAATTACTTCGAGAGCAACGGCTCGAACGTCGCCGGACAGGGCGATGTGTTCCTCGGGCAACTGGTGGATGGCGGCACCGGCAACAACGGCGGCGGCTGCGAGCAGTGCGTCGTCAACGGCAATATCTTCAACGCCTCCCTCGGCGGAAACGTGACGGCGCTGAACTTTGGGGCGGTGTCGGTAACCCTGGACGGCAACGACTACTCCGGCTACGGCACCGGCCAGCGTTACGCCACCATCACCGGGCCCAGCCCCAATTACAGCTACGTGCTCTCGCTGGGTGACGGCGCGGCGGCGCCGCTCAACGGCGCGAGCCCGGAGGGATTCGGGGGAGCTGCGGCGGGTGACATCAGCCGTGTTGACTCCACTTCCGCCCTCGTCTTGGGAGGCACGGACCGGCTGACTGATATTCACGGCACCATGCTCACCGACACCACGCTTGAAAGCCCCACCGGCATCATCCGCTTTCGGGGCAAGCCAGGCGGCGAGGCGGCCAACAACCCGGCCCAACTGCTTCTGGACGGCAACTCCAGCGGGACCAAACAGGACAACCTCATCTTCCGCAACGCCGGAATCTCCTACTGGGAGATCAACAGCGACATTGCCGGCGACGGTGGCGATACCTTCTGCCTCGCCACCAACCTGGTGAACCCGGCGAGCGGCGAGTGCCAGCTCTACGTCGGCCCCGACGCGCACTTCCAGTTCAGCGGCCTGACCAACGCCCCCACCGGCGACATCAACCCCGCCGGCGACTACACCTTCCGCCAGATGGCCAACGGCGACAGCGGGCTGATGATCATGCGCGACACCGACACGTCGCCCACCGGTTATCTGCTCGACATCGAAGACTCGACCGACTCGCAACCGCTGGTGCGCGTGGACGCGAGCGGCAACATAACCGGCAATGGGACGCTAAACATAGCGGGCGCGGCCACGTTCCAGAGCACCGCGGCCATGGCGGCGGGCTCGACCGTGGGGGGCCAGCCCATCAACACTACCGCACCGATCCTGCGCGGGGCCTCAGGAACGTATTGGAGGGGGACTTACACCGCGGGAACCTGCATTTCCGGCGGCATCAGCTTTGCCAGCGGCGTGAGCGTGGGCATGGTGGCGGCTGGGACGCCGGAGTCGGCGCCGCCCGCCGGGCTCGTCTGGAACGCCTACATAGATGCCTCTGATCATGTGACCGTGAATGTGTGCAACATCACCAGCTCCAGCGTGGTCTGGACCGGCGGAACGATTTTTGAGGTTGCGGTAATTCCGTAGCGGGTAACTGTGCCGGTCAATCGGGCCTACATCACGCCTTACGCCATCAGCGACGTGAACCTCTACCAGGCATTCGTCGCGCTCGCCAACCAGAGTGACGCGCTCGAACTGGCATCGGGGCTTGTGCTGGGTGCACCGCAGGGCTCACAGGCTTCGGCCGCAGCGCCTCCGGCGGCAAGCTGGACGATCGCCGCGAGCCAGGGCCATTTCGTGATCCAGATTACCAACCCCCCCTCGGCAACGGCGCCGGTGCAGCACCAGATCCGCTCGGCACTCGATCAGAACTTCAACGCGAACTCCAGCATGGCGGCGTTCACGCTGGGCCTCGGCGAAACCACGCGCGACATCGTGGACCCGAACGAGACGCGCTACTGGCAGATCCGCAGCCGCTATCAGGGCTCGAGCTGGAACAGTTGGTCGAGCTACGCCACCAGCTACGGCGTCGTCGGCCTGAACGCCGGGGTGCTGAGGACATCGTGATCAGTTGGCGTCCATACCGGGCCGCCGACCGCAAGCGGCTGCGCGAGCGGCACTGCGCGTGGTGCGCGTCGAGCGGGGTGGCGTTTCCGTTTCCCGATCTCGATGACCCCCGCTACCTGATTACCCAGGTTGCGGTGCGCAATGGCGAGGTAGTGGGGGCGGTGACGGCGCATGCCACTGTCGAGCTGATGTTCCTCGGGGCCGATGCCGACGTCGCCCGCTCCGCTGTGCGGGAGCGCGCGCGCATGGCCGAAGTTCTGCGTGCGGCGGGCGCGGACGAGGCGCATGCCTTTGTGCCGAATGCGCTGCTGGACGGTATGGAACCGCTGCTGCGGCGCTTCGGGTTCCAGCGTAGCAACCAGGACTACACCGTGTTTTACACCAAGTTATGACCACAACCCTCAACCCGTTGGACTCTGGGATCGAGCCCCCGGCCCCCCTCGAAGGCGACCAGCAGGGCGTCCGCGACGCCGCCGCCTCGACCGCGGCGCCCAACCGCGGGGAGCAGCCGACGCCGCAGTCGCCGCTGATTGCGGACGCGATCCCCGCGGACATGCAAGCCGCGCTGCGCGAGATGGTGCGCGCCTACGAGCTGGAGTCTGACGCCGTGCGCCGGCACAAGGTCCGGCAGTGGCGCGAGGCGGAGGAGTTTTGGCGCGGCAACCAGAACATCTGGTTTTCCACCAAGGACTCCGCCTGGCATACGCCCTTCGAGCGCGACGACGTGGGCCGCGAGGACATGCCGCGGTTCGACTACACGGTGAACCTCTACCGGCCTTGGGGCCTGAGCATCATCGCGGCGCTGGTGCAGTCGCCGCCCAAGATCCAGTACATGCCGGCGTCGGCCGAGTCGCAGGACGATATCGCCACGGCCAAGGCGGCCTCGCGCGTGGCCGAGCTGGTGGCGCGCAACAACAGCCTCGACGTGCTGCGGGTCAAGAAAGCCTATTACCTCTGGAATGAGGGGATTTTTGCCACCTACATCCGCTTTGTGGTGGATGGCGGCCTGTTCGGCTACCACCAGGAACAGCAGCTCGAAGACCGCACCATCCAGGTGCTGCCCGACCGCTGGGAGTGCCCCAACTGCAATGGCTACACCCCGGCGGCGGCGCCGGAGGCGGGCGGAATGCTCGCCGGCGGTCCGGTCGCCTGCCCGCACTGCGGCGCGTTGCTGGGGCCGGGAGATTTTCATCCCGCCGAGCACATGACCGCGACCGTGCCCGCGGGAACACAGCGCACACCCAACGGCGCGGAAAAGCTCGATGTGTTCGGCCCGCTCTACTTCAAGGTGCCGCCCCAGGCGCAGGGGCAGCGGGATTGTTACTACTTCATCTGCTGCGAGGAAATGCACGAGGCTGTGCTGCGCGCCGCCTACCCGCAGAAGGCGGATAAGATCAACGACCCCGGCTCCTCGGGCGAAGACACCTACGAGCGCATTGTGCGTCTGTCGCTGGCCGACGCCCAAGGATCGTGGAACTCCCTCCCCATGTCTCGCCTGGTGACCTACAAGCGCGCCTGGCTGCGCCCCCAGGCTTTCTGGGCGCATTGCGATCAGGCGATGCGCGCGCGGCTGCTCGCGGCCTTTCCCGAGGGCTGCCGGGTGGAGTTTGCCGGAGATACGTTCCTGCACGCCGAGCAGGAGCGCCTCGACGACTGCTGGGCGTTATGCACTGGCCAGCCCGGCATCGGCATCTACAAGGACGCGCTGGGGCAGGATGCCATCTCCATCCAGCGCCAGATCAACGACAGCGCCAACATCCTCGCCGAGTACCGCGAGATGGCCTCCGCACCCCCGATTCTCTACGACGCCCGCTACGTCAACGGCGACGCACTGGCGCGCAAGCGCATGCAGCCTGGGTCCTACGTGCCCGTCGTGATCGAAAACGCCGGCGTCCGGCATTCCCTCGCCACCATGATCTTCCAGCCAGAGTTCCACGTGGACCCCAACCTCTGGAGCGACAGCGAGCGCCTCGCCGAGGCCGGGCAGTTCATCACCGGCGCCCTGCCTTCGATCTTTGGTGGCGGCATGCCCAACCTCAAAACTGCCGCCGCCTACGCCCAGTCGCGCGAGCAGGCGATGGGACGACTGTCACTGGTCTGGAAGCAGATGCGCGCGGCCGAGGCGCAGGAGATGACGCTTGCCGTCGAGTGTTTCCGGCGCAACCGCAACGAAGACGTCGAGATGGTGGTCGAGGGGAAGGGACAAGGCTTCCAGAGCGAGTACATCCGCTTGGGCGAGATCCGCGGCAACGTGATCGCACGGCCGGCCGCGGATGAGGATTTTCCGCAGAGCTTCCAGGCGATCCGGGAGTCGCTCGAAGGCATATTGGCAAGCAAGGACCCCGACCTGCTGGATATCGTCGGCGCGCCGGTAAACCGGCCCATCGTCACCCATTACCTCGGGCTGCCAGAACTGGTTGATCCGGGCGACGACAACCGCAGCAAGCAGTTCATGGAGATCGAGGGGCTCATGAAGTCGGCGCCGGTGCCACGGCCGGACGGGAGTTTCGGACCCAGCATCCCGCCTGAGCCGGAGGTGGATGACCACGTCGTGCACATCCAAACCATCAAGGACTGGGCGGTGTCGAGCGCCGGGCTGCAGGCCAAGGCCGCCGCACCCGAAGGCTACGAGAACGTGATCCTGCACCTGAAGGCACACCAGGACGCCGAGCAGGCGCTGGCCGCCGAGATGCAACAGCGGCGGGCGCAGGTACAAGCTGCGGGCGCACCACCGCCCGCACCCGGTGCCGCATGAACTCTCAGGGACTCGCGGTGCTCGACCTGCTGGAGTTGGCGCGGGATGGCGCCGCCGGGCCAGCCCGGACCGTGATGCTCGGCGATGGCAGCATCACGCTCGAGTTTGTTGAGCAGGAGGGCTCGGTGCGAATACATCGCGACGGGCGCGTGGACCAAATCTGGCGCGATGGCGCAGGGTTGCATTCGCAACTTGGCGAACGGAAGGAGAAAACGGATGACATGGATTCATGACGGTGGTTGGATCCTGATCGCTTGGTACGCCTTTTCTTCGGTGGTCAGCGGAATGCCGCAGCCGGCGGATAACGCCGGACCAGGCTACCGCTGGCTGTACGCCACGCTGCACTTGCTAGCCGGCAACCTCGGCAACGTGGTCAAGGCGGCGAGCCCCAAACCATGATTTATGTCATCGAACACGGGCAGACGGCGCTTGACGCCAAAGGCGAAAGCCACGGCGGCCGCGATACGCCGCTCGATGCCAAAGGGCGCCGCCAGGCGCTCGGCCTGGGTGTTCGCATGCTCGCCTCCGAACCCAAACCGCTGGTAATCTTTCACTCGCCCAAGCGGCGGGCGGAGCAGACAGCACGGCTGGCCGGGCGGGTTGCAGGCATCGCGGCGACGCCGGCACCGGCGCTGGCGCCTCTGCGCTCAGGCACGCTGGGCGCCGGCCCGGAGTCCCAAGTGGCGCGGCGGCTGGCACCGTACTTTGCCAGCCCGCGGCGCCGTATCCCCGGAGGCGAGAGCGTGGCGGTATGGCGCGGGCGTCATCTCGGGTTCATGCGGCGGCTGGCGGCGGCAGGGGTTCCCGCAGCCGCGGTAACGCACAGCAACGTCATCGGATCGCTTCAGGGCGGCCCGCGAGGAGCAATCAAAGCACTGGCCGAGCCGCCGCAGCCAGCCCAGGTGGCTCTCGAAATCGAGTTTCGCCACCGCCAGCAGTAAACCGTTCGCATCCGCCCGGCGGACGGCTGGGCGCAGGAGACACAGCCATGGCCATCGCAAGCACAATTCTGAACGTGATCGGCGCGCGCCGGCGGACGATCCGCCAGCTTGCGCTCACCCTCAGCGGCAACTACTCGACCGGCGGCGACACGTTGGACCTGACCGCAACCACCAACCCCAATTACCTTCCTGCAGCCAAGGCGTTCAGCGCCTCGCCGGATTCTATCGTGATCCTGAACCACCCCGATGGCTACGGTGTCGAGATCAAGCCTGGGAACGCGCTCAACAACAACCTGGTGAAGTTCTATACCGCCGCAGGCACCGAGCTGGCCGAAGGCGCCTATCCGGCGGCCCTGTCGGGCGCCACCGACATTGTGGCCGAGGTGATCAGCAAGACGAATATGTAGCCAACGAGTGTTGGCGCGGGCACCAGCGTGGCTATCTGGAAGTGCTCGCTCACATGCTACAGGGTTACACTCCAATTCCCCTCGAGCACTTCGGCGGCCTGGTCACCAACTGGCCGCCGCAAATGCTCGATTGCGACCTGATGGTGGAGGCCACCAACGTCCGCTACACGCAGGCGGCGGTGTCCACGCGCGAGGGCCTGACTCTGGCGCTGGCCACGCCCTCGGGGGCGGCGGTGCGGGGCCTGGCTGATTACGCGCATCTGGACGGCACCGAGCAGCCGGTGGTGTTCGATGCCGAGGGCCACCTCTACGTCGAAAGCCCCGCCGGCAGCGGCGCTCTGGCCGCCGCCGACGGCGCCTCTCCCACACAACCGCCCGCGGGCGCCTGGATGAACGCGGCCGCGGCATTTGGACGCCTTTACATGACCTTTGGCAACGGACTGACGGGCACCGCGCAACCGCTGAGCTTTGACGGCAGCTACCTCGATCCAGTGACCCTCGCAGGCCCCGGCGCCTCCACCGGTTCCGCCGCCGACAGCGCCAGCGCGGGCCAGGTGGCCTCCGGCCAGCGCTACGGCGTCGTCCTATTCAAAACCCGCGAGGGCTCGCTCACCGCGCCGTCGTTCCCGTTTCAATGGACCGCCGAGGGCGGCAAGCAGGTCACGGTCACGGATCTGCCCCTCGGCCCGGCCCACCAGGTCGTCGCGCGCATCGTGGCCTTTACGGTCGCGGGCGGTTCGAGCGCGGGCCCGTACTTCTACATCGAGGACGGGCAGACCGTCAACAGTGTTGTCGAGACCGCTACCTTGGTGAATGACAACGTCTCGACCAGCGCCACGTTCAACTTTGACGACGACTTCCTCGCCGCCTCCCTCGACAGCAGCGACCAATTCCGCGCCGCTCTGCTCGCCAACTGCCAGGGCGTAATGTTCAGTCAGACCACGCAGCGGCTGCTGTGGTGGGGCGATCCGGCGCAACCTGCCACCGTCTATTGCTCCGAACCGGGCGACGCCGGCCTGTACCTGGGCGACACCGGCTTCTTCCAAGTCGAAGAGGGCAGCGGCCTGAAGGTCACCGCCGTTTTTGAGTTCCGCAACCAGCTCTACGTGGCGCTCGAACGCGGGATTTATCTGGTCACACCCAATGACGGTGACCCGGCAACCTGGAGCATTACCCACATCGCACAGAGCGTGGGCGCGGTGGGCCCGCGGGCGCTCGCGGTGGGCACCGACATGGTGTTCATGGTGCATGAAAGCGGCGCCTACGTATTCAGCGGCGGCGCGCCCACCTGGATCAGCGAGGAACTGCTGGGGCCATCGTCGCAGAGCCCCGGTGCCTGGGAGCAGATCAACTGGGCCAACCGCGCCCTCATCTGGTGCGCCTTCGACCACAACGAGAAATGCGTGCGCGTGGGCGTGCCCACCGGGGACTCGGCGGTGTGCGACACGATTTACAAGGTCAGCTATCTCGATGGCTGGGATCCGAGCCTGCGCTTTTCCGCGTTTACGGCACGCTATCACTACTTTCCCGGCCGGCGCTGGTCGCGCGACACGATTGCGGCGAGTCAAGCCGTGGAGGTGCGCCGTCCGCTGGCGTTGCCGCCAATACCGGCCGACCGGCGGCTGGTCGAGGAACAAATCCTGGTGGCCTCTTCCGAGCCCAACGGGGCGGTGTACTTGCTGGATGCCAGCGCGGACGAGGACGAGGGCGTGCCCATCGCCTGGGCGCTGACCACGGGCTCGTTTTCCTCCGCCGAGCTCATCCGGCAGCAGCGGCAGGGCATCGAGCTTATCGGCATCGTGCAGCTGCGGGCGCGGGGCCAGGGGACCGTGAGCGTCGAGACGGTGGCGGACGGGCAAGCGCCGTCGAAGGTTGGCGAAGTAATGCTTGCGCCCGCGTTGCCGCGCAGCCAGTCGGTGCTGGCGCTGGTCCAAGGAGAGGCCGTGAGCCTGCGCCTATCCGGCGGCACGGGCGATGCGCCGTCCACCATTCAGTTAGAGGCGGCCTACGTGTTCGCAAAGCCGGTATGGGCGCTATGGCCCGGAGGGAAATGAGATATGGCGCGAGGAGACAAAGGAACCTACAACCAGCAAGAGCAGCAGGCATTCGCCAACGCCAACACAGCGGCGCAGCAGGGGCAGGCGAATGAGAACGCCGCCTTTACGCCGGCCATGACGGGCTACGAGGGCGAGCTCGCCAATCCCGGCTACACCGCCGAGGAACAACAGGCGATGACGCAGGCCGAGCAGGGCTCGCTCGCGGGAGCCTTCGGGGCGGCACGCACGCGCGAGAACAACGCAGCCTCCCGCACCGGCAACACCGCCGGCGTGAACGACACCAACGAGGAGCTGGCGCGCGAGCAGGGCCAGCAGGAAGCGCAAGCGGAGGGATCGCTCCAGCAGGCGTTTGGCAACGCCCGCATCGCCGGCACCAACACCGCGCTCGGGGGCATGAGCAATCTCTACCGCGGTGCCACCAGCGCCGCCAACGGCGGCCTGAGCTCGAGCAACAGCCTGGTGGGCACGCAGGGGCGGGTGGCGACGACGCCCGGGTTCTGGGGCAAGGTGATGGGTAACGTTCTGGAAGGCATAGGCCGGGGATGAGCCAGTGGTCTAGCGACATTCTGGGCATGGAGGGCGGCCGGGTCAACATGGACCCACGCGCGGCGCGGCGCTCGCCGGCAATGCCGCTGGGCCCGCTGCCGCAGGCCAACGCAGTCTACGTGCGCCCTGCAGCCGAGCTTGCCGGCCAGCGCGCGGCGCTCGATGCGGCGGCAGAGGACCTGCGCGCGGCTGGGCGCCAGCCAACGACTTCCGCCCCCATGCGGCAGGCATTTTGGGCGCGGGTGCTGGCCGCGCAGAAAGCGAGAGGATATGAACGCTAAACTGGCGGGACTCGATGCGCGCGACGTGGTGACGGCGCGCCATCCGTGGCTGCATCAGGCAGCGGGGGCGACGACGCTTGCCGCTCTCCCGGCGCGGCCCCGGAGCTGGCCCGAAGTGCTGGCGGCGATGCCGGAAGCAGCCGGCGCAGCGACCGAGCCGCAGGTTGGAGCTGACGCCGCCTGGGATGCCGCGCGGCGCCTGCGGGAGGCCAGCTTCACGCCCGCGGGTGAGCGCCAGCCATCAGAGATCGCCGGCGTAGATGCGAGCGCCCGCGTCCCCAACCAGGGGCAGCCGATGGCGGGCGAGATGGCGGGCGGGCGCGAGGTGCGGGACGGGCGTCCGGCGTTTTTCGGCTCGCTCATGCCGCCTCCGACGGGCGTAGCCAACGGCGTGGGCGTGCCCGAGGGCCGCGTGCATCCGTTCGGCGCTCCCCTGGGCATGACGCGATCGGCCGGTAAGCCGGTGGGCAGCGACCGGCTGGCGCTCGCGGCGCTGGGCGGAGTAAGCGAGACTCCGGTCCCGCCAGGCCCGGCGGCGCTGGCGGCGATGCCGCATTTTGCCGGCGGCGGGGATCTCGGCGCTGGCGGCGATGCCGTGATCGGCGAGGATGGCCCGGAATTGCTCCACACCGGCGCCAGCGGAGGCGCCGAGGTGACACCGCTGCCGCAGCCGCAGCGGAACACGGCTGCGCTGGCGGCACTGACGCCGACGCCATGGACGCCAGCAGCGGGAGTTACGTGGGGCGGCGCGACCACACTGCCGGCGCGGGATAGCGGGGCGGCGGCGGCAACACCGACGGACTTCGGCGGCACCGCCGATGGCGCCGCGGCGGCACGGCTGGCACGCGAGGCATCAGGTTACAGCGCCAGCAACTACGGGACGCCGCCAGAGGAGCACGGCGCGCGTGACGCATATTTGGCGGCGGTGCGCAGCGAGCAGGCCGCTCCCGATCCGAACGCGTCGCAGTACAGCGTGCCCGGCTGGCGCAAGGCACTTGGGATCGCAGGTGAGGTGGCGACGGACCTGTTTGCGCCGCGCCTGGCGAAGACGCTGGGGCCATTGGCCTACGGAGGCATCGCCGGCAGGGGCGCCCGCCAGTACGCGCGCGACGCGCAGACGTGGGAGCGGCAGAACGCCGCGGAGAAGGAACAGACGCCGCAGCTGGCGCAGGCGGCGCGAATGGAGCAACAGCAGAACGCTCAGGACCTCGGCGAGTACGACCGCGCCCAGCGGGCACAGGACGCCACCGCCGATTACCGTGCGCAGCAGCTGGCGCGGGAACAGCAACAGACGGCGGCCACCGAGGCCGAGCGCCTCGCCGAACAGCAGGCGACGGGCGCATACCGAAAAGATGAACTGGCGCTTGACCGGGCTCGGCAGAACCGGACGGGGGTGTCGCGACAGCCGAACCCAACCGCCATCAACCAGCGCTACACGCAGCAGGCGATTGCCAACGCGCTCGCCTCCCACGGCGGACGGGACGGCGCGGAAGCCTAACTCGATAAGTACGGCGCGGAAATGGCCGCGCAAGGCGCCGGCATGGCAACATTTGCACCTTAGGTACCGCCCGCAGCTGATCAGACTCAGGCTGCGCCGCCACCGCCGCTCGCGGCGCCAGCACCGACGCCAGCCGCTAGGGATCCGCAGCTGACTGGACAGGCGGTCACCCATTACGCGACCGCACCCGACCCAGACGCCGAGTACCAGAGCGACCGCCCCTGGCTCGATGCGCACGGTGCCGACGTTGCCGGCCTCGATTCCAGCTTCAATGCGGCGAAGGCCATTCGGCAGCAGCCGGACGCTCGCGCGGCCTAGGGAGAGGTGCTGCCGCACCTACGCGGCATGGGTGCCGACCCGGCTCTGGTCCTCAACCTGAGCGTGCCGGGCACGGCTGGCTACGAGGCGCGACATCCTCCTGGTGCTGTCCAGCGCGCCGGCACAGCCGCCATTGAGGGGGCCGGATCCGCCGCTGATGCGCACTCCTCCACGTTGCACGGCGCTTGGGACACTACCTTTGGGGGCGGCGCTGCGCCACCAGCGGTGACCGCACCGCCGGCGCCGAACGAGGCAGCGCTGAACCAGCGCGCCGCAGCTCATGCCTCCGCAGCGGCCCAGATCGCGCAGCTGCCGGACTCGGAAGGCTATGTCGCCAGCCACCGCGACCAGCTCGAGGCGATGGGTTACGATCCTGACGTGCTTGGCACGGCGGTGTCGAGCAGCACGGTCGAGGCGCACTGGGCCGGAAACGCTGCCGCAACCGGGGCTGCTGGAGCGCGGCATCGCCACCGGCGCGGGCCAGCCACAGCCGACCGCGGGCACCACGCAGCTCGCCCGCCAACCACCGCCGCCGTTAGGTTCCACCTCGCGCGGCCAGTACGGCGAGCCGCTGGCGCTGCCGCCAGGGCCGCCTGAGCCCGGCAACGCCCGCTTCATCGGCGGTCCTGGGGGAACGCTGGACCTCGCTCGGGTTGAGCCCGCGAGGCTGCCGGCTGGATCCACTGTGCGCACCGGGCCGGAAACGCTGCCGCAGCCGAGGCTGCTGGGGCGCGGCATCGCCACTGGCGCGGGCCAGCCACAGCCGACCGCTGGCACCGCGCAGCTCGTCCACCAACCACCGCCGCCGTTAGGTTCCATCTCGCGCGGCCAATACGGCGAGCCGCTGGCGCTGCCGCCAGGGCCGCCTGAGCCTGGCAACGCCCGCTTCGTTGGCGGCCCTGAGGGAACGCTGGACCGCACTCGAGTTGAGCCCGCGAGACCGCTGCCGCCAGCTGAGCCGAGCGGGACGCCCGCCGCGCCGGCGGCGCTGCCGGCGCCGATGGTGCATGGCGCGCCCTCGGCGGTGGTCACGCCACGCGGGGACCTGCAGGTGCATTACGCCGTGGTGGAGGCGCGCGACCTGGTGCCGTCGCATCACCCGGGCACGTTCGGGGCTAATCCCAACTACCCAGCGGGCGTGCGGGAGCGCGACTATGCGAGCTCGCAGGAGGCGCAGGCGCGGGTGGTGCAGCAGGCGCAGAACTTCGACCCGCGGCTGGTGGTAAACGGCAATCCTGACGCGGTGAACGGGCCGCCGGTGGTGACGCCGGGAGGGGTGGTGCTGGGGGGCAACTCGCGCCCTATGTCCGTTCAGCGTCTCTACGGCGCTGGCCACGGCGAAGCCTACAAGAACGCGGTGACGCAGGCGGTGGCCCAGTTCGGCCTGGACGCGGGCGCGGTAGCCGCGATGCGGCATCCGGTGCTGGTGCGCGTCGCCGATGCCATGCCGGCGGGAGGCATGGCGGCACTGGCCAGCGACCTGAACCGCAACCTCACCGGGGCGCTGTCGGATTCGGAGCTTGCGGCCAGCCGCGGGCGCCAGATTTCGCCGGAGACGCTGCAGCATGTTGGCGGCTGGGCGGCGGCGCTGGGCCCGAACGCCACCCTGGCGGACGTGCTGCAAGCGCACGGCAAAGACATGGTGGGCGCATTGGTGCGATGGCGTCATCACGGACCGGGAGCGGCCGGCGCTGCAATCGCAGGCGAGCGGAGCGCTGACCGAGCGCGGAAAAGACTTCGTGACCAAGGCGCTGGTGGGCACGGTGCTCCCAGACCCTGACCTGATCGAGGCGGCGCTCCCCGCGACGCTGGCCAAGATTGCGCGCGCGGCGCCCCAACTGGCGCGCCTGGCGCTGGCCGAGCCGGAGTGGGACATCAGGACGCCGCTGGCGCAGGCGGTGGTGCTGCAGGCACGGGCGCACGCCGAGCACGAGCCGATCGAAGATCTGCTATCGCAGCGGGATATATTCGGCGCCGAGCCATCACCAGTGGCGGCGGCCCTGGCGCGGGCCCTCGGGTACGCTCCGCGCCAGTTCCAGAAGGCGATCGCCGACTATGCGGCGGCGGCCAGCCACCATGCCAGCGGTCAGATGCTGCTCGGCGCGCAGCCGGAGACGCCGCGGGAGGCACTGCTCGCGGTGATCGGTGCGCCGGCGGCGCTTCCTCCTGGCGGTCCGACCGATCTGGAACGCAGCGCGTCACTGCCCAAGCCGGCGGTATGGGATCCGGTCGGGCACGCGCTGCTCGTGCGCGACGACAGCTGGGCGGCGATCAGCCAGGCGCGAGCGCGAACGCTCGCCCCGCTGCCAGAAGGATCGCTGGCGGTGGCGCTGGAGCGTCGGGACATCGAGGCGCTCGCGGGCGCCACGCTGGACTCGGAAACGCGGTACGCGCTCACCACGAACCCGAACGGCGTGGCCGTTGTGCGGCACACCGGAGACGCGGCAATGATGCGTCGGGCACGCCTCGAAGAACTTATGCACCTGGTGCAGGCCGCCATTGACCGGGGGCGCGCGTCTGCGGCGCTGAACCCGGAGCAGGCGCGCGCGTGGCTGGCGCGCTGGCCCGGAGCGCGGCGGCACATCATGACATTGTACGCGCCCTTGCTGCGGTCCACTCTCGAGCGTGGCGCGGCGCGCGGCTTTTCCGGGGCTCAGCGCCGCGACGCGGTGCGGCTGCAGGCTGCGATGGAGGCGGGCGTGCGCGTGCTGATTGGTGCGTATGATGAGCTGGGGCTCACTGAGGCAGAAGGTAACGCCGCGCGCGAAGAGCTGGTGCGGCACATGGAGGCGAGCAATGGCCAAGACGGAATCGCACGTGGTCGCGCAGCCGCGGAAGCTGTCGGACTCGGACCTGTACGACGGAATGGGGCAGGCGCTGGACCAGGGCAACCTGGCGCAGTTGGAGACGCTGCTGGCGGAGGACCGGCGCCGGTATCCCCAGAAGCGCAGCCCCAGCACCTGGGCCCTCGACGACAACTTGATGCCGTTGGGGGGGATCATTCTCCAGAGCGTGCCGGGGAGCCGGAAGCGCTTATCGGAGCAGCCGCCTACCGCGCCGAGCCCGAGCGCGGGCCGTTCGCCGCGCTCTTCCACACCTGGGACAAGCTGACCGAGCCGGTCGCCGCCGTGGGCAACAAAGCCTACGGCATGGTGTCGAAGTATTACGGCGTCAGCCCGAAGGCGACCGAGGCGCTGCGCGCCTGGGCGGGACGGCGCGACTTCGCCGAGCTCGAGAAGACGCGTACGGCGGAGCGGCTCTACCAACTGGCCAGACGCGAGCTGGGGGCCAAGACCGAGGCCGAGGCGCTGCCGCACCTGCGGCGCGTCGCCGACGCGCTGGAGCAGCCTGGCAGCGTAAAGCTGACGCCGGGCGAGCAGGCGGTGGCGGTCGCTGAAAGGCGGGTACTCGACGCGGCTACGCTCACCGACGTGGTCAGCGGGCTGCTGACGCCCGAGGCGCTGCGTGGCGCCGAGGGCATGGCGGCCGGGGTGCTGGGGCCGGAGCAGCGCGCCGAGCTCGCCACCGCGCTGGCTGCGTGGCGCCAGCTCGGAGCCAAGTTTGCGCCGGCCGGGAGCACGAATCCGCAGGCGCAAATTCGGGCTGCCCTGCTGAGCATGGAGCCAGGCCGGCGGGCGCGGTTGCGCGGCAGCCTGGCGCGGCTGCCGAACGGGGCGGGCGCGCTGGTAACAAGCTGGATCGAGAGCGCCTCGCCAGGCGTCTTGGAGCCCTACTTCCCGCACCGTTACCTGGAGCAGCCGCAGCGGAGCCGCGGGCCTGGTACGGGAAAGCTGAGCGAGACGCACCAGAACATGCGGACGCGCAAGCACGCCACGCTGGCCGAGGCCGAGCAGAGCGGACTGAGCCCGGACCCGGACTCGATTAGTGCCGTGGTCGAGCGCCTGGGCCGTGCGCTGCAGGCTGCGAGCAACCGTGCGCTGTTCGGAGACATAGGGGCTCTGGGCAAGAGCGAGTTCCATCCCGCGGCGCCAGCGCACGGCATCGAGCCGGAGGCATCGCCGGGCTTTACCCTCGCGCGCGACACGGCGCTGGCCGGCAAAGGCAAGGCGGCGATCATGGGCGGCCCCGAGCCGGAAGTCAGCGAACGCATCGCGCGCGCCATCGAGGACATGGTGGGGCCGCGCAACCAGCGCAGCCTGCCGGCGCGCGTGGGGCGCGCAGCGTGGGAGATCCAGAGGATGGTGAACTTCTGGAACTTTCTCAAGCACAGCTACAACGTGGGGGCACTCGCGGCCGGCCGCGGTGCGGTCGAGGGCTCGCGCGCGTTGCTGACGCTGCGGCCCAGGGCGGCGGCGTCCGAGCTGCGCGTCGGGCTCGGTCCGCTCAGCTTCCTCACCGACCCACAGCTGTTGGCGCAGTCGCTGGGGCGGCACGGGGCGCTCTACGACCGCGCGGTCTAGGCGGGCGCGGTGCGCGCGCGGCTCGGCCGCGCGGCGCGCTTTCGGACCGAGGCAGCCGAGGCGGGATCGGCGATCGAGCGGGCCCGCAAGAAGGTGTGGGGGCGCACCGGGCCGGCCAAGGTCGCGCACGCGGCGGCGGTGGTCGGCGGCCTGCCGCACTGGCTGACATTCGACTTTTTGGACGCCGGTATCCGCCTGCAAATGTTCGCGTCGCTGACGCGCCAGGGCTACACCGATCGCGAGGCGGCGCTGGCGATCAACGACTGGCTCGTGGATTACGGCGCGCTGAGGCAAGGGAAAGGGCGCCAGCCGCTCAGCCGGGTCTTCTACACGGCGCCCTACATGCTCGGGGCGGCGCGTGCGTCGGCGGTGGCGGAATTGGCGCGGCGGCACCCGAGACCGCTAGCGTGGGCGCCGGGGCCCGATCTGTTGCCGAGCGGCGGGATCGCAGTACTGCGGAGCGTGGGCCACTCGCCAAGGTCTTCGCCGTAACCGACAGGATCGGCAAGTTTGCGGGGCGGCCGCTGGATGCGGCGGAGTCTCGCCGGAGGGCAAGCATGCGCTCGCCAGCTACGACGCGCGGCGGAGCAGGGCGGCGGTGCAGACCGTAGACGCTGGCGACGTGCTCTACACGCTGGTGCGGGGCGCGCTGGGTCCGGATTACGACGCCGACCTGCCCCAGCTGCTGCGGATCCAGCACACCATCGAGCGGCCCAGCGGGGTGCAGCTGACCGCGCCGGAAGCCAAGGTGCGCGATGGGCTGGGGCGGACGCTCGATGCGGTGACGGCGCTCGAGGTAGCGGTGGGCCTGCTGCAGTCCGACGCGTTGACGGCCGACCGCGAGGTGTCGCTGGAGTCGCTGACGCCAGCCGAGCGTGGCGCGCTGCGGGCATCGCTCGCGCAGTATCGGGCGATTCAGGGCGGCGCAGAAATCCCCGACGTGCGACCCACGGTGCTCAAGTGGCACGGCGTCGCCTTACCTGCCGCATGAGTACATGGACTTCAGAGGCGCTGGCAAGACGCGGCAGGCGCGGCTGGCGAAGGCGCCGGCGAACCTGAAGCGGCGCACCTTCGGCACCCTGCAGCAGGCCGAGGCCGCCGGGTTCGCGCCGAACCCGGCGGCGGTGGCCGGACTCATCGGCTGGCTGCCTGAGTCGCGCCGCGGCGGCTCGGACAATTGGCACCGGCGGAGTTGCTGCCCGACGCCGCGCTGGTGCATGGGCGCCCGCGGGCCGAGCCCGGGAATGTGCTGGCGAAAGCTAACCCGGCGCTTCAGGGCATGGTCGGTGACGCGGCCAGGGATGAAGCAGGTGGATTTGCCGATGGGGTGCTGGTCGCTGGGCCAGCAGGCATCGTGGTGGGGCGCAGGGGCTGACGCGAGCGGGCTCCGGTTTGACTCAGTGGGTGCAGGTTTGCCCGTGGAAGGCCGCCTTGTGCATGGCATGGCCAACGTTGCCGGGGTTGGTGGCGAGGCGCATGCGCAGCCGGAGGCCGGCAGCGGTGGAGCGCAGGCGAGAGAGCATGTAGCGGATGGGAAATTCGCCTGGGCCGACCACGGTGATGGCCACTCCCTTGCCGATCAAATGTCCGCCGCCACCAACCTCGGCTTCACCTCCGCCTCCAACGACCGCATCGGCGGCGCCATGCTGCTCTACTCTCCGCTCGACCGCGGCGAGCTGCTCATCTGCGACGGCTGCCGCCAGCTCCGCGACGCCATCCCCACCTGCATCCACGTTCCCAAACGCCCCGACGACCGCGCCGCTACAGGTAATAGGCCAGCCACTGGATGTTCCCATTCACCGCGGTGGTGTACAGTGGTGAAGATGCATTCCGGAGCGTTCGGCAATGACAAGGAAGAAGGCGCAGAAAGGGCGCGGGAAGGCCGCAAGCACCGATTGGGTGCGCGCGTCAATCAGCTTCCCGCACAGTCTGTACACTACGCTCGCAGGCCTGGCTAAACAGAAGAAGGTGTCTTTGGCTTGGGTTGTACGGGATGCCTCGGAGCGGTATGTCAACTCGCAATCTCATCATAGACACCGCGCAGGTGCCTAAAGATAAAGGAGGTACTGAAGGAAATCAACACCACCTTCCAAACCACCTGCACCCCACCCCTCGCCGCCCCCAGGAGGCACCCTAATGCCCGCCCTCGGAACAAGAGAGAGCCTGCCTCTCACCCTCGCTGACTTCACCGCCGCCCACCGCCACGTCGCCGCCCACGCCTATCACACCCCCCTGCTCACCAGCCGCATCCTGAGCGAGCGCAGCGGCTTCGACGTGCGCCTCAAAGCTGAAATCTTTCAGCGCACCGGGTCCTACAAAGTCCGCGGGCCGCTGAACAAGTTTCAGCATCTGAGCGATGACCAGAAGCGGCGCGGCGTGATCTGCTCCTCGGCCGGCAACCATGCTCAGGGCGTGGCGCTCGCGGCCAGGCTGCACGGCATCAAGGCGGTAGTGTGCATGGCTGAGAACGCCACCCCCTCCAAAATCGAGGCCACCAAAGCCTACGGCGCCGAAGTCGTCTTGCACGGCTCCATTTGGGATGAAGCGGACGCCCGCGCGCGCGAACTGGTCGCCCGCGACGGCTATACGTATATTCATCCGTTCGATGATCCCGAGTTGATCGCCGGCCAGGGCACGCTCGGCCTGGAAATTCACGATGACTGGCCCGAAGTTGACGTGGTCGTCGTCCCCATTGGCGGTGGCGGCCTCATCAGCGGCACCGCCATGGCGCTCAAGGCCCGCAATCCCAACATCCGCATCTTCGGCGTCGAATCCAGCGGTGCCCCCGGCATGCAGAAAAGCGTTGCCGCTGGCCAGGTGGTCACGCTCGACCGTGTGGATTGCATCATCGACGGCCTGCGGGTGAAACGCGTGGGTGAAAACACCTGTTGGGTCGTGAGCCGTTTTGTCGAACAGGTCGTCACCCTTCCCGACAGCGCCATGTTCGACGCCATGCTCTGGATCATGCACCACTGCAAGTTGGTGGTCGAAGGCGCCGCCGCCGCGCCCGTCGCCGCTCTTCTCGCGGGCCTGATTCCCGCCGCACCCGGCGCCAAAGTCGCCTGCGTCCTTAGCGGTGGCAACGTGAACCTCGATCAACTCCGCAACCTCCGCTGGAACTAGAGAGCAAAACCAGCCCCGCTCATGCTGGCGCGGGCCGCCGTTCCGAATTTCGCAGCCCTTCGCGTCGATTTTGCCCACGGTTCAAAGCGGCGCGAACCCCGCGAATGGTCTCAAGCTCCAGATCCACGCCACCGTTGGCGATCACAGCGCGCCATTCATGCACCGCCCGCACCTGCAGGCGCCAGCACATCGCTGCGCCATGTCGTCGGTGCGCGATTCCAGTTTTCCAGCCACTGCCCGCCCCACGGTGCTGAATCCCACCATCCCGATGCCTACGCGCTTGCCGTCCGCTTTCATTCCCTTCTCCAACTTATGCCCGGTCCCGCCGGCACAGGTTCGGCGGCAATCAGCTCGGCCTCCAGCCCGGCGCGAGCCAGCGCCGCTTTCGCTGCGCCGGCCCCCGACGCCGCGCGCAGCACCAGCAGCACCGATGGCCCCGCTCCGCTCAGGCACACCCCCAAAACCCCATTCGTACCCGCCAGCGGCTGCAAGGCCGCAAGCAAGGGACACAAGCGGGCCCGGTAAGGCTCATGCAAGCGATCCACCATGGCGGCGCTGAGGAGATCTTCCCTGCCCTCACGCCACGCCATCAGCAGCATGACGGCATGCTGCACATTCGCCACGGCATCGCCGCGGCTGTAGTTTGCCGGCAGCACCGCCCGCGCCGCCTCCGTGGCCAGCGCCACGCGGGGCACCGCCACCAGCAGCGGCCAGACAGTGGGGCAAGGAATTTGCAGCCATCCAATGCGCCCCCCGCGTCCAGCTCCGGCGGCTACCAGACCACCCCACCAGCACGCCGCCGCATTGTCGGGATGGCCCTCGCGCCGCGCCGCCTCCTCGAAGATTCTCTGCGCATCCCACCCCAGCACCCCGAAACGCGCCGCCAGCGCAGTGCCCGCGAGGCGCGCCGCCGCCGAAGAGCCACAGCCCTTGCCGATCGGGATCTCGTTCTCCAGCTCCATCGCCAGCGGCGCTGCCGGTCGGCCGCAGTCCCGCAGCACTTCGGCGTAGGTGCTGAGGATCAGGTGATGCCGCAGCTCACCGCAAAGCGCCGCCTGGCGGCCCCGTGCGCGGACGGCAAACGCCTCTGCCGGACGCGCCCGCACCGTGAGAAAGCGGTTCCAGGCAATCGCGGCGGTATCAAATGCCGGTCCGAGGTTCGCCGACGTCGCCGGCAAGCGCAGGCGAAATTCAGTCATCCCAGTTTCCCCAGCGCGCGCTCCACAGCTTCCGCATCCGCCTCCAGGCTCGGTAGCGCAGGCAGTTCGGTGAGCGTGTACTCCGGGTCTTTCAAGCCGTGCCCAGTGAGCACGAGCACCACGGTCTCGTCGGGACGGATGAACCCGCTGCGCGCCAGCTTCGCCGCGCCCGCCAACGCCGCCGCCGACGCCGGCTCACACGCCGCGCCTTCGCGTCCCAACTGGGTCTTGGCGGCTGCGATCTCCTCTTCACTAACATCCAGGCACTCGCCGCCGGTGGCGCGCAGCACCCGCACCGCCTTTTTCCAGGAGGCGGGGTTGCCAATGCGGATGGCGCTGGCGCGCGTCGCGGCCCGCACGGGCTTCAATTCCCTGCCCCCGTTCTGGCGCCAACTGTGAACCAGCGGGTTGGCGCCTTCGGCCTGGACGATGGAAATGCGCGGCAGCCGCGCAATCAGGTTCCCTTGCCGCAGTTCCAGCACCCCCTTGCCCAGCGCGGAAGCGTTGGCCAGGTATCCACCCGGCATCACGATATGATCTGGCGGTTCCCAGTCCCTCTGCTCCATGATTTCGATCGCGGCGGTCTTCTGGCCTTCCAGCCGATAGGGGTTCACCGAATTGACCAGCCACACCGGCAGCCGCTCCACCAGCTCACCCAGGACGCGCACGCAGCCGTCGAAGTCGGTGCGCAATTGCACGACCACGGCGCCGTAGTCGAGCGCCTGGGCAAGTTTGGCTGGCGCGGTGTTGCCCTCAGGCACCAGCACCAGGCTGCGCAGCCCGGCGCGCGCGGCGTAGGCAGCCATCGAGGCCGAGGTGTTGCCGGTGGAGGCGCAGGCCAGCCACTCGGCACCCGCTGCCTGCGCCATCGTAACTGCGGTGGTCATGCCAGTGTCCTTGAACGAGCCGGTCGGGTTCATTCCCTGATGCTTGGCGGCGAGATGCCGCACCCCAATCGCCGCGCCGCATCGCGGCAACTCAATCAGCGGCGTGTTTCCTTCTTCCAGCGAAACCGCCCGGCTGACGTCTTCCACGATGGGCAACAACTCGCGAAACCTCCATACCCCGCTGCGGTCCTCGGGCCGCATGCTGGCCCGCCGCGAGCGCCACTGGGCGGGGCCCTGCTGGGGCGAAAGGTTCGCCAGGCTGTCGCCGTAGTCCACCTCCAGCAGGTCCCCGCAGGTGGCGCAGCGGCAGCTTCGACCGAGCTGCGCAGTAACGGCACCACAGCCGATACAGCGGAGGGAGGCAACGCTCAAAGCCATTCGATATTGTAATCTGCCGATTGCGGCAGAGCCGCCGCAGCGGCCTCATCCGCCAGCACCTGTAGGCTCGCCGCGGTGCGCAAACACGCGCCGGGAAGCTCCCCCCCGCTCGGTCCCAACAGAGCCCGCCGCAGAATCGCAGCTTTGGCGCCGCCGCGCACCAGCAGAAGGATTCGGCGGGCCGACAGAATGGTGGCTAGCCCCTGCGTCACCGCCCGTTCCGGCTCGAACGCACCGTTCCAGTACGCGCGGTTAACGGCAGCCGTGGCCGGCGTCAACACCACCACCCGCGTGCGCGAATCCAGCGGTGAGCCGGGCTCGTTGAAGCCGATATGGCCGTTGGCGCCCAGGCCAAGCAGTTGCAGATCGCAACCGCCGCCGCGGGCCAGCTCGCGTTCAAACTCCGCGCAAGCCGCCTCGATGCCGGCGCCCTGCCAGGGCAGGCGCAACACGCGCTCCGGAGTTACTCCCAGCGGCACAAGCAACTCGCGCCCGAGCCACGACCACGACGTAAGCGACTCGCGCGGCGGGTCAAGATACTCGTCCAGCATCACCAGGCGCATGCCGGTACTATCGAGCCCGCCCGCACTATGGCGGCGCCGCAACTCCGCGTATACGGGCAAGGGCGACTCGCCCGTCGGGAGCCCGATGCGCGCCGCCGGCTTGGCTCTTAGCACCTCTGCCACCACGTCCGCGGCCGCCGCGGCCCAATGGCGGAGGGCAGGTTCTGCAGGCGTTATGCTGATTTTTATGGCCATTGAGGCTTGACTTGCTCTCCCACCGCGGCGATACTGCAAGCGACAATTGAATAGCCTGATTCAGTACCCCTGAATCTTATCAAGAGTGGCTGAGGGAACAGGCCCTGTGAAGCCACGGCAACCGGTTCCGCAATGGCGGAACGTCGAGGTGCCAATTCCTGCCCGCAAGGGCCCGCAAGGCCCCGAGGGGAAAGATGAGATGGGGCTGTGTGAAGCAAACGCCACTCAGCCTTTCAACCTCCTCTTCCCCTCCGGGAAGAGGTTTTTTATTGGGCATAAGGAGAATGGCATGAGCTTCGAGTTGGGCTTGCACTGCCGCGACTGCGGTAAACAGTTTCCTTCTCAACCCCTGGCGGCCTGCGACGAGTGTTTTGCGCCGCTCGACGTCCGCTACGACCTCGAGGGCATCGGCCACGCGGTCTCGCCCCAGAGTTTGGCCGGCCGGCCACATACGCTTTGGCGCTATCGCGAGCTCTTACCCGTCCCGGCGCAGCCACACCCGCGCGAGCGCCCGGTCGGGGGCACGCCTCTGGTGGCCGCGCCGGCGCTGGCAAAAGCGCTGGGCGTGCGCGAGCTCTACCTCAAAAACGACGCCGTCAATTTTCCGACGCTTTCCTTCAAGGATCGCGTCGTCGCCACTGCGCTGAGCAAGGCGCGCGAGTTTGGCTTCACCACCGTCGCCTGCTCCTCCACCGGCAATCTGGCCAATGCGCTGGCGGCGGGCGCGGCCGCGGAAGGCTTTGAAAGTTATATCTTCACGCCCGCCGATCTCGAAGAAGCCAAAATTGTCAACACCCTTGTCTATGGCGCGCGCCTGATCAAGTTTCGCGGAAACTACGACCACGTCAACCGGCTCTGTTCCGAGCTGGCACAGCGCTATCCCTGGGGCATCGTCAATGTGAACTTGCGGCCCTACTATGCCGAAGGCTCCAAGACGGTCGGCTACGAGATTGCCGAACAGATGGGCTGGCGTCTGCCGGGCGCGCTGGTATGCCCGATGGCGGGCGGCTCGCTGATTGGCAAAATCGCCAAGGCGTTTAATGAGTTGCGGCAGCTTGGTTGGGTGGCCTCACCGGGCGAGGGCGTGCGCATCTGCGGCGCCCAGGCCTCGGGCTGCTCGCCCATCAGCCGCGCGGTCAAGGAGGGCCGTGAAGAGATTGCTCCGCAGCGGCCCAACACCATGGCCCGCTCGCTGGCCGTTGGCAACCCTGCGGATGGCTTTTACGCGGCCCGGACCATCCGCCAGACCGGCGGCTGGGCGGAGGACGCCAGTGATGCCGAAATCGTCGCCGGCATGCAGTTGCTGGCGCGCACAGAAGGAATCTTCGGCGAAACCGCCGCGGGCGTGACCGTAGCGGTGGCACAGAAGCTGATTGCGCAACAGCGCATCGCCAGCGACCGTCCGCTGGTCCTGGTGATCACCGGCAACGGTCTGAAGACCCTCGATGCCGTGAGCCGAATCCAGGCCCCTATTCCCGTGCTGGCGCCCAAGCTCAGCAACCTCGAAGCCTATTTAGCCGCGCCGCTGCCGCCCGCCCTCACGCCCAGCGCCGCCTGAAGGAGACCAGCCATGTCCTGCACCGTCACAATCCCCACCCCGCTGCGAAAGTTCACCGATGGCGCCGAAACCGTGGCTTGCGATGCCGCCACGCTGCCGGCCCTGCTCACGGAGCTGACCACGCGCTTCCCGGAACTCAAGCACCGGCTCTGCGAGCCCGACGGCCGCCCGCGCCGCTTTTTCAACGTCTACGTCAACGACGAGGACATCCGCTTCCTGGGCGGCAGCACCTACCAGTTCGCCCCCAAGGACGAAATCCTAATTCTTCCCTCCGTCGCCGGCGGCTGCTGCGAGTTAGACCTGATTGAGGTGGCTGCCGGCCTGCTGCACCAGGGGCCGGATGATGCGGCTGGTCCAGGGGTTGTAGCTGTCACGGCCGGAGCGGACTTCGGCGCCTTCGGCGGCTTGCGGCTGCGGCAGCAGGCGCCCGGCCTGCGCCATCAGCGCAGTCACCGTCGAGGGCGCAATGCCATGGGCGAGCGCAGCGAGCTTGCCCGGCAGCGCCAGCGTGACCTGCGCCGGACCTCGCTCGGCCACGCGCACGACCGTGCGCGCGACGTGAGCGGCCGATTGCGATAAACCCGGCAGGCTGCCGGAGGTCGCAAACCAGGCGTACTCCTGGTCGTGGCGGCCGCGTACGGTCACGTGTTCCTGCGAGCCGGTGCGGGTGAGAAATGGACAAACGCAAGTTACGCGCACACCGTGGCGGCGCACTTCGCTGGCCAGGCCCTGCGACAAGCCCACCAACGCGAACTTGCTGGCGGTATAGGGCAGCATATGGGGCACGGCCACCAGCCCGCCAATCGAACTGATATTGACGATGCGGCCACTGCCGCGGGCGATCATTTCCGGCAGCGTGGCGCGCGCCAGGCGCAGCGCCGCCCAGAAGTGAATCTCCATGGCTTCGGCAAAATCCGCTTCCGTCATGCTGTCCCAGGGACCCAGCTGGATCACGCCCGCGTTATGAACCAGCACGTCGAGCGGACCCCAATGCCGGCGCACCGCATCCACCGCGGCGGCGGCGGCGGCGGGCTCACGCAGGTTGCAGGAAAACTGAAACACGCCGCCAGAGGGGCCGGCGTGCGGCTGCAGTTTGCCCGCCGCCCGCTCCAACTCGTCGGGATCGCGGGCGCAGATCGCCACGCGGGCGCCGCTGTTTACAAACTCGCGGGCAATGGCGTAGCCCAATCCGCGTGAGCCACTAATCAGCACAACCTTACCCGTCCAGTCTACCCGCCTGCGCTCGCGCCAGACCTGATAACCCCAAGCCAAACCCGCTACGGCCACCGATGCGCTGGCCAGTCCGATACCGCCGAGGGCCGCGGCGGCGCGCACGCACTGCTGAGCTACCTTCTTCTTATTGGGCATGGCGGATCACCTCCGGTTCGGATGCCAACTCGCGTGCTACCGCTTCCAGCAATCCACGCACAAACGCTTCCGCTTCCGGCTGGCTATACTTATGGGCCAGCCGCGCCGCAGCCTGGATGACCGTTCGCGCCGAAGCGCGCGGATGTAACAATAGCTCCGCCACCGCCAGCTTCAACAGGCTGCGGTCTACGGCGCTCATCCGGACTAGGCGCCAACCGATCGCGTGGCGTTCGATGACCGCCTCAATTTCATCCTTGCGATCCCCCACCGCCTCCAGCAATGCCGAGGCGAGTGCCGCAGCTTCCTCCGTCAAGGGATGAGCCTGCAAGTACCAGTGCGCGACAGTGGCGGCGCCCTGGCCACCCAGATCGACGGCATAAATCATCTGCAAGGCCGCTTCGCGGCCATCCATGATGGGACGGTGGCGGCGGGTACTCACGGTGCGGGCTCCACAATCAGCGTATGGGTGATGCTGGCCGTGTGCCGGAGCGTCGCCAGCACGCTGCAGTATTTTTCCTGCGACAGCTTCACTGCCCTTTCGGCCACCGCCCGGTCCACCCTCGCGCCGCGAATGCGGTAGTTCATATGAACGCGCGTATACACGGTGGGTGGATCGGGTGCGCGTTCACCCTCGGCGCTGACCTCGACGCCGCTCCAATCTTGGCGTGTCTTGCGCAGTACGATCACGATGTCGGTGGCCGAGCAGGCGCACAAACTGCGCAGCACCATCTCCATCGGGCCCGGCGCGGCGTTGGTGGCGCGATCGGAATCCATAAGGACGGCATGGCCGCTCGCGCCGTGGGTCAGAAAGGCTTCGCCGCCGCGCCACTGGGCGCTGGCAGCGGCTTTTACGGGCGCGGGAGTAGGAGCAGTCGGCGGCATGGCTACTCTTATTCTATCGGCGATTGTCGGAGCTGGGCTCCGGATGGATGGTCACGCGGAACAGTTCCGGCAGTCGGCGCTTGATTTCGGCTTCCAACTGCGTCACCCGTTCATGCACGGCGGCAACCGGCAGAGTGTCGGGAAAACTGCAATGACAGCTCAGCAGCAAATGCCCGCCGGCGCGGCGGACCTGAACATCGTGGCAATCGAAAAGCTGGGGCACCCGAGCCGCAAGCTGCTGCACCTGGGCGGCGATGAGGTCGGGCGCCAGCGTGCTGGCCGCGCTGATGCGCGCTTCTTCGGGTTCGATATGCGTGACAATGCCGTGAATGGCCGGCAGCTCGCGGCGCATATCCGCCTCCAGGCGGCTGACCCGGTTATGCGCTTCCGCCAGCGGCAAGTCGGCGTCCAACTCCAAATGGAATTCGACCTCGAGCCCCTCGCCGGCATTGAAGATGGATAGATCGTGGATGTTCTGGTTCTGGCGCTGGGCAATTTCCTGGATGCGCTCGAACGGGCCCGCAAGAGCAGAGCGGTGCGGCCGGGCTTCAATGACGATATCCGCCTCCGGCAGGCGCTGTCGGATGCGAGCGGCTGCCTTCTCTTTCACCACCCCGGCGCCTTCCAGCGTGGTTGTGGGCAGCACATCCAATTGTGCGTCTACAAAATAGCGGCTGCCCACGCGCCGCAGGCGCAGACGTTCGATCTCGGCCATGCCCGCAATGCCCTGCAGCGCCGCGCGCACTTCGCGCACCAGCTCCGGCGGAGCTTCGTCGAGCAGGATGCCCGCGGTGCGGCGGCCCAGCCGCAGTGCTAGCCAGATGATGGTAGCCGCAACCACGAGCGCGGCCGCGGCATCGGCGTGCAGCAGCCAGGCGATGCTCCAGAGTTGACCTGCTCCTACCAGCCCTAGACCCACCAGCACCGCGACACTCGAGGCCATGTCGGTGGTGAAGTTCAGCGCATCGGCGGCGAGCGCATCGCTGTGGTAGGTGAGCGCTGCGCGCCGCAGCATGTGCGACCGGCTCCAGTCCACGCCGATCGAGACGAACATGACCGCAAACGCCCAGCCATCCAAGTGCACCGGCGAAATTTGCCCACTGATCCATTGGCCGAAAGCTATACCGGCAATCGCCAGCGCGGTCAGCACCAGCAAGCCGGTTTCGAGAAAAGCGGAAAAATTTTCAAATTTCCCGTGGCCAAACGGGTGATTGGCGTCGGCGGGGCGGGCAGCAATGCCCAACGAAACCCAAGTCAGTAAGGTGGCAAGCAAATCCAGCGCCGAATGGGCCGCCTCGGCCAGGATCCCCATGCTGCGCGTGTGGAGGCCGACCAGGAGCTTGAAAATAAATATGCCCACGGCCACTAGGACGGAAATCAAGGCGACCCGCTGCTTGATTTGGTTCGGGGCCGGGCTGCTCATGGGCTTCCCCGAAGATTACCTTACACTGCAACTGCAGATGGCCTTTTCTTCATACTCGCTCGGTGCTAATGTCTGGTTAAGGCTCTTTGCGAGGTCCCCAGCGCAACCATGGTTGGTCGCCGTGCTTTCACCCAACTCCTCCGCTCGCTGGCTTGCTTGCTGCTGACAGCTGGACTAGGCGGAATCCCCGCCTTGGCCCAGGGAACCCAGCAGCAGAGTCAAAAGCCGAAAAACCCGGCGGCCCCGCGCGCACCGGTGCTCATCACGCCAGGCAGCGCCGCGGTGGTGCCCGGAGGCGTGACCCCGAAAGCGTCGCCGGCTCCCACGGCTGCCGAAGCCCGCGAGGCTGCCCACGAACGGTCAGGTACGCCTCAGTTCAATTCCAACGTAAACCTCGTTCTGGTGCCGGTCGTGATCACCGATCCGCTCAACCGCATGGTCACCGGGCTGGAAAAGCAGTTTTTCACTCTCCGTGAAGACAACGTGCCGCAGACCATCACCACGTTTTCCACCCAGGATGCTCCCATTTCCGTGGGCGTAGTCTTTGACTCCAGCGGCAGCATGAATAACAAAATCCAGGAATCGCGCCAGGCCCTGATTCAATTCTTCCAGACCGCGAATCCCCAGGATCAATTCTTTCTGATCGATTTTGCCGACGAGCCGCGCCTGCTGTGCAGTTTCACCGACAACATTGACAAGATCGAAGATGCAGTCACTTTCGTGCAGGCGGGCGGGCGTACGGCGCTGCTGGATGCCGTGTACATGGCGCTGGCGCAAATGCGCTACGCAAAGTACCAGCGCCGCGCGCTGTTGATCATCTCCGACGGAGGCGACAATCACAGCCGCTACAGCCTGCGCGATGTCGAACGGGTGGTGCGCGAGGCCAATGTGCAGATCTACGGCATCGGTCTCTACAACCCCTCCGGCGAGCGGCCCACTCTGGCAGAACAGAACGGCCCGGAACTGCTGGACCAGATCAGCGAATCCACAGGAGGCAAAACCTTCGAAATTGATGATGCTGACGAGCTCGCCGACACCGCCACCAAAATCGGCATCGAGCTGCGCAACGAGTACATGCTGGGCTACGCGCCCACCAATCACAGCGCTAACGGCAAGTGGCGCAAAATCGTGGTTAAGCTGCATCCGCCGGCAGGACTGCCGCCGCTCACCGTCTCCGCCCGGCAAGGATATTACGGGCCCCATCCATGACCGCGTTGCGCACGGTCATGGGCATGGCTCTGGTGCCGGTGCTGGTGCTGGCGGCAGCGCAAGCACAGGGCGCGCCGGCTCTGCCGGCGCAACAAACGCCCTATGTATTCCACGCCAACGTGGGCGAAGTGCTGGTGCATGCCACGGTGGTCAATAAAAAGGATCAGCCTGTCACGAACCTGCCCCAGCCCGATTTCACCATTTATGAAAACGGAGTGCCGCAGCGCATTGAGTACTTCGCCCACGAGGACGCGCCCGTCTCAGTCGGCATTTTGGTGGACAACAGCGGCAGCATGAAGGACAGCCGGCCAGAAGTGAACCGCGCCGCCCTCAACTTCGTCAAGGCCAGCAACCAGCAGGATGAGGTCTTCATTGTCAACTTCAATGACGAATATTATCTCGATGCCGCCTTCACCAATAACATCTCCAAGTTGCAGGATGCGCTCGATCACATCGAGTCGAGCGGCGGCACGGCGCTCTACGATGCCACCATCGCCTCCCTCGATTACATGAACAACAATGCCCGCAACGACAAGCACGTGATGCTGGTCATCACCGACGGCGATGATGACGAAAGCAGCTATACCCTGGAAGAAACCGTGCGCCTGCTGCAGACCAAGAATTCACCCTTGCTCTACTGTATCGGCATCATGGATAAGGACAACACCCGCTCCATGACCCATCAGGCCGAACGGGCGCTCAAGGCCCTGGCCCAGGCCACCGGCGGAGCCGCGTATTTCCCCAGGGATCTGCAGCAGGTGAATGCCATCACGCTCGCAGTGGCCAAGGAAATCCGCTCTCAGTACAGCTTCGCCTACCATTCCAACCAGACCGGCGCAGGTTTCCGCGCCATCCGTGTCGAAGTGGAAGACAAGCACCAGAAGCACCTCACCGTGCATGCGCGCAACGGCTACTACGCCAATGCTCCCAGCCCAGCCGCCGGCGGCGGTTCGCGCTGACGGTGCGCGATAAAATGGGAACCGGGGCTCCTGTCATGCTATCCGCCTATTTCGACAACAACGCCAACACGCCGGTGCTGCCGGAAGTACGGGAGGCGATGCTGCCGGCTCTAAATGGCGGGCTGGGCAACGCCAGCTCGATTCACCAGCGCGGGCAGGCGGCCAAGGCAGCTCTGGAACAGGCGCGCAACCAGGTGGCGGAGCTCATTCATGCACCCGCGAGCGCGATCGTGTTCACCAGCGGTGGCACCGAGAGCGACAATCTGGCGATCCGTGGCCTGCTGGGCGCCTGGCAGGAGTCGCACCCGCAGGCGCCTCCAGCGCACCTGATCACCACCCGCATCGAGCATCATGCGGTACTGCACGTGTTCGAGGATTTGGAGCAGGCTGGACATCCGGTCACCTGGCTTCGGCCGGACCACCAGGGTCGCGTAGCCGCCGACGACGTAACCGCAGCGCTGCGGCCGGACACCGCCTTGATTTCGGTCATGATGGCCAACAACGAAACCGGGGTGCTGCAGCCGGTGGAGGAAATCGCCAAGCTGGCCCGCGCGGCGCGCGTGGCCTTCCACGTGGATGCCATACAGGCAGTGGGCCGCGTACCCGTTGATGTCCGGCAGCTCGATTGCTCGGCGCTCAGCTTGAGCGGCCACAAGATTCACGCGCCAGCGGGCGTCGGCGCGCTCTTTGTACGGCGTGGAACGCGCCTGAGACCGCAGATCCTGGGCGGCCATCATGAGCGCGACCGGCGCGCTGGCACTGAAAACCTGCCCGGCATTCTCGGGCTGGGCGCGGCGGCAGGGCTGGCGCGGCGGGATCTCGACGAGCGCCAGGCAAAGTACGCGACACTGCGCGACCGGCTCGAGGCCGGCGTGCAAGCAGCCATTCCCGCCGCCGGTGTGGCGGGAGTGGAGGCGCCGCGCGTGCCCAACACCAGCGACATCTTCTTTGACGGCATTGAGGGCGAGGCGCTGGTGATCGCGCTCGATCTACATGGCTTTTGCGTCTCCACCGGCGCCGCCTGTTCGTCGGGCGCCATCGAACCGTCGCACGTGCTGCTGGCCATGGGTTGGCGTCACGCGCGCGCGCGCGGCAGCTTGCGCTTCAGCTTTGCCGCCCAGAATACCGGTGAAGAGGTCGAAGCACTGCTTGAACTGTTGCCGGGGCTGGTGGCCCAGCAGCGCCGCTTGGCGGTGCATGAGCCGGCGGGAGTCCGGCACGCATGAGCACTGCGCTGACTGCAGTGGCCATGTCGGGCGGCGTGGATAGCTCTACCGTCGCAGCCCTCCTGCACGCCCAGCGCCGTCCCATCGTCGGGCTGACGATGCAGCTCTGGAACCAGCGCCGCCTGGCCGGCGCGCCCGGCATGGCGCCCAGCACCCGCGGCCGCTGCTGCTCGCTCGATGATGTGCACGACGCGCGTCGCGTGGCTGGGCAACTTGGTATTCCCCACTACGTAGTGAACTTCGAGGAGCAGTTTGAGCGCGACGTGGTGCGTACCTTCGTTAGTGAGTACCGCGCCGGACGCACGCCGGTGCCATGCAGCCTCTGCAACACGGCAGTAAAGTTCCACCAGCTTCTGGCCACCGCGCGCCAGATTGGCGCCGAAGCCGTCGCCACCGGCCACTACGCCCGTGTGCGCCAGGACCCGTCAACCGGCAAGTATGAGCTGCTGCGTGCGCTGGACGACACCAAGGACCAGACATTTTTTCTCTGGGGCCTGACCCAAGAGCAGCTGGCGGGCGCCCGCTTTCCACTGGGGGACATGCGCAAGACCGAGGTGCGCGCCCACGCGGCTGCCTTTGGCCTGTCCGTGGCCGAAAAGCCCGACAGCAATGAAATCTGCTTCGTGCCCGGCAACGATTACGGCGCCTTCCTTAAAGCCTATGCCACCGAGCAGGGCGAAGCCCCGGATTCGACCGAAGGCGAACTGGTCACCAGCGATGGTCGCGTGCTTGCTCATCATGGCGGCGTCGAGCATTTCACCGTGGGCCAGCGTAAGGGCTTAGGCATTGCCACCGGTGAGCCTCTCTATGTGTTGCAGATCAACGCCGTCAACCAGCGCGTGGTCGTGGGCAGCGCGGCTGATCTGCTGCACCGCTGCCTCGAGGCCACTGCCTGCAACTGGATCTCCGGCGATGCGCCCTCTGGCCCGGCGCGCGTCACCGCCCGCATCCGACATCGCCACGCTCCCGCCGCCGCCTGGGCTGAACCTCGGCCTGGCCACCGCGTGCACGTCGAGTTCGACGAACCGCAGCGTGCCATCACGCCGGGTCAGGCAGTGGTGCTCTACGACGGCGAGCGCGTCCTCGGCGGTGGCTGGATCAGCCAGCCGGGATAGCTGGGGAGGGTCAAGCGGTTGTTCCGGTCGAGGCCGGAGCGGCTGATGGGCGGCGAGACGGAAACGCTGGAGCGGCCACCGCATCGCCTTGCATGGAGCATCACAGCTAGCGCGCTTGACCGGCTGCCAGGGCGCGCACCATCGGCGTCACCCGCGCGCGTAACCGCCCGGCGTAGGCGAGGGTCCAGACGATGGTGGCGATGGTAAACACGCCCAGAATCAACGGTGACACCACCAGCACCGCGGCGGCCGACAGCGCATACACCAACACCACCTGCAGGCCCAACTCGCCGGTGAAAACGATGCCCCACACCAGCGTGACCAGGCGATTGCCTCGCCGTACTTCTTTCAGTTCCCAGCTGCGATTGAAGTTAGTGCGAATCTGCGGATCGCGTCCGGCAAAAAAGTAGCGGCCAAAATAGAACATCAGCGGCCGTGGCAGCGCCAGCGAAACAAAGCAGGCCATGCCAATCGCGCCGGTGGCGTAGGACTCACGTATGAGCAACAGCCGCGGAGTGCCCCCTACCGTAATGGCCGCGAGGCTCACCAAAATGCCAAACAGTACCAGCCCGGCGATTGGGTCCATCTCCTGCTCCCGCGCCAGGCCCCAGATTCCTTCCGCTACCGGATAGAGAGTGGATAACGCCAGCGCCCGGAACTCCGATGCGTGCCAATACAGCTTGGCTGCCTCGTACAACAGCACCGGCACAATCGCATTCCAGGCCACGCTGGAGATGATGCCGCGCAGGATGCGGGCAGTGTCATCCGCCGGGGCTATCGCCTCAGGCACCGGGCTGGCGTCGGCCGTGGACATGGCTTCTCCCACTTTAACCCCGGCCTTTCGGATTAGTCGTGCTGCGTGGGCCGCGGGCGCTGACTCAGGCGGTACTCGCGGCGGATCGCGGCTTTTTCGTAGCGGCGCTTCTCGTCTTCGCTTTCAGGCAGCACCGGCGGCACCGGAAGGCGGTCGCCATGCTCGTCCACGGCAACGTAGGTGAGGTAGGCGGAGCTAGTATGGCGGCGGCGCCCGGTTTGCAGGGATTCGGCATAGACCTTCACGCCCACTTCCATCGAAGTGCGAAAAGCTCGATTCACGCTCGCCTGCAGAATGACCAGCTCGCCGATATGGATGGGGTAGCGGAAATCCATCTGGTCAATCGAGGCCGTGACACACACCGCGCCGGCGTGGCGGGCGGCGCTGATCGCGCCACACAGATCCACCAGGTGCATCACCCGCCCGCCAAGCACGTTCCCGGCCACGTTGGCATCGTTGGGCAGCATCAGCTCCGTCATCTGCGCCTGCGAAAGGCGCACGGGTTTGGGTTCAAGGGAGGTGGGGTTCACGGTTAGGAGGAAGGATGGTCAGGGCGCACCGGGGTTTCCTTGCGCCGCAAATAGGAGTCGAGATAGCACTCGGCCTGTTTTTGAACGCGCCGGTCATCATGCGTTTTCAGCCAGCGCTTCAGTTGGTTATCGTATTGCAGCGTGCCGTGCTCGCCGGGCGTGTGATCCACCTCGAGCACGTAATACAGAAGGATCATGTCCTCCTTGTCGCGGGCAATGGTGAACGCAATCTTATCCGCATGGCGTTTGGCAGGCAACCAGGGGCAGTGCTGGGCGTAGCCGAAGTTGCACCACTCCTTCAGCATCGGATCCGCCGGCGTTTCCCCATCGTGGCCGGGCGCGGTACAGATGCCGCGCCAAGGTTCGCCCAAAGGCAGGCGTGGGCGGGCGTGCCACGGCCATTCTTTGAATTCTTCGGTCGGTAAAAAAAAGGGACAGGCCATAATGAGTTTCTATGGTATCAAGCCGGAAGGAACAGTTGGCAGCCTTTGTGCGCGAACATCCCCAGGACGCGTTTGGACGGTATGGATTGGCGATGGAACTGATGCGCGGCGGGGAACCCGAAGCGGCGCTGGCGGAGTTCCGGCTCTTGCATGAACAGCACCCGGACTATGCGGCGGGGTTCCAGCAGGCGGGGCAGTTGCTGCTCTCACTCGACCGCCGCGCCGAGGCACGCGCTATGCTCGAACGCGGCCTGGCGGCGTCCCGACGCCAGGGTGACCGCCGCGCCGCCGGCGAAATGCAGGGCCTGCTGGACGAACTGGATCACTGAAACCGGTCAGGCCGCCTCATCGCCGACGACGTAGTTGTGCGGCGTGCCGCAATACACGCAGACGCAGGTGTGCGGTCCGGGCGCATCGGCATCGCCGTTGCAGCTCAGGCGGAACGAGCGCAGGCACTCGCTGCAGGTGAAGCGGCTGGCCCAGCGCGGCACCCAGGGCCGCGCCGCTGGATGGACGCTGCGCTGGCGCACACCATGGCGCGCCAAATGGGCAATGGCTTCGAAGATCTGTTGCTCTCCGTCACTCTGCCGCCGCAGCGCCGCATCCGCTTCGAGGACCTCCATTTCCAGCCCGTCGCCTCCGCTGATCGCGATCAGCGGAAGAGTGGGAAAACGCTGGCGCAGCACCGCCAGCAGCTCCATGCCTGACATGCCCCTCATTTCGAGATCACTCATCACCACGTCCGGCAGCGACTGGCGCAGATCAGCCAGCGCCTCGAATCCGCCGTGGGCAACATGCACGTCGTAGCCGCGCGCGGCGAGCAGTTCGGCGTACAAACCCGCCAACTCGGGATCATCGTCCACCAGCAGGATGCGAAAAGGAAATGGCCCCGAACGCATTGCACACCTCCCTATCCCGGAGCATGGCACCCTACCCAAGCTGAGGCAAGTTGAAAAAATCAGCGCAGGGCGGTTTCAACTTCGGTGATCCACTCCGGGCGCTTCAGGACTTCGCGCGGCTTGGGGCCATCAGCGGGACCGACGATGCCGTCGTTATACATCAGGTCAATCAGATGTGCGGCACGGCCGTAGCCGATGCGCAAACGGCGTTGCAGCAGGGAGGTGCTGGCTTTGCCGTACTCCAGCACCACGCGTACGGCGTCCTCGAACATGGGATCGTTCTCGTCGCTGGAACCCTCCGCCGGCCCGCCGGCTCCGGGCGCAGGCTCCTTGCCCGCCAACAGTACGGCATCACCTTCTCCCTCCTGCGGAGCGGCGAGGAAGCTGGCATCCATATCCGGCTGGCCCTGCGTCGCCCAGGCCTCGACCACGGCGCCGATTTCCGGCTCGGTGACGAACGCACCGTGCACGCGGTGGAAGCGCGAGGTGCCCGGCGGCAAAAACAGCATGTCGCCCTTGCCTAAGAGGAGCTCGGCGCCCTGCGAGTCGAGAATCGTGCGCGAGTCTACGCGCGTGGCCACACGGAACGACATCCGTGCCGGGAAGTTGGCTTTGATCAGGCCGGTGATGACATCCACCGAAGGCCTCTGCGTGGCCAGTATCAGGTGAATGCCGACCGCGCGCGCCATCTGCGCCAACCGGGTAATGGATTCCTCGACGTTATGAGCGTCCACGATCATCAGGTCCGCCAGCTCATCAATCACAATCACGATGTAGGGCAGCGGACGGTTCTCTTCGCCTTCACCCAGGCTTTCAAACAGGCTGGGCGCGGGCTCCTCGAAGCGCCGGTTGTACTGCGCAATATTACGCACGCCCTTGCTCGCCAGCAATTTCAGCCGACGCTCCATTTCACGCGTGGCGTTGCGCAGCGCGTTGGCGGCCTGCTTGGGTTCAGTGATGATGGGAGTGTAGAGGTGGGGAATGCCGTCGTACAGGCCCAGTTCCAACCGCTTGGGGTCCACCAGAATGAAGCGCACCTGCTCCGGGGTGGACTTGTACAGCAGCGACACAATCATGCTGTTGAGCGCCACGCTCTTGCCGGAGCCGGTCGAGCCGGCAATGAGCAGGTGGGGCATCGCGGTCAGATCGGTGACCACGATGGCGCCATTGGCGTCTTTGCCGAGCGCCATGGTGAGCGGCGATTTTGAGCGCTGGAAGGCGTCGGAGGCGATGATTTCGCGCAGGAAGATCGTCTCGCGGTGCGGGTTGGGCACCTCGATGCCCACCGTGCTCTTACCGGGAATCCGCTCGATGTAGACCGACTCGGCCGCCAGCGCCAAGCAGAGGTCGTCGTTCAGGGCCGTGATGCGGCTGTATTTGACCCCTGGTTCAGGCTTGAATTCGTAGGTGGTGACCACCGGGCCGGGATTGATCTGCGTGACCTGTCCGCCCACGGCAAACTCTTCGCATTTGGCGGTCAGGCGCGCCGCCATGGCACGCAGTTCGGATTCCTCAACCTTGTTCCCGGGTCCGGGCAATTGCAACAGCGACAGCGGCGGGGTCTTAAACTGGCCCGTGCTCAGGCGCACTGGATGCCGGGCGGCGGGCGCCGGTGTCAGCTCGCGCACCTTGATGGCCACCGGAGTGGAGACCGGCGCGGCACCGAGCTCCGGTTCTGCAGCCGTTACTTCGACTTCCTCGCGGCGCGCGCGCGCCGCGGCGGTTTCCAAGTTTGGTGGACGCTGACGCGCCGGAATGAAGGCGGTTTGCATTGCCGCCGCAACCGGCACAAGCACGGCTCCGGCGCCACGTCGGGCGCGTCGTGCAGCGGTAGATTCCAACAGCCGCTGCTGGCGGCGGATGGCCCGGTTGGTTCGCCCGTTGTGCCAGGCCGAAGTCAGCCAGGCGAAGGGGCGCAGCCAGGGCCGCAGCCGCGGGAGGACTGCCGGTGCGACCGTCCCGGTCCACCAGCTCTCGGTTGCCGCAAACGAAAATTTCGTGGACAAAAATACGCCCACCAGCAGCGCTGCGAGGGTGACCACATACGCCCCGATGGGATTCAAGGCGGCGATCAGGCCCGTGGCCGCAAGGGTGCCCGCCAAGCCTTCCAGCGGCACGCTGCCGCGCCAGAGCAGGTGTCCGGGCAACTCGGCCAGCAACGTGCCGAGCGCCACGATGCACAGAAACAATCCGATCACATGACTGCGATGCAGCTCGCGCGAATGCGGAGCGCGGAACCAGTGCGCCGACAAACAGCCAAGCCCCAGGATCAGCAGAAATGACGCGATGCCCAGCCATTGAAACAAGAGATCGGCTACGATTGCCCCCACCGGTCCTACCCAATTGGCCGGGCGCGCCACCGCCGCGGCGGCGTCCAGCGACGGATCAGCGGGATGATAGGACACCAGCGCCAGACACAACAGGGCCGCCAGAACCAGGATCAGCATTCCAACCAGTTCATTGAAGCGCCGGTTGGCGGTGGGGCGCAAGGGGTGCACAGCTTCATCTTAGCTATCCCCGCCGGGCAGCCAAGGTATCGAGGAAGATACCACTTCCACTACGGTTCTTTGTAATACTCATGAGGAAATGATTCACGTCTGGCAGGCCATCATCCTGGGCATTATTCAGGGCATTACTGAATTCTTGCCCGTCAGCAGCACAGCGCACTTGATTCTGGTGCCGTGGTTTTTCCACTGGCCCGACCCCGGCCTGACGTTTGACGTAGCACTGCACGCGGGCACGCTGCTGGCCATCATCGGCTTTTTCTTCATGACCTGGGTGCGCATCATCCGCGTCGGGTTTGGAGCCGCGATTGATATTCACACCGGTGCACCTAGCAGCGGAGCAGCGTTCGCGACGCAGCGGCGCCTGCTGTGGTTTCTGGTGGTGGCCACCATCCCGGGCGGCATCATTGGCCTGCTGTTTGATAAACAGATTGAATCCACCTGGCGCAATCCGCTGATCATTGCCACCAGCCTGATCGTGGTGGGAATCCTGATGGGCTGGGCGGACCGGCTGCCCGAGAGAAACGCAGCCAGGCGGCGCGCCAGCAGCGCGGGTGCGGTACGAACGCAGGCCGCCGGCGGCGGCACGGCGGCTGTGCTGGCCGCGCCGGCTGCGCAGCCAGCGCCCGGCAAGGATTTCGACCAGACGTCGTTATGGGAAGCCTGGTGGATTGGCTGCGCGCAAGCCGTGGCCGTCATTCCCGGCATTTCGCGTTCCGGCTCGACCATCACCGCCGGGCTGTTCGCCGGTATGTCGCGCGAGGCCGCGGCGCGTTTTTCTTTCCTGCTTGCCACACCCATCATTGCCGGCGCGGTGCTGGACAAAGCCCACCAAATCCACAAGGCCGGCATGGCCGCGGGCGCCCAAGCCCCGTTCGTGGCGGGCGTGATCGCCTCCGCCGTCGTCGGTATCGCCTCCATTTGGCTGTTTATCCGCTTCCTGAAGATCAACACGCTGCGCTTTTTCGTCTGGTACCGGGTGATTCTCGGCCTGGTGGTCATCGGCCTGTTCTTCGCCGGATTCAAAGCCTACTAAATCACGCCGAGCGTCAGCACCTCAAACGGCTGCAGCTGGAATTCGTGCGCCGTTCCGGCTTCAAGCTCCACCGGCGCTGGGTTCATCGGCTTGCCCCATTGATCGTCCCTCCAGGCCGGCCGCAGGCGGTAGTGGGAAGCGGCAGTGGCGGGAAGCTCGAAAACTTCGGCGGGATCGAGTCGCAGCGCTTGCGGCTTGTCGCTCGGGTTGCGCAGCACCAGGAGGGCATTACCGCGCGACCAGGCGGCGTGGCCGTAGGGCTCCCGGTGCCGCGGATCGCCGCCCACCCAGTGCGAGTCCACCAGCGTGGCGGCGTTGCGCCGTGCCCATAGTGCCGCTTCCGCGAGCACGTCCCAGTTGTTGTCGGTGAGCAGGTAATGGGTAATGTACATTTCCTGCAGTTGCGTGCCGGTACCGAAATAGGAGCGTACTCCGGCGGCGAAGTCGTTGCCGTCGTCGTGGTCGAGGCGGCGGGCGTGGCTGGCATAAACGATGCCGTGCAGCATGAGCGAGTTGAGCGGATACAGCGGCCCGCGGCCCACAACGTTGTGATAGGTTTCGGCGTCGCGATAGGTGATCCACTGCTGCCGGTCGCTGCCCGCGCCGGCGAAGTTGGTATCGTAGCCACCGCGCCAGGTGGAGTCGGCATAGCGCAGCCAGAAAGGCGAGGGATAAGTGCCGGTGGTCAGATTTACAAATAAATCCGGCCTGGCCTGACGCATGTCGGCGATCAACTGGATCGCTGCCTCGAAATCGCTACCAAACTGGCTGCCGGGAACGACGCGCGCGTTGCTGCCGGTGCCGTCGAGCTTGAACTGGTTGACGCCGTACCGGGTCACCATGGCGAGGCAGACTTCATGGAAGCGCCGGTAGTAGACCGGACCGGAAAGCGCGAGTCCGTATTGGTTCTCCTCGTAGCCGAGCGCCTTGCCAGCGTCCAGCCGCTCCCTGCGGGGAGGGCCGTAGCCACCCCAGGGCGACAGCCAAACGCCCGGTCCGTTGCCGATGGCGGCCGTGGCTGCCGTGAGCGGTGTAAAGCCCTCGGGGAAGCCGGCGTTGAAACCCCAATCCTTGTGGTTGTCCCAGCCGTCGTCGAACAGGAAGGAGTCAAGCGGAACGCTGCGACGGCGATAGAGCTGCTCGCCAAACGCGTGGATGCGGTCGAGGCAGCCATACTGATCGTAGGGGGTGAAGTAGCCGAGATCAAACCATGAGTTGTAATGCAAAAAAGGACGATAGGGATGGGCACGCTCCCGCTCGAGATAGCGCAGGAAGTCGCGCCGCATCTGGCCAGGTGCGGCGGCGCCAATAACGCTGGAATAGACGGCACTGTGGTTGGCCGCCAGCGGCAGCGCGCGCGCGAACTGGCAGCGGGCGCGGCCGTTCTCCACCGAACTGTGCGAAAGCGGATGCTCGAAACCGAGGAACCAGCCGCCATAGGCGAGGCCAGTGGAAGCTCCGGAAGGCGTGATGGTGACCGGGCTGCCGGCGACTGTGCCCTCGACCCGGGCGCCCGCGGCCTGCACATCCAGCAGGACGACCGCGGTAATCGGAACGTCCCCGGCGCCGGCGGTGAGCCTGATTTCCTGCCGGATGTAATGCGAGCCGTCGCGCAGCAGGGCGCGCCAGTGAAGTTGGTAGGCCCCGCGCGGATCAGCCAACGTGGCGGTCAACTGCCAGCCGGACAGGCGCTCAGCCAGACATGCGGCGGCAGGGCTGGGATCGAGCGCTTGCAGGCGCAGCGGCTCGGTGATGCGCAGCTGGGTCGAATCCACCGCCTGTCCACCGGCCTCGAGCCTGACCACCGGCATCGGGCCCAGGGTAGCGAGCGCGGCCGAGCGCACCTCCAGCAGGCGCAGGCCCTGCGTGCCCACCTCCCATCGGCCGCTCACGACGCTGTTGCCCAAGCTGCCGAAACGGCTGCTGACGCTGCCGCTGGCCTGCAAGCCGGCAGGCTGCGCCCCCAGCCTCCGTGTCACTAGCCATGCGCCGGCCACGCCGGCACCACCGCGCTGCAGAAATTCCCTGCGATTCCAGTTGTCGTTCATCCCGGCGCACCTTGTCTCCACACCGTCATCGCCGGCGGCCCGGCGGCACTCTCAAAGCATAGGCTGGCGGCGGCGTGGGCGGCAAATGCAGATTGGTATTCCGTGAGCCAGGCATCGCGGAAGCGCCCGCTGTGCGCGCGCGGCACCAGCGCCCAAACGGAACCCCCAAAGCCGGCGCCGAAACTCGACGCGGCCACGGCGCCGCGCTTGCGCGCGCTCGCCACCAGCGCGATCAACTCGGGCGTTTGATTGCCGAGGACGGCTTCCGCCGCCGCCTGCGAACGCGCCACGGTTTCTCCAAACTGCCTCCAGTTCCCTTCCCGCGCCGCCGCCACCGCCGAAGGAATCCAGATTTCGGATTCGTTCCAGAACTGCTCCAACCGTCCCTGCAACGCAGGCTGCGAAGCCAGCTCGGCGCGCAGATTGTCGTAAGCTTCGGGGCTGGAGGCCAGCGCGGCGCCCAAGGCCGCGTCCGCGCGCCTGGAGAACAGGTTCCAGCGCGCCAAAATCTCCGCCACCGCCGCGGCGCAGCGGTTGTAGGCGCTCCGCTGTTTTCCCGCCTTGGAGGCCACGACGCCGCTCACCGCGATGACCAGCGTGAAATCGTCCGGCGCAGCTACCGTTGCCTCCGCCTGCAGCGGCTGAAAGTGGTACGGACTCCAGCGGCCGGGACGGCAACAGAGGATGGCAGTATGGTCCTCGCTGCCGCCGTGCGTGCCCACCCCGGCTTCGGTGGCGGCGAGATAGGCAGCCAGCTCTTCCCCCGATGGGCCGGCACGCCCATCCAGCATCGCCAGGTAGCTGGCGACCACGAAGGCGCTGGAGCTACTCATGCCGGACGCCGCCGGCAAGTCGCTGGCAAAGGCGATGTCGGCGCCGCCGTACCCTCGCCCATCCACGGCGAGGCGGTGGGCAACAGCGGCGCAATAGCGCGCCCAATTGGATGGCGGCGGAGCGTCCGTCACGAACGCGGTCCGCTCGCCGGTGCGGACATCGAGCAGGCGGACCTCGCGATCGGCGCGCGCAGCTGCCAGCACGCAGAAGCCGCGCTCGACCGTACACAGCAAGCTGCGTCCACCGCCGTAATCGGTGTGCTTGCCCAGCAATTCGACGCGGCCAGGAACGAACCAGGCACCCTGGAATTCAAGCGAAGACCAAGCGTGCCCGGCCGCCGCGACTCGGGCAAAGATGCCGGCCTTGGCCCGGGCGGATTCTGCCCCCATGCCCGCCGCCTGCAGCCGATCCGCGATGTCCGTTGCCCGCAAACGATTACTCTACACAAGGTTAAACTAGGACGTGGCCACTGTGAGTTCAACCCCATCCCGGCTGCGCGAAGTCGCGGCTGCCGTCCAGGCCCACGCCAGCCTGCCGCGCGAGGCGGTCGTGAAAGAAGATATCCTGCGCACCGGCCTGGCGTTTTCGCCTGCGGCGCTGGAGCTGGCGGCAAAATTCAAGGCCAAGGCATATTTCATCTTTTCCTTCGATCTGGTGCCCTTAAAGGAGATGGAACGCGGAGAGCACTGGAGTGCACCGGAGGAAATCTGGCTGCAGGACGGCCCCTGGGGCTTCCGCCCCACCATCGTTTCGGTGCGGCTGAACCCGGCTTCGCCCTATCGGGTCGAGGTCGAAGACGCCGAGGCGGTGCTCCGGCTGGACGGTGAAGCGATTGCTTCGATCCGGTTCCCGCCTATACCCGAGTACTACACGCGTTCGCTCGCCAGTGGCAAGCGGGTCATCGAGATCGCCCCGACCATCGAGTGGGGATACCTGGTGTACCTGACCGTCTTTAGGATTTGCCAGTATTTCGGCGACAAGGAAGAGTGCCAGTTCTGCGATATCAACAACAACTACCGCCAGCAGATTCAGCAGGGGCGGCCGTACACGGGGGTGAAGTCGGTCGAGGAAATTCTGGAGGCGCTGGCGATCATTGCCTCGACCGATTCGGCCAGCCGCGCTTACACCATTACCGGCGGCAGCATCACCTCGCAGCTCAAGGGCCAGGACGAGGCCGATTTTTACGCACAGTACGCGGCGGCGATTGAGGAACACTTTCCAGCGCGATGGATCGGCAAGATGGTCACGCAGGCACTGCCGCTGGAGCAAGCGCGGAAGTTCAAGCAGGCGGGCATCCAGATCTACCATCCCAACTACGAAGTGTGGGATGAGCGCCTGTTCGGCATCCTCTGCCCGGGCAAGAACCGGTACGTGGGCCGCGGCGAATGGCACAAACGCATTCTCGATGCGGCGGAAATCTTTGGCCCGTCGCACGTGATCCCCAACTTTGTGGCCGGTATTGAAATGTCGAAGCCGCACGGCTTCACCAACATCGAGGAGGCGATCCGCTCCACCGGCGAAGGACTGGACTTTTTCATGTCGCACGGGGTGTGCCCGCGGTTCACTACCTGGTGTGCCGAACCGCTGACGGTCCTGGGCAAAGATAACGCCGGCGGAGCGCCGCTGGAATATCATTTGCGGTTGCTGGAGACGTGGCGTGACACTCACGCCAAATACAAGCTGCCAGTCCCGCCCGGCTATGGCGACCCCGGTTGTGGGCGGGCAGTGTTTTCGGTAAGCTCCTTCATGGATGTCATTGGCGGCTAGCTGGCAGCGTACGGCGGCGACGGCGCCTCGGGGCTACAGGGTGCGTGGCGGGAGGAAATTATGGACCGGCGGACGTGGATGAAATCTTTGGCGGCGGCGGGGGCGGCGCTGGCGCTGGGGCCGCGTGCCCTGGATGCTGCAAACAGGGCGGCACCGGCGAAGGCGGCGGCGTGGACGGGGCACAACCGGGCGCTGGACCGGTATTACCGCGCGCCCGGCTATCCGCAATTTGATCAACACCCGCGCTTCCTGGGCGAGCTGGCGGGCTCGTGGCAGGTCATGGGCCGGCAGTATGGCGAGCGGGCCGGCGATCTGATTCGCATGGTCTATGAGGGCTGGTACCGCGAGCTCATCCAGGTGCAGGGCAGCGCCGCAGTCATGGCCCGTTATCTCCGCCAGCAGAACACCTACTATGAGGCTCTGGTGCCGGAAGCGCTGGAAATGATGCACGGCATTGCCGAGGGCGCCGCAACCGAGCTGGCCGCCTCCTCGCTGGCGCAGGAGCTGACGCATTTTGAGAAGATCTTGATGATCAACAGCTACTTCGGCCTGCAGGCGCGGCCGCCGCACGGCGAGACTGCGGAGATCGCCGACGAGAGCCAGCAGTTTCACTCCTGTAGCGGCGCGATCATTCTGCCGGCGGCGGCGCGCGACGGCAAGACCATCCATTGCAGCTCTGAAGATCAACACTTTTTCCCGCAAGAGTATCTGGTGACCTTCATCGCGCGGCCCCGTGACAAGCGCGCCCACCGCTACACGGTGACCGATTCGGCGGGCGAGCTGGGCAGCGAGCACGCGCTGAACGAGCGTGGCGTCGCAGTCAGCGGCTACGCGGGCGGCGGGTTTGGCATCCTCGGACCGACACTGGCAAAACCGTTTTCCGGCTATCGGCGGCCGGGGCTGGATTGGCAGGTGGGCGACTTTTACGCCGCGGCGTTTGCTGGCAGCGCCGCCCATGCGGTCGAGCTGCTCACCGTCGGCCGGCCGCAGTATCGCTCCAAGTCCGGGTACAACATCGTGATCGGCAAGTGCGCGCGCGGGGCCAACTGGATGGTGTCCGACACCAGCCACGCCTTCGTCGTCGAGAGCATTCCTGCCGACCAGAACGGCGTCGCACGCTATGCTGTGCGCCAGCCCGGAGTCATGGGCGAACGCCATGCGGCCTACCTCTGTTCCACCAACAACGTCGAGGCCCGCGACAGCTACAACGAGGATAACGTCTATGACCCTGGACATCCCATGCGCCAACACGGAAACGCCGAACAGCACCCCAGCTACTTCGGCCTCAACGGCATGGGCACGCGCTTCTGGACGTTCATGTGGCTGATCGAGCGCAATTATGGCCATGTGACCCCGGAGATGGTCCAGGCCTGGCGGCGCATGCATTTTGTCTACGACCGCGGCGGCCTGCGCCACGACAGCGTTGAGGTGGATGGCCGGCAATGCCCCACCGAACTGGTCCCGCAGATCGGAACCCTCTGCCGCCACACCAGCGGCCCCGCAGGCGTGGATACCTTCAAGGGCATCAACATCTACGTGTCACTCTCGGTCGCCCAGGATCGCACCAGCTTCCGCACCAAGGGGCGGCCCTGCGAATGGGAAGGGCCGTGGGATGAGCTGTCGCTGGCGTGAGAACCGCTACACTGCTATGCCTGTTGCCGCAGGAACAGAATCGCAAATGGAAAAGTAGCGCGACCTGGCCTACGCGCTGGTCCGGGACTCGCGCTGTCCGGTGTTGAGCTCTGAGCGTAATTCCATGCCATCCTCTGCACACTCCGGCGCCGTTTGCGCCAATCTGGATCGCTTGCTGCCAGAGTTGGAGGGTGTCTACAAGGACCTTCATGTGTCGGCGGGACCGACGCGCAGACCTATGCAAAAGCTCAAGCCGCGGGTCGGCTGGCCGAACTTCCGACGAATCACAATCCCCACTTTGCGCCCGTGCTTCATCCCACCCTGGAGACGGGCGTCGAAGCCATGGTGGCAGCAGCCCAGGCCTGGTTGTTGCGATGAATCTGACCTCGGCGGTGACCCCGGTCCGTACCAGCGAATTTCTATATGCGCTCGATCTCGCCGGTACCTTCGTGTTCGCGCTGAGCGGTGCCACCGCAGCGGTGAAGCACAGGCTGGACGTGTTCGGAATTCTAGTGCTTTCCTTTGCTGTGGCCGACTGCGGCGGCATCACACGCGACCTGCCGATCGGGGCGGTACCGTCGGTTGCGATCTGCGATTGGCCGTATCTGCTGGTGCCGGTGGTCGCAGGCCTGATCACGTTCCGCTGGCATGAGGTGGTTAACCGCCTGAGCAGTCCGGTGCTCATGTTCGATGCCGTCGGGCTGGCGTTGTTCGCGGTGACCGGGGCGGGCAAGGCGCTCGACTACCATCTCGAGCCGTTTGCGGCGGTGATGATGGGCGTGGTGACCGCGGTGGGAGGCGGGATGCTGCGTGACGTCCTCGTGCTCGAGATCCCGAGTGTATTCACCTCTGAGCTTTACGCAGTCGCAGCCCTGGCCGGCGCAGCCGTGGTGGTAATCGGCCACGAACTGCACGTCCAAGCCGTAGCGGCGGCCATTGCCGGCGCGCTCTTGTGCTTCGGGCTGCGGATCATGGCATCCACTGGCACTGGCACCTGCCCAGCGCGCACCTCTCCGGGGCGACCGTGCCGCCGTTAAGGCGGGTTGGAAAGCGGAGCCATCAATACAGTCCCAATGTTGGCGCGGGTCTCAGTGCGGCTGCGCCGCGCGCCAACATTGCGTTCCGCCGTGCTCCAGCGGGCTGGTTTTGCTCGTCCGCCGCTACCTGCGCCGGCGGCCGTTGGCCGCGATGGCCCGCGTGCTGGCCGAGGCTGGGATGGTGATGGGATCGCCCACGGCCAGCGTGATGGCGTGGCTCTTGGCGGCCAGCTTATTGAACGCCACCGCATCGGTTCTCAGCAGCTGGTTGTAGCTGCTGAGATACCCCTGCAGCTCGCCTAGCAGCGAATGCCACAGGGCGATATCGGTGGGCCGCGGCGCGGCGTCGTAGACGCCGCCGAGGCTCTCGTAGGCGGTCTGGAATTTCTGCTGGAAGGCGCTCAGGAAGGCCGTGCCTTCGTTCTTCTGGCCGTCGGGGTTATAGAGGGTAGTCTCCATCGTGGCCACCTTTTTCTCCATTTCCGAGGCGGAGCTGATTACGTCGCCATAGTTACCTGAGCCGGTTTCATCGAGCGTCTTCATGCTGGTCTGCACCGCGCCCAACTGTGCCTTCATGCTCTGCAGACCGGTGAGCATTTCGTTGAGAGCCGAAAGTTGATCGCGGGCTTCGAGCTGGTCGCGCAGCGTGGTCTCGGCGGCTGCGATGGCGTCAGCGGGATGCTGCCAGCGTGGGTCCTCGGCCAGGCGCACAGTTTGCGTCTGCGGCGCCATGCCCGCCACTGTCACAGCCACGCTATAGACCCCGGGCACGGCGTGCGGGCCGCCATCGGGCGTGGGTTTGCCGGGCGTGCCGCGCGGCCGGAAGAACCCGAAGCCGCCGCCCGCATGTGGCAGCACCGCCGTCACGGGCCCGTCGTAGTTGCCGCGCCAGGTTACCTCGTTCAGCCCCTTGTTGCCCGAACCTGTAAGCGTGGTCACGTGGTTGCCGTGGCTGTCGGTAATCGCCACTGTAACCTTGTTCTTGCCCTTATGCGCCTCGCCCAGGTTGTAGTCAATGTGCGCGCCCGACGCGCCGCCGCCGAAGAAGAAGCCGCCCCCGCCCATCTTGCCGCTCCGCAGCTCGTAGTCGGTAAGGATCGGGAACACCGTAAGCGGCGCGCTGGCCACCTCCGAGGTGGTCCTCTCGATCGGGATTATGTCATCCAGCGCGAAAATGCCACGGCCGTGAGTTGCGACCAGCAGATCGTGGGTCTTTTTCACGAACTGGATGTCGAAGACGGGCACGGTCGGAAAGCCGCGCTTCAGCGGCGTCCAGTTTGCGCCATCATCGCGTGAAGAGAACAGCCCGATGTCGGTGCCCACCACCAGGAAGCCCTTTTCATTCGGGTCCTCGCGCACCACCCGCGCGGAGTTGTCCTGCGGCAGCCCGGCGGCAATGGAAGTCCACGTTTTGCCGCTGTCATGGGTCTTGTACACGTACGGCGTGTTGTCGTCATTCATGTGCCGGTCAATGGCGACGTAGCAGGTGTTGGGATCAAAGGGCGAAACCTCGATCTGCTGCACCCGGCCCCACTGCGGCAGGCCTTGGATGTTCGTGTCCACGCGCGACCAGGTTGCGCCGCCGTCGTGGGTGACTTCAATGGCGCCATCGTCGGCACCGGTCCAGATGGTTTTTGGATCGCTCCGCGAGAGGGCGATCGAGAGTATGGTGTCGTAGGTTTCGGCGCCGGTGAGGTCCTTGACGACCACGCCTCCGCTCTGCACCTGCTTGGATTTGTCGTTGCGGGTGAGGTCGGGGCTGATCACCTTCCAGCTGTAGCCGCCATCCATCGAGTGGAACAGCACGTTGCCGCCCATGTACACGCTGTCGGCATTCGTGAAGCTAACCTCGATGGGCGTGGTCCAGTTGAAGCGGTACTTCAGGTCAGACTGCTTCACGTCCGATACGCCCAGCTCGTACGGAATGATGCTGGTGGACATGCCGTTTGTGATATTGATGCGCGACGCCGACCCATTCTGCGACTCCGCGTACACGATATGCTGATCGCTCGGTGCAAACACCGCATACTCGCCATCGCCGCCGGCCACCACCGACCAACTCAGCGTGCTGTTGCCCGAAGAGGGCCCGCACCAGGCGTTATTGTCCTGCTGGCCGTCGCAGAGATTGTAGGCGGGCTCGTTGCTCGCCGAAACCATGTAGTCCTCTTCCAGCGGTATGGTATTGAGGAAACGGAAGTGCAGCCCCGCATCGTGGGACAGGTACACGCCCCCATCGTTGCCGTCGATGATGCGGTTCGGGTTTTGGGGATCTATCCACAGGGTGTGGTTGTCAGCGTGTACGCGGCCCGCGGGCTTCAGCGTTTTGCCGCCGTCGGTCGAGTAGCTGAGCTCGGTGGAGAGGAAATAGATCTTGTCCGGGTCGTTCGGCGCAACCACGAAACGGCTGAAGTAGAACGGCCGCGCGTCAATGCTGTCGTTTTCGCTGACCGCGGTCCAGTGCAGGCCGGCGTCGGTGGACTTATAGAACAGACCGGTTGAGGATTGCACAATCGCATAGGCGGTGTCGGGCGCGCTGGGAGCGAAGCCGACCCCGATGCGGCCGTAGGGGCCCTTGGCGAGTCCGGTGGTGATATTGGTCCAGGTGTTGCCACCATCGGTGGAGCGGTAGAGCCCGCTGCCCGGGCCACCGTTGTCTAATCCCCAGGGATGGCGCACCACGTCCCACATGCCTGCCAGCAGCACCTTGGGATTGCCCGGCTGCATGGCCAGATCAATGGCGCCGGTGTGGTCGTTGACGAAGAGGGTGCGGGTCCAGGTTTTGCCGCCGTCGGTGGTCTTGTAGACGCCACGGACGTCATTGGAGCCGAAGGCGTGGCCGAGCACCGCGACCCAGACTTCGTTGGGATCAGTGGGATTGATCACAATGCGCGACATCTGACCGGCGTTGTGGAAAATTTGGGGCGCGATTTCGGTCCAGTTGGCGCCACCATCGGGAGAGAAAAAAAGGCCATGGCCGACCATCACGTCGTTGCGGATGTTGGGCTCGCCGGTGGCCACCCAGACGAGATTGGGGTTGGAGGGGGCGAGGGCGACGGCACCGATCGAGCCGGTGGGCTTGTTGTGCCAGATGGAGGTCCAACTGACCCCGCCGTCGGTGGTTTTCCAGACGCCTGCGCCGGCGGCCCCCATGTAGTAGATCATGGGGTTGCCGGGAACTCCGACCACCGAGGCGACACGGCCCCCGGCCAACGCCGGTCCGATGTCAGTGAATTGCAGGGGCTTGGTGTTGGCGTTGAAGCGGCGGAAAAATTGGGCTTGGGCGGGCAGCACGGCGGCGCCTAGAACGAACGCGGCCAGTGCCGCGCCAAGACAAGCGGATTTGAGCTTCATGCGTGAGACTCCTTAACGGTTGGCGGCCGCGGCGGCCGCGGTCAAGACGGCGGGGGCGCTTCCCAGCGTCACCGGGTTACCGGCGACCAGAGTGATGCCGTGGTGTGCCAGCGCCTGCTGATTAAAGGCCGTTACGTCCTGCCGCAGCAGTTGGTTGTAGCGGTCGAGATAGCCCTGCAGCTTCGCGCGCGCAGTGGCCCAATCGCGCAGATCCTGGGGCGGCGGGAAGGTGTTGAAGCCACCGCTGATCTCGCGGAAAATGCCGTTGAAATCAGATGCGAACCCGGCGACGCCGCCATAGTCCTCATGGCGCGGCGGCGGCACCAGTTCATGGTGCAGACGGGAGACCTTGGCCGCAAGCGCCTTGGACGCTTCGAGCAGCGCCGTGTCGCCGCTGGGGCCGGAGGCGGCCGGAAGGTTCTGCTGCATCGAGGTAAGCTGCTTGCTCAGCCCGTCAAGGCCGTTAAGCATGCGGTTCAGGGCGTCCACATCGGGCTGCATCGCTTGGCCAGCCTTAAGGGTAGCTTCCAGCGCAGGCAAGTTGATCTTGACGCGCGGGTCCTCCTGCAACTCGACCCATTGCGACTGCGGCGCCAGGCCGGGCACGTTGACGGTGACCTTATAGCGGCCGGGCAGAGCGCGCAGGCCGCCGCCGCGGCGGAAAAGAGCGAAAAAGCCGCCCCGTCCACTGGCAGGAGCCTTGACCTTGGAAGGATCGTAGGTGCCGCCCCAGACCGCTTCGTTGACGCCGGCGTGGCCGCTGCCATGCACGGTGGCCACGTGGTCCCCGGCGGCGTCGGTGATGTCAACGGACACTGGTCCCCGACTGCGGCTGGGAAGCGTGAAGCCAAACTGTGCCGCCATGGCGGCCATCTGCTGCTGCTCCGGGGTGAGCGGCGGCAGGGCAGCGGCGGCAGGGGCACTGTGCACCGCGCTGGCGAGGCGGTATTGGATGACGGCGCCCTGCGGCGGTTGCGGTGCAGTGCGCGCCAGCGGATTGCGGTTGAGCGGGTTGAAGCCCATGCGCTGGAACATCACCGCCGGTAAAATCGGAAACAGCGAAAACGGCGCGGAGGCCACCTGCGGGTTGCTCATTTGTTCCCAGGGAGTGATGTTATCGAGCACATACAGGCCGCGGCCATGAGTGCAGACCACCAGACTGTGGGTGCGTTTCACGAACAGCAGGTCGTAAGTGACGGCGGTGGGGAAGCCGTCATGGATCTGAGTCCAGGTGGCGCCATCGTCGCTCGAATGGTAAAGACCATAGTCGGTGCCCAGGACCAGCAAGCCCTTCTGGTTCGGATCCTCGCGGATGACGTGGGCTACGTAGTCGCCGGGCAGGCCGGCATCAATCTCCGTCCAGGTCTTGCCGCCATCGTGGGTCTTGTAGACGTAAGGATGGGAATCGTTCATCTCGTGGCGGTCGTAGGCGATATAAGCGGTGTTGGGATCGAAGGGCGAGACGTCCATTTCCTGCAGCCTTCCCCAGGGCTTGAGACCCTGGATGTTGTCGCTCACCTTGCTCCAGGTCTTGCCGCCATCCCGCGTAACCTGCACCACGCCGTCGTCGGTGCCCACCCAGATGGTGTTGGGATCAAGCCGCGACACGGCGAAGGAAAGGATGGTGTCGGCGGTTTCGGCGCCGGTCATGTCGAGGTCAACCACACCGCCGGAGGCTTGCTGCTTGCTCTTGTCATTGAGGGTGAGGTCGGGGCTGATCGCCACCCAGGAGTGGCCGCCGTCCACGCTCTTGTAGAGGCGGTTGGCGCCCATATAAACCACGTTGGAGTCAGTGGCGCTGACCTCGATGGGCGTAGTCCAGTTGAAGCGCGCGGGCATGGCATAGACGTAGTTGGTCTCGCCGGAGGTGAAGTTGGGCATGGGCTTGACGCTGGTGGAAAGCCCGGTGCGCATGTCCCTGCGCTCGGCGTCGCCCTCCTGGGAATCGGTATAGAGGATGTTGGGATCACTGGGCGCGGGCACGGCGTATTCGCCATCGCCACCGACGACATCGAGCCACTGGTTTGGCCAGGCGTCGGCTTGGGAGGGACCGCAGAAGGCGTCGTTGTCCTGCAGGCCGACGCAGAGGTGATAGGGCCGCTCGCTGTCGGCATGGACGGAGTAGCCTTCCTCGACCGGCAGGTTGGTGACGTGGATCCAGTCGAGGCCGCCGTCGTGGGAAAAGTTCACGCCGCCGTCGTCGCCCTCGATCATGCGGCTCGGGTTGGTGGGATCCATCCAAAGCGAGTGATGGTCGGAGTGCAGCGTGATGCCGGCTGGACGCGACGTTCTGCCGCCGTCGGCGGAGTAGGACATGCGCACGGAGAGGAAATAGATCGCGTCGGGGTTCGTGGGCATAACCGCGAAGCGGGAGAAGTAGAAGGGCCGTGAGTTGAGCTGGTCGTCGTTGCTGACCATGGTCCAGTTCTCGCCGCTGTCCTCGGAGCGCCAGAAGACGCCGTGCCTGGCCTGGATTTCGGCATAGAGCAAATCCGGCTGGCTGGGGGCGAACTCGAGCGCAATGCGGCCATAGGGCTGAGCGGGCAGGCCGTGGCCCTTGAGTTCCGTCCAGGTAGCGCCGGCGTCGGTGGACTTGTAGATGCCGCTCGACGGACCGCCATCTTCAAGGCCCCAGGGATGGCGCACCGTCTGCCACATGGCCGCCACCAGCACGCGCGGGTTGCCGGGCTTCATGGCCAGATCAATCGCACCGGTGTTGTCGTTGATGAACAGGGTTCGTTGCCAGGTAGCGCCGCCATCGGTGGTGCGGTAGATGCCCCGTTCATCGTTGGGGCCGAAGGCATGGCCGAGCACCGCAACCCAAACTTCGTTGGGGTCGTGAGGGTTGATGATGATTTTGGAGATCTGGCCGGAGTGGTCGAAATACTGCTTGCCGATCTCAGCGAAGGTCTGGCCGCCGTCGGGGGAGAAGAACAGCCCGTGGCCGTCAATGACATCATTTCGGACGTTGCTTTCGCCGGTGCCGACCCAGACCAGGTTCGGGTTGGACGGCGCCAGCGCCACCGCACCGATACTCTCGGTGGTGTAATGGCTGAAAATGGGTGTCCAGTGGAAACCGCCGTCGGTCGTCTTCCAGACGCCGCCGCCGGCAGTGCCGACATAGTAAGTGTCCGGACGCCCGGGAATGCCGACCACGCAGCAGACACGCCCGCCGCCCTCGGCAGGACCGATGGCGCTGAACTGCATGCCCGCAACGGTTGCGCTTCCTCCCCGCCGCTGCGCCCATGCCATGCCACAGGTGAAAAGCAGCGCCAGCCCTAAGCTGGCGAGGAGACGCAAGCGCAAACTCGTCATAACGGTGGTTTTCCGCTCCGTCTGCCACAGTATCACAACGTGCCCAGAGGGCGAAAGGGAGGGTAACAGCGATTCACTCTGTCGGCGGCTCAGCTTTTCAGCGGGCCAGCGCAGCGGACCTACCAATGGGTGGGGCGGCAGAGATGAAGGTTGTTTCATGCTCGGGTGAGCGGTTATTCAAAAGCTGGCTGTGCCACGCCGGAGAGCTGCCAAGACCACGTTCTCAGGATTCCACAGGAGGATGTCCATCGAGCCGCAGCAAGTGCGGGCTGCACGGGGAGCGGAACCTCGCTACGCGGAGATCCAGCCTGGCCGTGAGCGGCGCTCGCTGACGCTCAGGGGTGCTCTACGGCTGGACCGTGACCGATCGGGTGGCGGCGAACAGGTGGGCATTGGCGCCGTCGGCAATGACCAAGCGGAGCGAATACGGACCGGCGGGAGCGCGCAGGGTGAGATTGATGTTGAGACCCTGCCCGAGAAGCCGCTTGTAGGTGACGTCCTTGAGGGCCATGTCCATGGTCGCCTGCTTGCCAACGACGAAGCGGGCCTGGGGATTGAACAGACCGACGATGAAGATCAGGTCGAGATCGCGGCGGCCATGCTCGTGCTGAAATGGTAGGCGGGCCGTATCGAAATGAACATTGATGCGCGTGCCGCCGGGCTCGGACTGCGGCGCGACGGTGGCCGGCAGGCCTTCACTGCTGGCGGTGGCCCGCATGGCGTTATCGAGCGTGGTTTGCACATCGGAGGCGGCGGCTGCGGGAGCGTAGTAGCCGGGTCTCGCCTGGATGATGTCTTTGCTTCTGGGCGTAAGCTCGACCTTGATCTTGCGAAATTTGCCATCGTGGGCGATGTCGCCGGGAGCGAAGGTGAGCTCGTAGGTCAGCGCCGGAATCAGTCCCAGGCGGCGGAAGCCGACGGTGAGGTCGCTGTTGTTGTGGAAGAACAAGCCCCCGGTGCTTTCAGCGAGATCGGCAAGGGCATCTTCCTGCGCCATCTGTTCAGAGGCGTGGGAGCTTTCCTCGTAGAAGTACGTAGGCAGCGGCAGTTCGGCAATATCGGGAACGCTGTTGAGGTCGCGGCCGGGGCCTTCGGAGTAGAGGCCGCGGGCGTCCAGGGAGTTGATGACCACGCCGGAGCGCAGCGCCTGCTGCACAATGTCGTCGCGCATCGCGCCCAGCGTGCCCGACAAAAATCCGTCTGAGGCCAGAAGCAGCATGCGGCGGCCGGGCTGGCGGCCGAGATCATCCACGACATCCCCGATCGAGGCGAGCGTGTCGTGCGAGGCGGCGCGGGTCTCATCCCAGATGGTCTCGGCGGCGGCCATGACTTGGAACGACTGGTTGTCAAAGCCGGGAATGCCATTGCTGTGGGTGTAGGCCTCGGTACCGTCGTTGTTTTCAATGCCGTTCTGTACGTCACAGGCCTGCTTTTCTGCGACTGCGGCCTGCAGCGCCAAGCCTCCCTGGAGGCGGACAATCTGGTACGCCTGATAGGGAGTGATGTGCGGACAGGTGCCGAAACGGCGGTCGTGGCGGGGATGGACGGCGAGTCCGGCGATGGTGGCGAGCAACTGCGCATGATCGCGGGTATAGCCGAGACTTTGCCGATCGGACCCGGTGAAGATGGCGACACGATCGCTGGGTTCAAGCGCCTCGCTGACAAAACGCGCGGCGGCGTTACGGGCGTGTTCGAGGTCGCCTTTGCCGGTGTTGACGTCATCAAAAAACAGGGCCACCGAGCGTGCCTCTCCCACCGGACGCACCTCGCCGCTCGCTGCCACTGACGGCCGTTTCGGCGGCTCCGGCGCGAGCGGGCCCGGACCCGCAACCGTCAGAGATCCCGTCAGCGGGCGCAAGTGGCCATCGTCAAAAACCTGAAAATCGCGCTGTGACAGACCCGCCACCAGGGTGCCGTCCGGCTTCCGCACCACCACATCCACGGCGACCCGGTCGGTCGCCGCGGAGATCACCAACGGCGCCAGCGTGTACGCGTGCGAGCTCGACCGCACCTCCGGCACCCCGTCGCTCTGCGCTGCCGCGGCTCCCACCAACGCGCATGAAAGAATCACAAGGCCAAGCGCGCGCATAGACCACTATCTTATCGTCTACGATGGGCCTAGGAGGACCAATGCCTTCCACATGGGAACCATGGCCGGCCCTGCCGCTGCAGGAGTGGAACAACACCTACCGCACGCTGCATATGTGGCTGCAGATCGTGGGCAAAATCCGCATGACGCTGACTCCGCGCCAGAACCACTGGTGGAACGCGGCGCTGTACCTGACACCCGTCGGGCTCACCACCTCAGCGATTCCGGATTCGAACGGCGCGTTTGAAATTGAATTTGATTTTATTCAACATGCGGTCCGGATCCGTACTTCCTGGGCTGGCACCCGCTCGCTGCCGCTGGCGCCCATGTCCGTGGCCCAGTTTTACCGCAAGTTCATGGCGGAACTGCGTGCGGCCGGCATTGCCGTCCAAATCAACCCCCGTCCGCAGGAGATCCCGCAGCCGGTTCCCTTCGACCTGGACGACGCACCGGGCGCCTACGACGCCGCCTATGCCAACCGCTGCTGGCGGATTTTGCTCTCCACCCACACCGTGCTGGGCGAATTTCAGGCTCGCTTTTTGGGCAAAGCCAGCCCGGTACATTTTTTTTGGGGCAGCTTTGATTTGGCCTACACCCGCTTCTGCGGCCGCACCGCTCCGCCCCGCAAGGGCGTGATCAGCTCCGAGGCATACTCCCACGAGTGCTCAAGCGTCGGCTGGTGGCCGGGCGGGGGCGCGCAGGAGGCGGCATTTTACGCCTACACCGCGCCCGCACCGCCAACCTTTGCGACGCGGCAGCTCCGCCCCGCGGAAGCCTATTTTGATACGAAGCTCGGCGAGTTTCTCCTCCCCTACGATGCCGTGCGACAATCCGCTTCGCCAGCGAAAGCTTTACTCGATTTCGCGCAGAGCGCCTACGAGGCCGGAGTCAACCTCGCCCGGTGGGACCGGGCGACGCTGGAACCGCGGGCGCAGTCCAAACTCTGAACCGGAATGAGGTGGCATGGCCACCTCTTTAATGTTGGCGCGGGTCCCAGCGCGGCTGCGCCGCGCCCGCCCTGCGCTCAATGCCAGACTTTTTTGAACTGCAGATTGGCGCCGAAGCCCCCGTTTTGTTTGCGCACGCCGGAAATGGAAACGCGCGGTGAAAGGTGGTATTGCACCTCGATGACATTGCGCTCAGTGCTGGTGACGTCGGTGGAGATGGTGACGTAGAGATTGCCCGTTACACGTTGCTGGATGGTGATGCGGGCGCCGGCGTTTTGCTGGCCGCCACCAAGGATGGGATCCACGGAGAGATGGGAAATTCCGGCGATTTTTTCCACGCGGTCGGTGATCTGGCCGGTGACCGCGCCGGCAACCATGGTTTCAGCACCGAGATTGCCGGGCAGGGAGTTGGTGGCACCCGCCTCGGTGGTTTGGCCGAAAGCAAGCAGGCTGATGATGTCCGCGGGCGGCAGGGCGGGATCGGACGTGTAGGCGGTGCGGAGGTTATCCACTGACCCCTGAAAGTGCAGATGGAGGTTGTATTGCTGGATGGTGGCGTCGGCGGTGACGTTGACGGTGGGTACGGTGCGGATGGGGTTGACGAAATCGAGCGTGCCGCTCTGGATGACGTAGCGGTTTCCGCGGAAGATGAGATCACCACTGGTGAGGTCCACGCGGCCGAGCACCACAGGCACATCGGCGGTGCCTCGGACGTTGACGTTGGCGTTGGCATGGAGGCTGAAGTCGCGCGAGTTAATGGCGATCTCGTTGGGAGTGGTGACGGCAACCTCCAGACGCAGGCCGGCAAGAAAGCTCCCGGGCGTCGAAACAACCACCGAGTGCTGGCTCAACTGCGCCGTCAGGGTGGCGAAGTCGAAGCCGGGCATGGGCGAAACATCTTCCACGCGGGCGCGGCCCGACAACAGAGCGGCGGCGGGCGAACCCGTGAGGTTGACGTCGGCGCTTACCGTTTCACGCAACCCGGCGGGATAGCGCACCCGCACCTCGCGCGCCGCCACGCTGAGGTTGAACTGGGCTTTGGGCGTAAACGCCATACCGCCGCTGAGGGTTACGTTGCCGCCGCCCACCGAGCCTGTAAATCCGACCAGATCCATGCGGCCATCGTGCAGGCGCAACGCGCCGTGTCCGTTTTGTAGGCCCACTGGCCAGTCGAGACTGCTCACACTGGCATTCGACACCTGGATGCTACCCTCAGCCGAAGGATGCGCCAACGTGCCGCCGGTGATGATGTGGATCGCCGCTTTCCCGCCCGCGCTCAGCCCGAGTGCGAGCGCCTCGGCTAGCTTCAAATTCACCGTGCCCGCCAAGGTCAACTGCAGCGGCGCGTTCTCCGCGGCACCCAGCGCCGGAACCGGCACGCTCCCCTGAAGTTGAAAATCCGTGTTTGGACCCACCAGGTGCGCCGGCTTCACCTGGACGACGCCATTGCTGATCAGTGCCTCCAGTGGCGCGGTGGCATGCACCGCTACCACGTGCGCGTATTCCAGGTTGAACGTGGGCAGCAAGATGGTGGCTTGAAGTTGCCTGGGATCACGCAAGGGGCCGCTCAAGGTGGCGCGCAGGGCCACTTGGCCTTGCAGGTCGGCAGCCACGTCGGGAGCAAAAGCGGCCAGCAGCGGGGTGACCGGCCCTGGAGGCACCTCCAGGCTGACGCTCGCCGGCCAGTTGCCGGCCAGCGTTACTTGCGCCTGGGCGTGCAGCGCCGATTGCAGAGCCGCGGCCGCCACGGTGGCCTGCAAATGTTGACCCTGAAGAATCACATGAGCCTCGAATCCCTGGATGGCCTGCCCATCAACTGCCAGATGCGAGGACGTCACCTGCAGTTGAAATTCCGGTGCGGCGAGCGCGCCGGCGCCGCTGCCGTGCAGTGCCAGCGTTCCGTGAATGCCGGTCTGGCTGGCTTTGAGCGGCGGTGACTTGGCGAGATCCAGCGTGGGAGCATCGAGCTGGGCGGTGTAGACGCCCGTCGAGGGATGGAAGGTTCCGGAGGCAACGATTTGGCCTGACATGAGCTGGGCAGTAAGCTGCGCTGTGAGGGCGCTTTTGTCGCCATGAACGCTCACCCGGACCGACTCAAGGCCCACCTGTAGTTTTCCAATAAGGCGCACCGGGCTCACGGTAACGGCTCCCTGCCCGGTGGGCGCGCCGAGCGTACCCTGCACCTGCGCCTCCACATTCAGGATGCCCGTCACCGGCAGCCGCGCCGGCAGGAGCGGCGCCAAGGCGTCGAGAGGCAGGCCATGGATGCTGGCGGCGGCGCTCAACGCGCCATCCGGCAGCGCTCGCCATTGCTTCAGACCGAGGCTGGCGTTGAGTTGAATCTGCGCGGACCCGGCCCTCAGCGCAACCTGGCGAAGGGCGGCGCGGTCGGAGCTGGCTTCGAACTGGCCGCGCAGCGAGCTCCAGTGCGCACCGCGCACCGAGAAAGGAGCGGCGCTGAATTCACCGTTGATCTGGGGGCTGGCGAGCGAACCGCTGACGGTGGCCGTGAGCGCGCCCTGGCCAGCCAGGCGCAGCGCTGGAAGGTGGTGTCCAAAGGCGGCGGCAAGGCGGCCCGCAGTAGCTTCAAGACCGCCAAGGTCGTGCGAGTGGGCGCCTAGCATCAGCTGGACCGGGAGTCGGGTCGCCGGGGAGAGGGAGAGTGTGCCAGCGAGCGTAATTTGTGCGTGGGGCGTGTTTAGGCTGGTCTTGCTGAATGTGACTTGCCCGTGCTTATAGTCCGCATCCACCGCACCGGTGAGCGGGACCGCCCCCAGTTGGGCGTGGACGGCTGCCTGCGCGCTGGCGGAAAGCGCGGCCAGATCCAATGGACCCCGTGCCGATGCGCTGACATCTACGCTGCCGGTGATGCCGAGCTGGCTCAGTGTCGCGGCTCCGTTCGGCGCGAGCCGCACGAGTTGCCCCAGGCGAGCCGCCTGCAGCTGCATCTGCACCTGCAGGGTGGGCGCGGCGTGGGCATGCCGCAGGGCAAGGCCGGCTGTCAGATGTCCGCCGGCGACTTCGGCGCGCAGGCCCGAGATCGTCAATACACCATCGGCAAAACGGAACCCGCCGCGCAACTGCCGGATCGGCAAGTCTACCGCGGCCGCCATCTCGCGCAACTCGGAGCTGGACAACGTTCCCTCGGCGCTGAGGGCGCCATGGGCGTAGTCGGCAGTCCCGGAGACCTGCACGGTGCCGCGCGGCACTGCGGGCTGGTGCAGCACCGTTCGCAGCACCCCCAAGTCGGCTTCGAGTTGGTATTGCGCGCTGAGGCGCGGATTGGCGTAGCCGGTCAACTCGGCATGGGCGTTCACACGCGCACCGTCGGCGCTGAACACGAGGGAGGGCACCTGCACGCCCTGGCGCGAGGCGAGGAACTGCAGCGCCAGCGAACTGGTAAGCGGGCGGATACCCGCAAATTGCAGCCTGCCCTGGGAGTAACTTAACGTGCCGGAATAGCTCTGCGGCGCGGCCCTGTAGGCCAGCGCGAGTTCCACGCCGTTGAGGTCGGCGCTGAGGCTTTGCGCCTTATTGTTGATATAGACCTCGCCAGAGTGAACGGCGGCATGGCGGATACCGAGCGCGAAGATATCCGGTCCGCGGGAGGACGAAGCCTGCCGCGGCCCGGTGGGCAGGTTGGTTTCGCCGCGGTCGTTGATGAGGACGTGCACGACTGGATGATCGAGCGTGACGTTCTCCAGATGCCAGCGCCGATGCAGGAGTGAGGTGATCCCCACCTGGACGCGCGCGTGCGGGAGTCGCAGCAGCTGTTCGGAGGACTGCATCCCCGGCACGGAACGGCCGTCGATTTGGATGCCGTACACATCCACGCTGGGCGAGAGTGAGTGGAAATGGAATTGAAGCCGGCTAATGTGGACACCCACGCCGACCGCCTGGCTGGCCTGCTCCTGGGCCGTGCGCAGCGCGTATCGCTGAAAGCGGCTGCTGCGCAGAATCAGCCAGGTTGCCAGTGCGGCAACCAGGATGACCGCCGCGGCCACCGCGGCGATCCATACAATCACACGTCCCCAGCGGCGGCGTAGAGAGGGTGGGGATGGCGTGACCGGGGTCAAAACGCTTGTCCGAGGGTGATGAAGAACTGCGAGGCGCTGACGCCCGGCACGGGATTTAGGTTGCGGCCAAAATCAATGCGAATGGGGCCGACCGCAGTTTGGTAGCGCAGGCCGAGGCCGATGGTATTGGTATAGGATGCGCCGATGCTGGCCAGGCCAACGTGGTTGAACACGTTGCCACCATCATAAAAGAGCGCTACGCCCAGATCCTTCCAGATCTGGGGAGTGGGAATGCGCAGTTCCGAATTGAGAATCAGCAGCGCACTTCCACCGACCGGCACCTGGATCAGGGTGCAGGTCGAGGGAACATTGGGGTTTCCGCAGGCGGGGAGGGTTTTTTGAGGCCCGGCACCGTCGAGCGGAAAACCGCGCAGCGTGCTGCCTCCGCCGCTGAAAAACGCTTCACTGAGCGGAATGAAACTCCCGGCGAAGGCGCCCTCCAGCCCCAGGCGCAGGCTATTGGCCCAGACCACACCGTGCTCGCCCAGCAAATCCATGCTGTGGTAGTAGGCTGTCTGGGTGAGCAGCTTGCCGAAATCCACACTGGAGCCCAGGGCAGTGGTGTTCAAGTCGAGCTCGTAGCTTTCCAACATGCCCTTGTGCGCATCCAGGGGGTTGTCGCGCGTGTCGCGCATCAAGGTGGCCGAAAGTGTCGAAAGGCGGATGTGTAGGTCGCGCTCCGGCACCAGGTCGGGAATCAGAAGGTTGGTGAGCCCTGTCTGGCTGAAGCTGTAGCGCAAAAACAAATTGGTCGTCTGATCGGGGTTGAGCGGACGCTCGAGTTGATAGCCCACCTGGCCGATGCGGGAGGTGAAGATGGGGTTTTCCGAATCGTGCTCGCCCGACAGGATCAGGTTACCGCTGAACTTGCTCCAGTACAGGTGGGGATCGGTCCAGGTTACTGTACCGTGCTGATCCAGACGGCCGGCAAAGCCGCCGAAGCTGAGCGTACCCGCTTTGCCACCTACATTCAGCCGCGTGTACTCGACGTTCACGCTGGGACCAAAAAACGTCGCCTCGCTGGTGACAAAGTTCGACGGCAGGCCCACCACAGGCAAGCCCGGCAGCGCCACGGTGCCTGACGGAATGCTGCCGCCGCGATTGGTGACGTCGAAGCCAAACCCGTAGACGAGAGAGTTGCGCGCGGCCTCGTGCACTTTTACCAAAACGTCAGCCTGCGTCTGGTCAGTAATCGGACGGCGCGGGCCGACATCCGCCCAATCGAAAATGCCGGGACCGTAGAGCCGGCTGCCACTGGTCAGTAGATCGTTTTCCGTCAGCAGCGCGCCGGGAGTGAGATCAGAGGCCAGCATATGCAGCAGCCGCGGCTGGGTGTATTGGCGACCGTAGTAAAGCACATCGGCGGTGTGGACCTGGGGACCCTCGCTGATGTGGTAGGTGACCGCGGCCAGGTATTTGTTGTTGGCAACGGGCGCGGCCGTTGCGCGGAAGGTCGCGTTCAAATAGCCATGCGAAAGATACCAGGCGAGGATTTGGGTGCGGTCCTGGGCGATGAGCGTTTGAGAAAACGGGGTGCCCGGGCCGATCATCAGGCCTTGTGGCGCAAATTGGGCTGAGGGAACGGTGTTGCCCTCGATCGTGAGGCCGGAGACGAAACCCTGGGTGCCTTCGTTGATCGTGAAGGTAACGACCAGATTGCCGCCGGGATGGGTGATCACCGGCGCAACCTGAACACTGTTGTAGCCGGAGTCCTTATAGAGGGCCTCAATGTTGTCCACGCTCTGACGCAACAGCAAGGCGCTGAAATTGCCGTGCGAGAACAAGCCCTCGGGCTCGATTTTGATCAACGGCAGCAAATCGTCGCGGGCGAAGAATTGATTGCCACGGAAGCGGATCTGCTCGACGTCGCGGCGTGGACCTTTCTGAATTTCGTAGGTGATGGTCTGGGACGTAGGCGGGGTGGGTGGCGGAGGTGGCGGGGCCGGAGCCGCGGTGAGGGTAGCGGCGGAGACCTGGGTCTGGTGGCTGGCCATCGCTCCGCTGGCGGCGAGGGTGGTGATTTTGGTGGTCACGACCGCGTTGAAGTAGCCGTGCGAAGCAAAATAATTTGCCAGGTTCTGCTGACCGTCGGCGATGACCTCCGGGCTAACGCGGCTTTCGCTGTAGACGGGCAAAAGGCTGTGACGCGTCCACGGCCAGAGATGAGCGCCGGTGATCGAAAGCGTGACTTTCGGCCCGGCATCTACCCGAAACGTGATGTCGGCCCGGCCGGTTGCCGGACGGTAGGCAGCGGTTTGGAGGCTCACTTGAGCCCCCCGATAGCCTTCGTCGTTCAACTGTGCCCGCAGGTAGGCAGCCGCCTGCTCCAGTCGGTTGCGCGAATAGGCATGCCCGGCGAGGACCGCCTTGCGCCGCAAGCGCGCCAGGAACGACGTTAGCGTGGCACCGAGCGTAGCGGCCTGCCGGGGTGTGGCGCCGGCAAAGCTCACGCGGCCAAAACGAGCGCGCGGGCCCAATCCAGTTACAAATTGGATATTGATGACGTGATGGGCGGCGTCGGCAGAAAGGACGGGACGAATGCTGGCTTGAAAGTATCCTTCCTGCCGCAGATAGTCTTGCAACCCGGTAACGGCCGTATCCACGGCGTTGCTGGTGTAGGGCGTTTGAGCGTTATAGCGCGCCGCCTCCAACAGGCGGGAATAGGAGAAGCGCAAAGCACCCGGGAATTGAAAGATGCCAAAATAATCCGCCGGGCGAAGCAGAAATTGCAAGCGGATGCCCGCCACCTCGGGAACCACGTTGACGGCAATGGCAGTCACCGCCGGTCCAAGGCGTTGGCGTAAAAAGGTCAGCGAGGCGGCGACCTTGGCGTGATCGAGAGGTGCGCCGGCCTGCTGGGGCAGCGCAGCCAGCAGCGGCCCGGCCTCCAGGCCCGGCCGGCCCGCCAGCTCGACGGCGACCACCGGACGGCCTTCAAACAGCTCGTACCCGCTTGGCTGCTGCGCCCCGCCCAAACACGCCAGGGCGCACACGGCCATGAATATGCAAAGCCCACGCAATCCCAATCCCTCTATAGATGCTCTCATAACGCCCACCTGGGGCGCGAGGCGCAACCTTGGTTCCGGGCGACTGCATCGGGCTCGTTGTGCTCTCCAATTGATAGGCCCGGCGACCGCCGCGACACGGTCAGCAGCCCCTGCAACGCAGCCGGGAGTCCCGCTCCTGGCTGCGTCAGCCGTCAGCCGGCGGCTTCGGCAGTTTCCGGGCTGATAACATGGCGCACGGCGACAACCGAGTTGGCCGGAAAGCCACCGCGGCGCGCGTGCTCGCGGATGGCGGACTCGTCCGGCGCGAGATAGACGCAGTAGATCTTATTGTCGGTGACGAAACTCTCCAGCCATTGCACATCTGGCAGCGTGCGCAGCACGGCGCAGGACGTCCGCGCGATGGTCTGCAGCTCCGCGGCTCCGAGTTCGCCCACTCCGGGCAGTTCCCTCTCGATCACAAATTTCGGCATCACTCCTCCGTGGGCAGCGCTCCCGTCTTAATATAGCTCCCACAGTTTATATCAATGTTGGCGCGGGCCGGGTGGAAGAAAAAGCTTCCCTCCGGCTGGCGCGGCAACATGCAGGCGCGGCCCCAGCGCGGATGCGGCTGCTGAGAGCAGCGGCGCCGCAATCCACGCCACCGCATGGCTTCAACTTGAAGCCGCCGGCGAGCGCGGCTTGCGGTGGCCTCCCAAACGCAGGCGGTCGAGCGAAACCGGGCCACCACCGTAGGCAAAAATCATGAACGCCATGGCGGAGAGAACCATGGGGAGGGTGTAGCCGGGCACGTGCGTGATGTGGGTCGAAGGCAAGCTCACCTTCACCAGCGCCACCAGCATGTCACCCGCCAGCAGCAGGCCCAACAGGCGGCTCAGCAGGCCCAGGATGAGCAGAATGCCACCAATGGCTTCCAGCGGACCAATGATATACGCCACCCAGCCGGGAAAGCCCATGTGCACAAAATTCTGCGACCACTGGCCGAGGGCGTTGACCTTTTGCAGCCCGTGCCAGAAAAACACCACGCCCACGGCGAGGCGCAGGAGTGTCAGCGCCAGCGGGCGGAAACGATCACAGAAGCTGGCGGGCATGGGTATGACTCTAGCAGAGATTAGCTCTATACTACGCCCCATGCGCACTCCTCAGCTTGCCCTTGGCCTCGTTTCCGCCGTTGTGCTCACCGCCCTCCCGCTGGCCGGGGCGCAGTTTCTGACTGCCCCGCCGCTACCGCCGCCGGTGCTGATCGAGGCGGCCGCGATGTTGAACGTTCACAATGGCCAATACACGCGGCCAGCGCGCATTCTGGTGGAGCACGGGCGCATCGCAGCGCTGGGCGCCGATGTTACCGCACCGCCGGGGGTGAAGGTGCTCGACCTCGGCAACCTCACGTTGTTGCCGGGCCTGATTGACTGTCATGTGCATATGTTCCTGCACCCCATGGCTTATGGCCACTCACCGGACGAAGCTGGCCAAACCATACGCGAATCGGTACCCGAGCGCACCATCATTGCCACGATCCAGGCCAAGCAGGACCTCCTGGCTGGCTTCACCACCGAGCGCGACATGGGCACCGAAGGGGCTGGCCCCGCCGATACCGCGCTGCGCCAGGCCATCAACGACGGTGAAATTCCGGGACCGCGGTTGTGGATTTCTGGCAACGCCATCTCGATCATCGGCGGCCACGAAGCGATTTACGGATACAATCCAGCCATTCTGATACCCCAAAACGCCGACATGGTAACCGGCACCACACAGTTGATCGAAGCCATCCGGCGACAGCACTATGAGGGTTCGACCTTCGTGAAAATCTACGAAACCGGCCGGGATGACTTTCACGACGGCGTCTTCCATACTCCGTATCAATTCACCGAAGCTCAACTCGCGGCGGCGGTGCAGGAGGCCGCACGCCTGGGCACCTTCGTGGGCGTGCATGACCAGGGAGAGCCGGGCACGCTCTATGCCGCCGAAGCCGGCGTGGCCTCCATAGACCACGCCACCCAGCTCTCGCCGGAAACCATGCAGTTGATGATCAAAAAGCACATCTTCGCCGTACCCACGTTCACCGTCTTTGAAGCCTTCCACAGCAAGGCTCTAGGCGGACCGGGCGGGACCAGCCCGCTGATCGAGTACAAGGCGCGCCAGTTCCGCAAGCAGTTGGCCGCGGGCGTGCCAATCGCGATGGGCACCGACGTGGGGCCATTTCCCCATGGGACGCAGACGCAGGAGTTTTACTGGATGGTGCATTACGGCATGGCGCCGCTGGCCGCAATACAGGCAGGAACCATCAACGGCGCCGAGCTGGTACGCGACGACAAGGACCTGGGCTCGCTCGACGCCGGCAAGTATGCCGACATCGTCGGGGTGGCCGGCAATCCGTTGCAGGACATCACGCTGCTGGAACACGTGAAGTTTGTAATGAAGGGCGGGCAAGTCTATAAGAATGAAGGCAACTGAGATTACCGGACGCCGCCGGAGCCAATACGAGCGGGAAAGCGGCCCCGGAAGAGTGGGAGCGCACGGCCGCCGGGCACCGGGGCGGAGCTGGGCGGCAGCCAAGTGGCCGCCGAATGCAGCTCGGGCAGCCGCACCAGGTGCGGGGTGATCACCAGTGCCAGCTGATCCTTTTCGGTTTGCAGGTTGTCTTCGGAGAACAGCGCCCCGAAGCCGGGCACGGCGCTTAGGCCTGGCAAGCCCGCCAGGGTGCGCATTTCCTGACGGTTGAACAGTCCGGCCACCAGCACCGGCACGCCGTCACGCAAGGTGATGGCGGTGAGGACGTGGCGATCGCTGAGAATGGGAATGTTGTTGCTGGAAACTCCGGTCAGACCATTGACCGTAAGATCGAGCTGCAGGCGGATAAGGCCGTTGGGCGCCACACGGGGCGTCACCTTGGCATCCAGGCCAATATTTTCGAAGGTGAAGGAGGGAAAGGGCTGGATGAAGGTGCCGCTGCCAATCAGTTTATCGAGCGCGGGATTGAGCGTAATCGGGGCGAAGGAGGCGTTGATGACCGGGTAGCGCTCGCCAATATTCAACTCCGCCTGCTGCCCGCTGGTGGCGCGCAGCAGGGCGGTCTCCAGCGTCGAGACACGGCCTTCGGAGGCGCTGAATTTCGCCGCCAGATTGGGCACCGAAACCGCCATCAGCGTTGCCCCCCCGCCGAAGACCACAAACGGATTCTGCAGCAGCGGCGACAGCAGCGATTGCGCCTGCGCCAGCGCGCCGGAGGAAAGCAGCCCCGAGTTGAGTACCGCGTTCAGTCCGCCTTGGGCAAATAGGTTCAGAATGTTCTGCGAGAGGCTGCCGCTATTTTGCAACTGCAGCAGCAGCGGACCGAGGCTGAACATGGTGAACTGATCGGGCACGGAAACGCCGAGATCGCGGCCAGCGGTGGCACTCAATTCCAGAATGCGGAACTGGAGGACGACTTCTCCGGGCTGGCCGTTCAGATCCAGCAGCAGCTGTTCGGCGGCGTCCAGGTCCTCGGGGGTGGCGCGCAGGGTGAGAGCCTTGGCGCTGACGTCGGCGGTGATGCTGCGGATGGCGAGCAGCGTGCGCACCGCGGTGCTCACCTGGTTCAGCATGACCCCGTCGGTGACCCAGGGGAGATAGAAGGTGCGGGTGGCGTAAGGCTCCTGGTCGTGCAGCTCACCGGCGGTGCCGATATAGAGGGTGTGCGGGTCGAGCGGAATCCAACTCAGGCCGCTGACGGCGCGCAAGGCGGTCATGGCCTGCGCAAAATCGGCGTCGGCGATGTCCAGGCGGATGCTGGTGTCGGGGACATCGTTTGCCACTTGAGCGGTGAGACCGTAGGCGGCCGCGATGCGGCCCACCGCCTGGCGCAGCCCCAAACGGAAATGGAACGCCTGGCAGCCGCTCATGGGCTCGAGGTTCACCGGCGGCGCAGCGCGCTCGACGCGCATTTTGGTGGCGTCGGGCTGGGCGTGAGGAAGGGACAGCGCATATTGGGCCGCCAAGCCGCTGCGGGCGTCGGGGGCGTCCGGATCAAGCGCGAGCGCGGCGCGGTACTGCAGGGCCGCCGCGCTGTGATCGCCCTGGACCACCAGCGCGCGGGCGCGGCGCAAGTGTGCCTCGACCGCGCGCTGGCGCAGGATTTCCCGCGCGGCCGCCGCCGCACGGTCGTCGGGGTGCGCCTGGACTGCTGCCTCGGCCAGAAGAAAAGCCTTGTCGAACTGGCCCGCGCGGGCGGCTGCGGCGGCGGCTTGCAAATCGCGGGTGGGTGGGGTGGCGGCGGAGCATGGAGTCAGCACAGCCGCCAGCAGGGCCAGGACGGCCCATCCAGAGCTCCTCATCGTCCTGTCATTATAGAATCCATGCCGGATTCCGCCCCCGCTCTCCACCCCGCGCTCGGGCTGCGCACCGGGGTGCAATTTGTGCCGGGCGTGGGTCCTAAACTGGCCCAGGTGTTGCAAGCGCGCGGCATTGTCTGCGTAGAAGACCTCATTTCCACTCTGCCCTTCCGGTATGAAGACCGCTCACAGCGCCAGTCCGTTCAGGAATTACGCGAGGGCGAAGCCGCCGTGGTGGTGGCGCAAGTGCAAAGCTTGGGCTTCCGGCGCGCCCGCAACGGCATGACCACTCTCGACATGCTGGTCTCGGACGGTACCGGGATGCTGCGCTGCGGCTGGTTCCATGCCGACCACCTGCGGGAGCGCTTGCAAACAGGCCAGATGCTGGCGCTCTACGGCAAACTGGTGCGCGAGCAGGGGCGGCTGCTGCTGCGGCAACCGGAGTACGAGATCCTCGATGGCGCGCGCGGCGCGGAGCTGCACTCGCTGAAACTGGGGCGGATAGTGCCGGTGTATGAGGCCATGGGCACGCTCGCCTCGGGAAGCATTCGACGCCTGGTGCATGCCGCGCTGGCGCGGCTACCCCGCGTGCTGCCCGATCCCCTTCCGCAGCCGGTGCGCAATGCGCTCGCGCTTCCTGGCCGCCGGGAGGCGCTGGAACAGACCCATTTCCCTTCTCCCGGAACTCCGCTTGAGGATCTGCAGCAAGCGCGCACTCCGGGGCAGCGTCGCTTGATCCTGGAAGAGTTGTTTTTCCTGCAGGCGGGCCTGGAACTGAAGCGGCGCCGCCTGCAGCGCCAGGCGGGCGCCCCCATGGCCATCAACGCCGCGGTGCGCGAGCGGCTGAAACAGGTCCTTCCGTTTCACCCCACCGCCGGACAAAAGCAGGTGCTGGCGGAAATTGCCGCCGATCTGTGCAGCGGGCGGCCCATGCGGCGGCTGCTGCAAGGCGAGGTGGGCAGTGGCAAGACCATTGTCGCGCTGCAAGCGGCGGTCATCGCCATGGAGAACGGGTTTCAGGTGGCGCTGATGGCGCCCACACAGATTTTGGCCGAACAGCACTACCTGTACGCGCGCGAGCGGCTGCCACATCATGGCACGCAACTGGTGACCGGCGGCCGCAAGCGCCGGACGAGTAGCGGAGAAACCCCGCAGTTGGTGATTGGCACGCAGGCGCTACTCGAGGGCTCGTTCCGGTTCGAGCGGCTGGGGCTGGTAATCGTGGACGAGCAACACCGCTTCGGCGTGCTCCAGCGCTTTCATCTGATGCACAAGGACCGCGAGGACGGCTGGGCCGCGCACCTGCTGGTCATGACGGCCACCCCCATTCCGCGATCGCTGGCGTTGACCCTGTACGGCGATCTGGACGCCAGCACGCTGCGCGAGTTGCCGCCCGGCGCGCGTCCGATCGTGACCCGGATCGTGCCGGACGCTCACAGTGATGCCGTGTATGAGTTTGTGCGCCGCCAGGTCGAGGCGGGGCGGCAGGCGTATTTCGTGTACCCGCTCATTGAGGAATCGGAAGCCCTGGCACTCAAACCGGCACTGGCGATGTTCGAACGGCTGCGGCGGATGTTTCCGCAGCTGCGCCTCGGGCTGCTGCACGGGCGGCTGCCGGCGGAGGAAAAGCAAGCGGTGATGCTGGCATTCCGGCGCGGCGAGCTGCAGGCGCTGGTGGCCACCAGCGTGATCGAGGTGGGCGTGGATGTTCCCAACGCCAGCCTGATGGTGATCGAACACGCCGACCGCTTCGGAATCGCCCAACTGCACCAGTTGCGTGGCCGTGTTGGACGCCCCCAGCCGGCGGGTTCGCGTCCCCAGCCTGCCTATTGCTTTCTGCTGCACCCGGAGGGCTGCACCGCGGCCGCCGGGCAGCGGCTGCGGGCGCTGGCGCGTACGCGCGACGGTTTTGCCCTGGCGGAGCTGGACCTCAAGCTGCGCGGACCGGGCGAGTTTTTCGGAACCCGGCAAAGTGGACTGCCGGCATTTCAGATTGCCCAGCCGGTGCGGGACAGGGAGCTGATGGAAGCGGCGCGCACCCAGGCACAGCACTATCTTGATCGCGCCAGCCCGGAGGAGCAGCGCGAGCTGGTGGCCGAGATCCAGCAGCGCTGGCAGCGCCGCTACGGACTGGTCGAAGTCGGCTGAGCGGACCGGCATGGTCATGCAAGCAGGCGCAGGATTGGCTATTGCCTGCGGCGCGCGCGGGCTGCAGGCTGTAGGCGTCCATGAACACGATTGCGAACCCGGTGATTTGGGGCTACCTCGCGGGTGCAGCAGTGTTGCTCGCCGGCTTGGCCACCGTTTTTTTGTCCGGAGCCTGGCACAAGGCAGGAGCCCTCGACCGGCTGCTGCTTCTCGCTCCGTTGGCCTACGCGGCGCCGCTGGCGGCGTTTGGCAGTGAGCATTTCACGCTGACGCGGTCCATCGCGCCGATGGTGCCGGCGTGGATTCCGTGGCCACTGTTCTGGACCTATTTTGTTGGCACGTGCTTTATCCTGGCGGCGGTCAGTCTCGCGACCAGGATTCAAATCCGGCTTGCAGCGAGCCTGCTGGCGTTGAACTTTTTCGCGTTCGTGCTGCTGATGGATGCGCCCGCCTGGGTGCACCATCCCGACAATCGGTTTGCACTGGCGCTGCTGCTGCGCGAACTGGCTCTCGCCGGCGGCCCTTTAGCGCTTGCGGCCAGCCTGAGCAAGGGCTGGCGGAAGCAGTATGGCACCCTGCTGGGACGATATTTTGTTGCGGTTGCCGTACTCTTCTATGGCATCGAGCTGTTTCTGCACGGGAATTACGTTCCCGCCGTGCCGCTGAACCGGATCACTCCCACCTGGATCTTCGGGCACGCGGTCTGGACGTACGCGACCGCCGCAGTGTACGTTGCCGCCGGGATTCCCCTGCTGCTCGGGAAACGGACTCGATCCGCCGCGGCGTGCATCGGCCTGGCCGCGTTCGCTGTGGTGTTGTTTGTCTACGTCCCCATCGGCATTGTGGACCGCGCCAGCATTGCCCAAGGCCTCGATTATCTGGGCGACACGGTGATGTTTTGCGGTACGGTATGGCTGCTCGCCGCCGCGATGCCTGGCCGCCAGGAGGCGGTTAGGCCGCCCGCCGCGGCGGCATTACAGGCTGAGGACGAGCGGCAAGGCGGCGCATACGCGTCCAGTCATACCAGAACTCGCGGCCACAGTCCAAGCAGGTGACGTGCGCTTGAGGCGGCGCGAGATGCCCCTGGGGAGGCAAGGGCGCGCCCGGCTCGCGCGTCACGATGGGAAAGCCAAGGTGATTGTGCGGACATCCCAGAATGGAAAACGCCACGGCACCACTCCTCACTGAGTAAGATGCGTGGGGCGGCTGCCGGGTGGCATGCGCGCCATGCATTTCATGAGCCGATCATGAACGGCAGCTGGGAGGGGTGGGGCGGGCTGTTTGCGATAGATGTGGATGGTTTGCCGGCAATGGGTCACCAAAAGCCGGCAAGGGCGGCAGTGCTCGAGGTGCGACTCCAACTGGGGGCTGGTTTCGCCATCCAGAATTGAGCACAGATGCTGGTCAAGCTCGTGACAGTCCACGTCAGATTCCTTTCACGCCAAAATGGCGGCTTAGCTTTTCCCGCAATTGCAACCGGGCGCGGAGCAGGCGCGACTTGACAGCGGCTTCGGTGACGCCGAGCACCTCGGCGGTTTCGGCGGTGGACAACTCTTCGACATCGCGGAGCTGAAATACCATGCGGTAGGGAAGCGAGAGGGATTCCAGGCCGCGATGGAGGATGGCGGCCAGCTCGCCGGTGCGGAATTGTTGTTCAGGATCGGGGCGCCAGTCGGCGAAGTCACGCGCAATGGGGCCCTCTTCGGTGGCGATATCTTCGTTCAACGGCACCACGTTGGTGCGGCGGCCGCGCAGCTTCATGAGGCCCTGGTTAACGGCGATGCGGACGATCCAGGTGTAGAGGCGCGATTCCTGTTGGAACTGGCGGATTTTGGAGAAGACCTTGAGAAAGGTTTCCTGCAGCACATCCTCGGCGTCGGCGTCGTTGCCCATGAGGCGCTGGGCAAGCCTGTAGATGCGGTGCTCGTAGCGGGCCACGATGGTCTCGAACGCGGCAGGATCGCCCGCTTGGGCGCGGCGGACCAGCTCGGCTTCGTCAGCCGGCGGAGGAGGGACAGCAACGGGTTGGGGATGGGTGGCCATCACGCCTACTGATTTATTCTAGCCCCCCTGAAGGCGGGGATGGTCTGGGTGGAGAGGGACGGCTAGGCTAGGGGGCATGGCGCGGACCGGCGAGGTGGTGGATGTGGCGCGGGCGGCGGAGACGCTGCGGGCGTTTTTCCTCGCCCACCCCGATGTGCACATTCGCGAGGCGGGGCAACCCTTGGCACGCCTGGGCGGACCTGGTAGCGGCTACGCGCTGCATCCGGAGGCAAACCGGCTGGTAGGCCATTTCTGGAGCGGGGACGCCAATCTGGTGCGCCGCATCGTGGGGTGGCGCGCCCGCGCCGGCGAAACCCTGGAGCTCGCGGTCATGCGACTGGGGCAGACGCGGCCGGTGCGGTTTACGTTGGCGCCGGCCGGTGCGGACACGGAGCGGGCGCGCGGCCGCCTCGAATTCCGGCAAGCGCTGCTGGCCGCAGCGGAGCGCGACTGGCCGGGCTGGCACGCCCTGCCGGACCGGGGGGTGAGCGGTGAGCGCCGGGACGTGCAGCGCCTGCTGTTCCGGCGGCAGCAGCGCCTGATGCCCTGCGTGGCGCTGGCCGAAGGCGCCGGGGCGGCCGCGGTTGTGGCGGCGCTGGCGCAGGCGCTGGTGTGGGTGGGGCAATGCGGCGAGCGGCATCCGTGTGAGCCGATCGCCGCGGTACGGATGGTGCTGCCAGCGGGCGCCGAAATATGGCTGCGGCTGTTGCGCAGCGGCCTGCGCGCGCAGCCGGCAATCGAATGCTACCGCTGGGATGCGTCCGCGGCCAGGCTCGATGCGGTGGCTCTATCCGATGCTGGCAACACCGTCTCAGGTCTCCGGCGCGCGCCCGCGTGCTCGCCGCCCCGGGGCGCCGCCGCGGCCTTGCTGGCACGGGTACGCCGGCAGTGTCCGCAAGCGACGTGGGAGACGGCGCCGGACGGGTACGGGTTCGTTTCCGTGTACGGACTAGAAATCGCCAGGGAAAGCGATCGCGCCGCAGCCGCGCAGGCGCCGTTTGTGTTTGGCTGCGGCGGGGAACAGACGCCGTTGCTGGCCGCAACCGAGCCGCTGTTTGACGGCTGGGTGGCGGCGGTAGCGCAACAGCGCGTGCCGGCGGGGGATCGCCGCCAGCCGCTGTTTGCCGCCCAACCGGAGCGCTGGATGGCCCACCTGCTGCGCCACGATCCCGGGGCTCTCGATGCGCAACTGGCGGGCAAGGTGTACGCGGGCATTCCCATCACCACCCCGGCGGGCACCGGAGTGCTCGACTTGCTGGCCCGCGACCGGAACGGACGGCTGGTGGTGATTGAGATCAAGGCCGCCGAGGACCTGCCCTTTCCTCTGCAGGCGCTGGTCTACTGGCTGCAAGTGCGCCAGCAGCAGCGGGCCGGGGAGTTTGAGCGCCTGGGCTATTTTGCCGGAGAGCCGCTTAGCCCCGAGCCGCCGCAGCTTTGGCTGGTGGCGCCGGCGCTGCGCTGGCATCCGCTGACGCCGCAGCTGCTGCGCTGGCTGGCGCCGGAGGTTCCCTGTACGCTGTTGGGGATCAATGAGGAGTGGCGGCGGGGTTTTCAGGTTGTGTTTCGGCGGGGGGCTGCATAGCTGCGGTTTGCTCGAGCGCGGCGAGGATGGCCGTGTTTGGGATGCCGGCGGCAATTTCGACCCGGCCGATGGTGGTGGGCAAGATGAAATGCAGTTGCCCGGCGCGGGACTTCTTGTCGCTAGCGGCATGGCGCAAAACCTCGGCAGCGGGCTCGCGCAGCGGTGGCAGGGGGCCACACAAGTGCAGGATGGCGGCGCGGATGCGGGCGGCTTCGGGCTCGGCCAGGCGGCCAGTGTGCACCGCCAGACAGGTAGCGGCGAGCATGCCCCAGGCCACCGCCTCGCCGTGCAGGTAACGCTCGTAACCGGTGGCGCTTTCCAGAGCATGACCGAGGGTGTGGCCGAAGTTGAGAATGCGGCGGCGATCGCTCTCGCGTTCATCGGCGGCGACCACGGCGGCCTTTTGTTCCAGGCAGGCGGCGATCAGCTGTGCCAGCGGCTCGGACTCAAGTTTTTGGAGGGAAGCGGCGTGGGTTTCGAGAAAATCGAACAGCTTGGGAGCGCCGATGATGCCGTATTTGATGGCTTCGGCCAAGCCGCTGCGGAACTGGCGCGGGGGCAGCGTAGTCAACACCTGCGGATCGGCGAGGATGGCGCGAGGGTGGTGGAAGGTGCCGACGAGGTTCTTGCCGGCGCCGAGGTTGACGCCGGTTTTACCTCCGAGGGAGCTATCCACCATGGCGAGCAGGGTGGTGGGCACCTGGACCAGGGCCACGCCGCGCATGTAAAGCGAGGCGAGCAAGCCGGCCACATCGCCGACGACGCCGCCGCCGAACGCGATGACCAGCGAGTCGCGATCGGCGCCGGCGGCGACCATGGCCTCAGCCAGGCGGGCGAGCTCAGCCAGGTTCTTGGAGCGCTCGCCGTCGGGCAGCACCAGGAAGGTATAGCGCAGGTCCGCGGCACGCAGTCCCGCCTCCAGGGCTTCGCCCCAGTAGCCGCGGATGCGCGGGCTGGTGACGACCACCGCCAAAGCGCTGGGCGGCAGCCAGCGCCGTACGAGCTCGCCGGCCAACGCCAGTCCGCCGGGTGAGACCACGGCGGTGTAGGCGGGAGCGACGTTGACGGGGATCTCCAGACGCAAGCAGTTCCAGTGTAGTTTAAAAATACCAGACCATGGAGGACGCGCGCGCGGCTGATTTTGTGATTGTGGGCTCGGGGATCGCGGGACTGCGGGCGGCGCTGGCGCTCGGGCCGCGGGCGCACACGGTGGTGCTGACCAAGGAAGCGGTGGCCGATTCGGCGACCGCCTTCGCGCAGGGCGGCATTGCGGTAGCCATGGGCGAGGATGACACGTTTGCGCTGCACGAGCGCGACACGCTGGCGGCGGGCGATGGCCTGTGCGAGCCGGAGGTGGTGAAAGTGCTGGTGGAGCAAGGCCCTGCCGCCATCGAACAACTGCTGGCCTGGGGAGCGCAGTTCGACCGCCACGGCACGCGACTGGAGCGCACGCGAGAGGCGGCGCATTCGCGCTCGCGCATCCTGCATGCCCACGGCGATTCCACTGGCCGCGAGATTGCCGAGACGCTGGCGCGGCAGGCGGCCCTGCTGCCGAGGCTGGAATGGCGGCCGCACGGGCGGGCCCTGCGGTTGCTGCAGGCGGAGGGGCGGGTGGTGGGGGTGGAGTTTAGAGATGGGAGCTCGGGCACACCGCAACGGCTATGGGCGCGGGCGGTGTTACTGGCCACCGGCGGCCTGGGGCAGCTGTTTGGGGAAACCACCAACCCGGCGGTGGCCACCGGCGATGGGCCGGCGCTGGCCTACAGTGCGGGGGCGGTGCTGGCGGACATGGAGTTCGTGCAGTTTCATCCGACGGCGCTGGCGTTGGCGCATGCACCCCGATTCTTGCTGTCGGAGGCGTTGCGCGGGGAAGGCGCGGTGCTGCGCAATCCTGCCGGCGAGCGCTTCATGGAGCGCTATCACCCCAGCGCCGAGCTGGCACCGCGGGACGTGGTGGCGCGGGCACTGGAGGCGGAACTGCAGGCTACGGGCAGCGATCCGGCGCGCGGTCCAGCGGTCTGCTACCTGGATGCCACCGGGCTGGCGGCGGAGCAGTTGCGGTACCGCTTTCCGCGCATCCTGGCCACGCTGGCCAGCTACGGCCTGAGCCTGGAGCGGGACTGGATTCCGGTGCGGCCGGCGGCGCACTACGCGATGGGGGGCATTGCCACCGGGCGCGACGGCGCAAGCTCGCTGGCGGGCTTGTACGCCGCCGGGGAATGCGCCTGCACGGGCGTGCATGGCGCCAACCGGCTGGCGAGCAATTCCCTGCTCGAGGGCCTGGTGCTCGGGGCGCGGGCCGGGGAGGCCATGGCGGCGCTAGGGCCGCAACCGCGGCGCAGCGTGGTCCAACCTGCGGCGGTGGCGGCGGCTGAGGACGCCACCGCGCTGGCGACTGTACGCGCCGTGCTCGCCAGCTGCGCGGGGGTTCTGCGCGCCGGGGCCGCGCTGCAACGCGGCCTGCAGGCGCTGGAGCCGCTGGCCGAGGCGGGAGCGGGTGCAGCGGTGACCGCCGCGGCGATTGTGCGCGCCGCCGCCGCGCGGCAGGAGAGCCGGGGCGCCCATTTTCGCACGGATTACCCGCAGGCGGAGCCCGCACTTGCGGGACAGCACTCGCTGCAAAGCGCGGGCGCGGCGGTGCAGTTTGGCAAGCTAGTCGAGCCAGTGCGTGGGCGGTGAGTCGCGATGGGAAAACTGCAGCCGGAAGATGCCCCAGACCAACAGCGCGACGGCGATCAGAATCAGGGCCGGCTCCAGCGCCGCCCAGTAAAAGCGGTCGAGGCGGCGGAGCAGGTGCCGGCCCACGTAGAGGGCGAGAGCAGCTTCGAGCGAGTAGCGGATGCCGCGACCCAGACCGACGGAAAAGCGGAAGCGGCCAGGGGGCACGCTCATAACGCCGGCGGAGAAGACAAACGGCGCGTAGGGAAACGGAGGCGGCATGATGGCGGCCACGCCCACCGGGACGGCCCCCAGGCGATTGGTCCAGCCCTCGACGCGGCGCAGCAGCGAAGGCGGGAAGCGGCGGCGGAGCAGCTCGCCGCCGCCGCGGTGGCCGATGCGGTAGCTGGCCATGGCGCCCAGCACCGAACCAGAAGTCGCGACCAGAACCGCCAGTGCCGCCCACCCCGCCGAGCGCCGGGCAATGACGAAGCTGATGAGGACGATGTCGTTGATGCCGGGCAGCAGCCAGAGCAGCGAGCCGTCGAACAGGGTGAGCGCGAAAATCCCCACCAGCCCCATCGAGCGCGCCAACTCGCCAAAACTGTGCGCCAGTTCCACCAGGAATTTCATCGGCGGTGTTCAGGAGGGCGCGCCAGTTCGCCACGCCCCCTCTGATCCTATCCCAACAATGATAGGCGCGGGGCTTGGGCGGCCTGCGGCTGCCCGTGGGGGGTTGCGGAGCGACCTAGGCAGAGGCGGAGCGCCGCGGGGTTTTGCGGCTCTTGCCCACCAGCCAGGCGATGACGATGCCCAGTCCGTACAGCCCCAGCAGGGGCGCGGCAAACACGGTCATGGTGGTGATGTCGGCCGTGGGTGTGATGGCGGCCGCCAGAACAAAAGCGCCGAGGATGGCATAGCGGAAATTCTTCGCCAGCCAGCGCGCGTTGGTGAGGCCGAACAGCGAGAGGAAGAAGATCAGCGTGGGCAGTTCAAAGACCGCACCCACGCCCAGCACCACGGTGGAAAACAGATTGAAGTACTCGTTGATGTTGATTTCGGGGGTGAAGCGATGGGCGTAGCCGATGAGGAAGTTCAGCACCAGCGGGAAGGCGTATAAATAGGCGAAGGCGCCGCCGGCAAGGAACAGCGCCGAAGTGCAGACCACGAAGGGGATGACATAGCGCCGTTCGCGCGGAAACAGACCGGGGCGGATAAACGCCCAGACCTGGTAGAGAATCCAGGGCGAGGCGAGAAACAGCGCGCAGATCAGGCCCAACTTGACATAGAGGTTGAACGGGTCCACGGGATTGAAGTAGACCAGGTGCCCGCTAAGGCCGTAGGCCTTGAGACTGGCGGTCATGGGCCGTTCAATAAAGCCGTAGATGCGGTCGGCGAAGGCGAAGCAGACGCAGAAAGCCAGGAACACGCCGAGGGCAGCGTAGACGATGCGGCGCCGGAGTTCCTCCAGATGCTGGAGGAACGACATGGTGGCGCCGCCATCCGCCGAGGCGGGGGAGGAGCGGAGGTGATCGAGCAAGGCCATGCGGAGGCTAGGGCAGGCGGGCAGCTTGCGCCGGGGCTTCCGACTCTGGCGGAGCGGCGGGAAGCAGCTCGGGCGCGCGGGCGACAGCGCCGTCGACCCGCGCCGGAGCGGGGGCTTCGTGTTCGCTGATTTCGATTTTGCGGATTTCGTCCTCGAGGGTGTAGCGGAACTCGTTGCTGGCGCGGCGCAAATCGGTCATGACCTTGGCGACGGTGCGAGCAATTTCGGGCAGCTTGCGCGGACCGAATACCAGCAGCGCCAGAATGAGGAGAAATAGCAGCTCGCCAAAGCTCATGGGTGGGGGCGCTCGGCCCCGAGTTCATGATACCAAGATGGCGCGGTCACCACGTTTTGGCTGGCGCCCTGGGGCGGTGGTGGCAGCGGTGCGGCTGAGGGTTTTGCAGCATCTGGTATACTGCGGGCAGTTGGCTCGCGACAGCGGTAGCAGGCATGTCAAAGCTTCGGACCCCTCTTTTTATCCTTCTCATTCTGGTCGTCTGCGCGGTGCTGGGGCGGATCTATGGTCCGCAGGTGGCAACCACGCAAGCGGCCTTGGGCCAAGACGTCACTTCGACCGCCTCGGCGGACGGCGGCAACGACGCGCAGATCGAGTCCGACTTGCGGAAGTTTGCCGAAGTCTACCATCTGGTTGCCGCCAACTACGCCGCACCAGTGAATGCGAGCACGGCCATCTACGACGGCGCTGTACCGGGGATGCTGCGGCAGCTGGATCCGCATTCGAGCTTCTGGGACCCGAAAGCGTTTGCGCAAGTGATCGAAAACCAGGAAGGGCGCTACTCAGGCGTGGGCATGCTGATCGGCGCGGTAGACGCCCGCAACAACCAGGCGCGCGTGGTGCAGCCGTTTGAAGGCACGCCGGCATTCAAAGCCGGGCTGCGACCCTATGACCTGATCATGGCGGTGAACGGCACCTCGACGGTGGGCATGAGCACCGATCAGGTGGCAACGTTGCTGAAGGGGCCGCAGGGCACGCCGGTGACGATCGAAGTCAAGCGCGTCGGGAACGAGAAGCTGCTGCAATTCACCCTGCTGCGCGCCGACGTACAACACAACAGCGTGGACTGCCATTTCCAGATCGAGCCGGGCGTGGCCTACATCCACCTGACCGGATTCACCGCAACCAGCACCAGCGAGATGGCCGACATTTTGCGCCCGCTGGAGGATAGCGGCGACCTTCGGGGAGTGGTATTGGATCTGCGCGGCAATCCCGGCGGGCTGTTGAACCAGGCGCAGGGGGTTGCCGGGCTGTTTTTGGCCAAAGATCAGGTGATCGTCAGCGACCACGGGCGCAACTCGCCCGAGCACGTGCTGGTGGCGATGCATGGAAGCGGCGGGCATGATTTTCCGCTGGTGGTGCTGGTGAACAGCATGACGGCGAGCGCGGCCGAGATCGTGTCCGGTGCGGTGCAGGATCACGACCGCGGCCTGATCGTGGGGCAAACCACGTTCGGTAAGGGTCTGGTGCAGACGGTGATGCGGCTGGGTGGCGGCACGGGCCTGGCGCTCACCACCGCGCACTACTACACGCCCAGCGGACGGCTGATCCAGCGGCCGTACGAGGGCGTGTCCCTGTACGACTATTTCTACGTGCATAACCACAAACAGACGCCGATGGACCAGCGGCAGGTGAAGCTGACCGACATCGGCCGCACGGTTTACGGCGGTGGGGGAATCACGCCGGACGTGCGCTTGCCGCCGGAGAAGCTGAACGGCGTACAGCAGTTGCTGCTGGACCGGGCGGCGTTCTACGAGTTCGCCGACGAATTTCTGAGCAAGGACGAGTCGGTACCCCGGAACTGGACGCCGGACAACAGCACCCTGGAGGGGTTTGTGGCGTTTCTGGCCGGCCAGCATGTAGAGCTCAAGCCAGCGGACGTGACGGCCAACGCCAAGTGGCTGAAGCAGCAGATTCGCTTCCGGGTTGTGTCGAGCCTGTATGGCCTGGACGACGGCTACGAGACGCTGATGGAAGTGGATCCGGAAGTCGAAAAGGCAGTCAGCCTGCTACCGCAGGCCGCAACGCTGGAAGCGCGGGCGCGCAAGGTGTTGATGGCTCGCCAAGCCGCCGGCAGGTAGGCGCGGGCTTCCGGCGCCTGGGCAATCAAATCCGCAAGTGCGGTGAGCACAAAGCCGCGCTGGGCGAAACGCGGATGCGGAAGTTGCAGCTGCGGTGTTTGCATCTGCACCCGGGCGTAAAAAATCAAATCCAGATCCACCGTTCGCGGGGATTTCAAGCGGGAGCGGCCGGGACGGTGGCGGCCGAGCCTGGACTCCAGTTGCAGCAGGCGGCGCAACAGAAGCCTGGGCAGGAGGTGGGTGTCGCCGGCCACCGCGCAGTTGAGAAAGAACCGCCGGCCGGTGGCGCCGAAGGGCGGAGTTTCACGCCAGCGCGACACGCAGGTCACGGCAACGCCGGCTGCAGGCAGGGCCGCGAGCGCCGCCCGCAGGCACGCTTGGCGATCACCGCGGTTGGAGCCCAGCATGAGGACGATTTTCACGCCGGGAACAGGCCGGACTGCGCGCTGCGCGCGCGCGGCTCGGCAATCTGGAAGTGGCGATAGGCGAGGGCAGTGGCGACGCGGCCGCGGGGCGTGCGGCTGAGGAAGCCGACCTGCATCAGGTAGGGCTCGTACATTTCCTCGACGGCGTCGGGCTCTTCGGCCAGGACCGCCGCCAGGGTGTTGACGCCCACCGGGCCGCCGTCGAATTTTTCGATCAGCGCGAGCATCAAGCGGCGGTCAGCTTCATCGAAGCCGTATTCGTCCACTTCGAGCAGCGCCAAAGCTTCGGCGGCCACTGCGGCGGTGATTTCACCCTGAGCGCGCACCTGGGCGAAATCACGCACGCGGCGTAGCAGCCGGTTGGCGATGCGGGGAGTGCCGCGGCAGCGGCGGGCCAGCACCGCGGCACCCTCGGGCCGCATGGCCACGCCCAAAATCCTGGCGGAACGCTGCAGGATGGTTTCCAGCTCGCCGGGCTGATAGAACTCCAGGCGCAGGATCAACCCGAAGCGCGAGCGCAGGGGCGCCGAGACCAGGCCGGCGCGGGTGGTAGCGGCGACGAAGGTGAACGGCATGAGGTTGAGCGTGTGCGTACGCGCCGAAGGACCCTGACCGATGATGATGTCGAGACGGTAATCTTCGAGGGCGGAATACAGCACTTCCTCCAACTGCGGCTGCAGGCGGTGGACCTCGTCGAAAAACAACACCTGGCGATCCTGCAGGTTGGTGAGCACGGCGGTGAGGTCGCCTTTGATCTGGATCAGCGGGCCGGCGGTCGCCTGAAACGCCACGCCCAACTCGGCGGCGATGATGGCGGCGAGGGTGGTTTTGCCCAGCCCGGGAGGACCGTACAACAACACATGATCCAGGGGTTCGCCGCGGACGCGAGCGGCCTCGATGGCGAGGGCCAGGTGGCCTTTCGCCTTGCTTTGGCCGACGTAATCTTCCAGGCGCCGGGGACGGAGGCTGAGGTCAAAGCTGAGGTCTTCCTCGCCGGCATGGCCGGCGACCAGTCGGCGCGGCTGGGTTGCGTCCGGAGTGGCCACGGCCTTACTGTATCATCCGCCGGGATTGTCCGTATCGCCCTACAAGCGGTGGTGTGGACCTTGTGGAAGCGGAGTTGCAATTTCCCGCAGTTGCAGCTGGGTTCCGCGCTCCAGTTTGAGATTGCCGATGCTAGTCAGCACGCTTCCGCCCTTGGCCGTGGACCGGATGCGAATGGGCTGAAGGTTCGTTTGCTGTTCCAACTGGTTCATGCTGCCGTTAGCCCCGGTGACCTGGGTGGGCATGGGCATTTCACCCAAGGTGGCAGTTGGGGTGCCATTGGAACGGTCGGGCTGTTGCTCGGAGTGGGGCTGAGGCAGAGCGGACATCATGACCGGAGGAGCGGGCGGTACAATGCGACGGAGGCCGGTGATCACGGTGTGCAACGGCACCACGGCACCATGTTTGGTCGCGACCTGGGTGAAGACGATGGTGATCTGCGACGGAGATTTTGGACTTTCCGCGGGTGTGACGGCGACGATGTGCCCGATAAGTTTACTGCCTTTGGGCAGGATCTTTTGGCCGTACTGGGTGACGTTGGCGGTAGTCTGCGCCTGGACCGCTTCGCCGATTTTGGCGCGGGCGGTATTCAACTGGGTGCGCAGCTCCGCCTGGATGATGGTGCCGGCCGGCAACGAAGGAGCGGGCGACTGCGACAGCGCGCACCCCAAGGCAAGGGCCGCGACCGCAGCAGTATAGAAGCAACGCATACTGTTTCTATACTACGCCGGATGAGGGTACGCTAGCCCATCCGGTGGGAGCATCCAAGGGACAAGACGCATGGCTGGAAAGATATTTCCGCAACTAATGTTGGCGCGGGCACCAGCGCGGCTGTCGCGGACGCTGCGGCGATGGCTGGGGCCCCTGGGGCGGTATCGTCCGGGGCTGTTGCGCAAAGATATGGCTCAGGGATTCCATAACTGTGATCTCTGGACCGTGCCAGCGTGGGCGCGGCTGCTGCGGGTATGCAGTCGAGAGGAACAATTGTTGGAGGGGTTGGAGCTGGCGGGGCAGGTGGTCTATGACGTGGGAGCATTCACCGGCGCCTACAGCATGTTTTTTTCGCAGCGGGTGGGAGCGAGCGGGCGCGTGATCGCGTTTGAGCCGAGAGCGGAGAGTTATGCCACGCTGGTGGCCAACCTGGAGCGAAACCGGATTCGGAATGTGCTGCCGCTGCAGGTGGCGCTGGGAGAGCAAGACGGTGAGCACACGCTCTACATGCTTCCGGGAATGCCAACCACAGCCTCGATCGCAGCCGAGGCGCGGACGCCGCTGCGCCGCGAGTGCGGACGGGCGAGGGTAGACCGCCTGGACGCGTTGGCGGAGGCGGTTCCGCTGCCGCCGCCGCGACTGATCAAGGTGGACGTGGAAGGGCTGGAACTCGAGGTGCTGCGGGGCGCCGCGCAGACGCTCGCGCGCCACCGTCCGGACGTGCTGGTTGAAGTGCATGGGGAGAGCGGCCAGCACAAACTGGAACGGATTACGCACCTGTGCGCCCTGCTGCGGCCGCTGGGCTATTCGCTGCTGCATGCCGAGAGCGGGGAGATGCTGGGCGCCACAGCCAGCGGCGGGCGCGCGGTTGCGAGTGGGCATATCTTCGCGCACGCGGGGTAAGAGGGCTGAGGGGCCCCGCTGCAGCCGCCAGAGTGTGCCACACGCCGGCGGTAAGTGATTGAAAACGCTGGGCGATAGGATGGGAGTGAGTGGGACCGTGTTGGCTCGAGCCTCAGCGCCGCTGCCGGGCCCGACTGTAACAAGACCGGGCCACGCTCGCCGCACGCCCCGCGGGCGATTTGTCCAGAAGTCGTGGTTGGGGTTGTTGCTTTCAGGGTCGGCACAATCACCTACCCTGGACTAGGATGCCGGTCGGAGGAGGTGAGGAGACCGCCGCTTTGGGGGTAGCCGAGCGCTGAGTTGGGCGATTGCGTGTGAGGGGGGCGGCAAAAAGAGCGGTGGCCCGGAACTGGGGCCACCGCGTTGGGCCAAAGGAGCGTACCGCGTTGTTTTACCAGCCCCACCAGGAAAATAGACTGGGGGAGGCTGAGCGGAGGGCGCTGAGGACGTCAATCAGGCCGTGGCCCAACTGGCCCTGAGCGTCGCCGGTGATGGCCGGGCTCGAGGTGGATTCGATCAGTGCCCGGGCGGCGCTACCGCTGGAGCGCAGCGAAACCAAGGCAGCCGCTTCGCCCGCGACCAGCGGGGTGCTGAAGGAGGTGCCGACAACCGTCGCCCAAATCTGGCCGGCGCCGGGATAGGTGGTGAACAACTGCGAGCCGGGAGCGGCGACGTCCACGTCGACGTAGGAGCCGGGACCGGGGTTGAAGTTGGAGTAGGAAGCCAGGGGGAAGCCGGCCTGGGTGCCGTCCACGGCGCCCGCGCCGATGACGCCGGCGTCGGAAGCCGGGTAGACCGCGGCGCTGGAGCTGGAGTTGCCGGCGGCGGCGACCACCACGATGCCGTCGTTGACCGCCTCTTCAATCGCCTGCTCCACGTAGCCAGTGGCCTGCGGGGCGCTGAAACTGAGGTTTATCACGTTGACGTGCTGGTCAATGGCGTAGGTGATGGAAGCATAGAGGGTGGCTGCATCCGCCGTACCGCCAGGGCCAAAGGCCTTAATGGGCAGAATTTTGGCGTTGGGAGCGACTAGGTGAATGAGACCAGCGACGGCAGTGCCGTGGCCGAAGTCGGGATCGCAGGCGAGGATTTGATTCAGCTCGGTTACGACGGTGGCTTGCGTGTTCGCACCGTTGAGCACCGAAGCCGTGGATTGACCGTTGAGGACCGAAGCGGTGGATTGCTTGCCGTCCAGGCTGGAACCGGAGCCGAATTCGGCCGCGCAGGTGCCGGCTCCGTTCAGAACCGAGGCGGTAGACTGGCCGTTCAGAACCGAAGCCGTGGATTGCCTGCCATCGAGGACCGAGCCAGGAGCATCGCCGTCACCCAGGTCGGAATAGGCCGACCAGTTGGGGGTGTTGTCATAGAAGTTGTACCCCTGCTGATACGCCAGCACGCTAGCGAGGACCGGGTTGTAGGGATCCACGCCGTTGTCAATCAGAGCAACGACGGCGCCCTGGCCGGTGGACAGGGCATAGGCTTTGCGGCCGGCATCAATCTGCGAGACCAGCGGCTGGCCGGGATAGGAACTGGGAACGGTGGCGCCGTAGAACCAGGTGGGGGCGGAATTCACGACGCCAGTCGAAGTGCTGACCGAGGCTCCGGTACCGCTAATGGAGATGTTCAGGTTCAACACCGAGCCCAGCAGCGGGTTGAGAATGCCGTCAAGCAGGCGTCCGACGGGATTGAGCAGCGGGGCCAGCAGGGAGCCAAGCGGGCCGAGCGAAAGAGTCAGAGCGTTGGAAGGCGGCGCGGATCCGCTCGTGCCGCCATTCAGCACGGAAGCGGTGGACTGGCCGTCCAATTGGGACGGCACCAGAGGCAACGGGGCGTTGGGCTGGGGATTGACGGCGGCAGGATCGGTTTCAATCTCCTGCAGCAGTTGCGCATCGGTGCGGCTGTCGGTGGTGGTGATGAGATAGAGGTTGCGGTTGGGATTCAACTGCAGAGACTGTACCGAGTGGAGAGCGTCAAAGGCAGCCACGTCGGCGGAGTTGAGACTGACCAGCACGCCGTAGCCGGAGGCCCAGGCGGAGGCGGTGAGGCAGGCAAAAATCACGCTAAAGCCGAGCCAGGCTTTAGGGGAGAGGAAGCGGTTTCGCCGAATGATGTCCATCTGTTTCTCCTAGTGGGACGAAGAACTTGTTTGGGTTGGGTGACTGCATCGCAGACACTTGTCCCTACACAGACAGAGATCGGCGAAGATTAGAATCTCTTTAGAAAAAAGGCTGATTGCTGTAACTTATTGATCCTGCTAGGTTTGCAGGACGCCAGTGCGGAAGGGCGGGAGGTGGGGGTTGAGGCTGGCGGCTTCGAGGCCGGCGATGAGCCAGGCGCGAGTTTCGCAGGGGTCAATGAGGGCATCAAGCCAGAGGCGGGCAGCACCGTAACGAGGATCGGTCTGGGCCACGTAGCGGGTGCGGATGGAGGAGAGCAGGTCCTGGCGCTCGGCCTCATCCAGCGTGTGCCCTGCGCGCTCGAGGTGCCTGACCTTGATCTCCAGCAAGGTTTGCGCGGCTTGGTCGCCACCCATAACGGCGTAGCGGGCGGTGGGCCAGGCGAGCAGGAGGCGGGGATCGTAGGCGCGGCCGCACATGGCGTAGTTGCCTGCCCCGAAGCTGCCGCCGAGGACGACGCTGAACTTGGGGACGACGCTGTTGGCGACCACATTGACCATCTTGGCGCCGGCACGTATGATGCCGGCGGCTTCCATTTCCTTGCCTACCATGAAGCCGTTGACGTCGTGGAAAAACAGCAGGGGGATGCGGCTTTGGTTGCAATCCATAATAAAGCGGGCGGCCTTGTCAGCGCTTTCGGGGTAGATGACGCCGCCAAACTCGAGCCGCTTGGCGCCGGAGGCGGTTTCACGCTTTACCGTTTTTTTCTGGTTGGCGACGATGCCGACGGCAAAGCCGCCGAGGCGGCCGTAGCCGCACACCAGGGTCTGGCCATACTCGGCGCGGTATTCGTCGAAGTCGCCGGCGTCCAGCATGCAGGCGAGCAGGTCACGGACGTCGTAGCTTGCCTGGGGATCATCGGGAAAGAGAGCGAGCAAATCGGCGGCGGGACGGCGGGGGGCGCAGGCGGCGATGCGGTCGAAGGGCGCCTTGGGGGAGGGGCCCAGGCGCGACATGAGGGAGCGGATGCGGGCGCAGCAGGTTTCGTCGTTGGGCTCGCGGAAATCGGCGGTGCCGCTGATGGCGGCGTGAAGGTGGGCGCCGCCGAGCTCTTCACTGGAAACCTTCTGACCGATGGCGGCCTGAACGAGCGCCGGGCCGGCCAGATACAAGCCGCTGCCTTCGGTCATGAGGATGGTGTCGCACATGACCGGCAGATAGGCGCCGCCAGCGACGCAGTTGCCCATGATGGCGGTAATTTGGGGAATGCCCTGGGCGCTGGCGACGGCGTTGTGCCGGAAGACGCGGCCGAAATCGTCAATGTCGGGAAAGACCTCGTCCTGGAGGGGGAGGAACACGCCGGCGGAATCCACGAGGTAAACCAGCGGAAGGTGGTTTTCGAGCGCGATAGTCTGACAGCGCAGGACCTTTTTGGCGGTCATGGGGAAAAACGCGCCCGCCTTGACGGTGGCATCGTTGGCGATGATCATGGCCCAGCGGCCGGAGATTTTGCCGAGGCCGCAGACCACGCCGGCGGCCACCGCACCACCCCATTCCTCATACATGCCCCAGGCGGCAAACAGGCCAATTTCGTGCCAGGGCGAGCCCTCATCGAGCAGCTTGGCAATGCGCTCGCGCGCAGTCAGGCGGGATTTGTCGTGCTGGCGGCGGATGGCGTCATCGCCGCCGCCGAGGTAGAGATCGTTCCGCTCCTCCTCCAGATGACGCAGCCGTTCTGCCAACCCGGTGGGCATCGCTACTGAGCGGCGTTCATGGCGGATAGGAAGTCGGCGTTGGTTTTGGACTTCAGCAGGCGGTCGCGCAAAAGTTCCATGGATTCAGTGACCGAAAGCGGGTTGAGCACCTTGCGCAGCACCCACACGCGGTTGAGGTCGTCTTTGGGGATGAGCAGCTCTTCCTTGCGGGTGCCCGAGCGCTGGATGTCAATGGCCGGGAACACGCGCTTGTCCACCAGCTTGCGGTCGAGAATGATCTCCATGTTGCCGGTGCCTTTGAACTCCTCGAAGATCACGTCGTCCATGCGGCTGCCGGTCTCGATCAGCGCGCTGGCGATGATGGTCAGTGAGCCGCCCTCCTCGATGTTGCGCGCCGCGCCGAAGAAGCGTTTGGGGCGCTGCAGGGCGTTGGAATCCACGCCGCCGGAAAGCACCTTGCCGCTGGGCGGCACAACGGTATTGTAAGCGCGGGCGAGGCGGGTGATGGAATCGAGCAGGATGACCACATCGCGCTTGTGCTCGACCAGGCGCTTGGCCTTTTCAATCACCATTTCCGCCACCTGCACATGGCGGCTGGCGGGCTCGTCGAAGGTCGAGCTGATGACCTCTCCCTTCACGGTACGCTGCATGTCGGTGACTTCCTCGGGCCGCTCGTCAATCAGCAGCACGATGAGCACAACCTCGGGGTGGTTGGCGGTAATGGAGTTAGCAATGGACTGCATCAGCATGGTTTTGCCGGTGCGCGGCGGAGCCACGATCAAGCCGCGCTGGCCCTTGCCGATGGGCGTACACAAGTCCATGATGCGGCCGGAGACGTTCTCACGCACCGTCTCCAGGCGGATGTGCTCGGACGGATAAAGCGGCGTGAGGTTGTCGAACAGGATCTTGTTGCGGGCTTCCTCAGGCGCCTCGAAGTTGATGGCCTCGATCTTGGTCAAGGCAAAATACTTTTCGCCCTCGTGCGGCGACCGCACCTGCCCCGAGCAGGTATCGCCGGTGCGCAGGTCGAAGCGCCGGATTTGGGAGGGCGAGACGTAGATGTCATCGGGGCCGGGCAGGTAGTTGTAATCGGGCGAACGGAGGAAGCCGTAGCCGTCGGGCAGGATTTCGAGCACGCCCTCGGCGAAAATGTGTCCCTCTTTTTCGCTTTGCGCCTGCAGAATCTTGAAGATCAAGTCCTGCTTGCGCATGCCGCTGGCGCCGGGCAGCTCGAGCGTACGGGCGATGCGGGCGAGTTCGGTGATGTTTTTTTCTTTCAGTTCTGCAATGGTCATGCGTGGTTCAGGTGGGATATGAGGAGGTGAGGCGGCCAGCCGGCGCAGGGCGCCGCGGCGCGGGGTGTCAAGAGAATAGCTAAAACAAACGGAAAAATGAGGTCGGCGGGAGCCAATCCTTCAGGAAGTCCCATGCTACCACGAGGCGGGGAGCGCGTCAAGAGGGCAGGGGCAGAGTGTCAATGATGGGCGCGGGCCCCAGCGAGGCTGCTCCGCCCTGCTGGAACAGCGCAGGGCGAATTGCGCCGCGCGCCCCGCTTATGCTCGCGCCGGGTTGGGGGCCCTTGGCCCCAACCCGGCGCTGCGCGTCGATTTTGCCCCCGGTGCCAAGCGGCGCGACCCCCGCGAGGGGCTACAACTAGTCCATATCCACGTCGCGGAGGGGTTTGGGCTCATTGGGATTGTCGCGGACGCGGCGCAGACTCTGGTCGAACTTGCGCCGCAGGAGGTCGTCGCGCTGCTTTTCTGCGGCGACCGACTGCTGAAAGCGGCGTTCGCGTTCCTGCTCCTCGCTGCGAAGATGCTGCTGGGCATGATCCAAATCCAGGCCTTTGGGACGCGGGCCGGCGGCATGGTGGAGAACCATACCCGTTTGAGCGTCCACGCGCAGGCGGGCGCCGCAATCGGGGCAACGAACTTCGAGGACCTCAGCCATGGCTGCCTTTATGTTGCGCCCGCTGAGTGCGTTCGAGCAAGCCGGTGGGCAAGCCAAAGCGCCGGCGCAGGAGGCGCTCGCGGGCGCGCATTTCGCCGTGGTCGGATTCGTGGTCCATGCCTGCCAGGTGCAGGAGGGCGTGCAGGAGCAGGATGCGGAGCTCGGTGTCGAGGTCATGGCCACAGGCGCGGGCCTGGCGGGCGGCGGTCTCGACGGAAATGGCAATATCGCCGGCGTGGCCGGAGGTGGACGAGGGGAATGAGAGCACGTCAGTGGCGTGGTTGTGGAAGCGGAACTGGCAGTTGAGGCGGCGTATGGCGGCATCGTCCATGAGCCGCACAGCCACGGGAGCGCGCAGGCCGGTCGCCGGGCGGGCGACGGCCAGGAACCGGCGCAACGGCAAGGTTGGCGCGGGCCCCAGCGCGGCTGGGCCTCGCCGCGTCAAGTTCACGATTCGGGCCCTGTTCCGCCGGTGTCCGGCAGAAGCGGAAGCTGGGGGGATTCGCTGCGGGCGTCGTGCTCCTGGTAAGCGCGGACGATGCGCTGGACGAGGGCGTGGCGGACGACGTCGTGCTCGTCAAAGTAGGTGATGGCGATGCCCTCGACGGAGTTGAGGATGGCAATGGCCTGCAGCAGGCCACTGCGGCGACCTTGGGGGAGATCAATCTGGGTGATGTCGCCGGTGATGACCGCCTTGGAGCGGAAGCCCATGCGGGTGAGAAACATCTTCATCTGCTCTTGAGTGGAGTTCTGGGCTTCGTCCAGGATGATGAAGGCATCGTTGAGGGTGCGGCCGCGCATGAAGGCGAGGGGGGCAATCTCAATAATGTTGCGCTCGAGGAGACGCTCGACACGCTCGGGCTCTACCAGATCGAACAGGGCGTCGTAGAGCGGGCGCAGATAGGGGTCCACCTTTTCCTGGAGGGTGCCGGGGAGGAAGCCCAGGCGCTCGCCAGCTTCGACGGCGGGGCGGGCGAGGACGATGCGCGAGACTTGCTTGGCATTGAGGGCGGCGACGGCCATGGCGACGGCGAGGTAGGTTTTGCCGGTGCCGGCGGGGCCGACGCCGAAGACCATGTCCTGGCGCTCGATGGCATCAAGATAGCGGCGCTGGTTGACGGTTTTGGGCTGGATGGTCTTTTTGCCGAAGGCGCGCTGACGGCCGCTGCGGGCGAGTCCGGCGAGCGAGGCCGAGGGATCGTCCAGGACAATTTGGAGGAGGGCGCGGAGGTCGCCGTTGGAAAACGTCTGGCCCTCGGCGTGGAGCTGCTGGAAATCGCGGACGATTTCCTCGAGGCGCTCGACGGCGGGAGGGTCGCCTTCGGCCTCGAGGGTGTCAGGGCCGACGTGGACGGCGACGTTGAGCAGGCGCTCGAGCAGGCGGAGGTTGTCGTCGAGCGGGCCAAATAGAGTTTGGAGGCCGGGGCCGAACTCGATGCTGGTTTTCATTTCGGGGGTTGGGGCGGAGCGAGCTGGCTGCGGCACGTCCCCGTCCTGCGGGCGGCTGCGCCTCCCTCCGGCAGGTGCCGCCGCCACGGGCACGGATCTAGTTTAAAATAAGAGCGATCCAATGGCTAATCATCCTTCCGCCCTGAAGCGGGTTCGTCAGACCCGGCACCGCACCAAACGCAACCGCGCCAACACCGCGCGCCTGCGCACTGCCCTACGGCAAGCCCGCAAGGCGCTGCGCGCGGGCGACGCCACGAGCGCCCGCGAGCTGCTGCCCGCCACCATCGAGCAGATCGACAAAGCGGCGCAAAAAGGGGTGCTGCACCGCAATGCTGCCGCCCGGCACAAGTCACGGTTGAGCAAAGCGGTGGCCAAGGCTGCCCAAAAGTAACTGATTCGGGCTGCGGCGGGTGCATGGTGGCTAGCATGCCCCGTCGCCTTGTCCTCGTCCTTCTGGCATGCCTTGTTGGCCTGCCGGCCGATGCGCAGCAGTGCAACCGCAGCCTGTATCAAGGCATGCGGTGGCGGCTGATCGGGCCGTTCCGTGGCGGGCGCACCGTGGCCGTGAGCGGGGCGCCGGGGCAGCCGGGGGTGTTTTATTTTGGCGCGGTGGCTGGTGGCGTTTGGAAGTCCACCGATTACGGGCACACCTGGAACCCGATTTTTGACGGCGAGCCCACTGGGTCGGTGGGGGCGCTGGCGGTTGTCGGGCGCCCACGCGATGCCGCTCAGCTCGTAGACGGTGTTCCTCACAGCGCGCAGCACGGGACGGCGACCGATTGTCCGGCAAGCGCCGGGTGTCTCCGAGGTTCGCGTTCCCCTCGATACCGTTCATTGCCCGGCGTGCTTTGCCGTTGTCCTGCCCTGAGGGATCCTCGAGCCCGGGCGACCACGGTCACGCATTCCGCGGGCCGCGCGCCCGCTCTGTCGCGGCAGGCACCGGCCTGGGCAGTTTGGGCGATCGAGACGGTCATGGACCTTCACGTTCGGCGTGCAGGATCACGGCGCCGAGCTTATCGTTGATTGTTTTCCCGCTTGCGATGGACTCGTCGTGCGGATCAATGCCGTACCAGGCTGACACGCGCTGAATGAGAACCTCGACCGGCACGCGCACCCGTGCCCCTAGCTCCGCCTCCTGGCATGCTAAAAAGCCGCGGATCATGCCGTCGCGGTCAGGGTCTGTGCCCTCCCGCCAGGTCTCCCCGTCGTACTCATACGACGGGTTGGCGTGGACGAAGTGGTACGCCCCGGTCCGCTTCCAGGCGGCGCTCAGGGCGTTGATCGCGGTTATGACCGGCTCGTCTTTCCGGTCGGGACGGGCTTGGTAATAGCGCGTGATCGCGGCCTCGAGATTTGGCGCCGAAATTGACGCCGCGGCGTGCCCGAGCATAAGTGCATCGCACTCAGCGTAGCCGATCAGAAACCCATCGCGCTGCTCCGCGTTGGCGTTAAGCCACCAGTGGCCGTCGGGCGGAACGAAGGGGGGCGTTGCCGCGGGCGCTGGCGCCCGGGCGCAGCCGAACACCGCCAGGAGCACGGCGAGGCACAGTGCCCGCGTCATTGCCCGCCTCCACCCGCCGGCGTGTAGTAACGTACATGATCGGCGGCGCGGAACGCGGCGCTTTGACGGGCAACTTGGTCGCTGCTCCCGATATCATTGACCAGCGGGCCATGGAGGCCAGCCGGGTGGTCACCGGGCACGCCTTCGGGCCGGACAGTCACCAGACGCCCGTGTCCTCCTGGGTTGTACCAAGCGCCGATCACGAGCCTTCCTTGGTCCGCGAGGGCTTGCGCCTCGGCGGACGAGACCTCGCGGTAATCGGCGGAATGCGCCAGGTTCAGTGCGATCTGATTTGCCAGCAGCGGCGACCCGTCCGCGCCGGTGAGGGGACCCATCGGCGCGCCCACGGACTCCGCGATCGAGCAGGTGGCCAGTTTGCAGTAGGTCTGGCCGGTGAGTGGGTCCGGGGCGAATTCCACCCGCGCGGCGTTTTGCGCGGCCACCAGCGCGGAGACTGCCGGAAACGGGTTAAACAGGGACTCTACGGCCCCTGCGCCGCTCGCACTGGGGGCGCCGCAGCCGTTGTCGGCGCCGTCTATTCCGCAAGCGCCGCTGGCGATTAGCGAAGGGAAGGGCACCCCGCCTGCCGGGTCGCCACCTGCATCGTGGCCGTCGGGGTCGGCGGCCGTCGCCGGGTTGTTGAGCACGTAGCTGTAGAGGTTGAGCGACTGCGGATTGGAGAGGTTCGCGTAGGGCGTGGCCTCGGGCGTGGCGCTCCAGTCCGGGGTCAGGAAGCGGCCGAGGGTGGAGGCGTAGTAGCGGGCGCCGAAGTCGTGTTGGGGTGCGTCGTACATGAGGCCTGCGGTCAAATGCGTGGCGGGAGCCGTCGTGGGCACAGGGATACGAAGGATTTGCACCTCCCCGGCGTGGTCTGAGACCGCCTCCAGGATGCCCTCGGCATCGGTGGCGATTGCAAGCGAAGTGTGCTCGTAGCGGCGATTGAGCGGCACCTCGGCCAGGATGGCCATGGTCTTCAGGTCGAATGTCACCGCCTCCAGCTTCGCAGTGTAATAGGAATCAAAAAGCGTGTTCAGCTTCGTGCCGTCGCACAGCGCCACCGCATAACGTTGATCCGCAGTGAAGCGCTGGGGCAGGAGCGCGCATCCCGCCACCATCGGGCTTCGGATCGGCTCGGCGCTCGCGCCGTAGCGCAGTAAGTATCCGCCCCAGTCCTTCCGGCTCGGTACGCTCTGCTGCGCGGCCACTAGCAGCCCGTCACCTAGCGGGTAGCTCTCCGCCAGATCGCCCGGACTGGGAAGGGTGCGGATTTTGCGGCCCGTCGCCAGGTCGTATTCGTCGAACTTGCCGTGCGCCTGATTCCACACCACATCACCGGTCCCGACCACTGGGCCTGGGAACCCGATGGGATCGAAGTGGATCGTCCCCTTGGAAACGACTGCCTTCAAGTCGGCCGTTGAGGCATCCCAGACAGTCGCCGCCGTCACCTGGTTGCGCTTGTCCCGCTCGAAGCTGGCGAAACGCACTGTCTTGCCCTGATTGGTGAACCCATAGCCGCTAGGCATGGGCCTCGTCTGCTGAGGTCCCAAGGAGCTTGTAATGGATAGATCAGCGACATCTAGTGTCCACAAAGCGAAGTCGGAAGGCTGTCCACGCTGGACGATTTCGCTGAAACAGATTATTTTCCCTCCCGCCCTGGAAACTTCCATCTTCATCTCTGCAATGAGATGGGAGTCCGTGATCTGGGCCGTCTCAAGCCGACGACTCGCAAGCAACTTGCCCGATTGGACGTTGAATGCGACCAGCATGAGATCCGCTGCATTCGGTTCGCTTCCACGTGCCCAGTAGAGAGCAAACAGTTCGCTCCCTGTCACGCGCACAGCAGTCCCGCCGAACGGCTCGGGTTGGCCCGGTAGTGTGAGCTTGACGATTGCCTTTGGCCCGTTGTTTGAGGTCGCCAAGCACGGCAGGAACAGGGCAACGCAGGCTAGCGCCGACGCAAGCCCAGTTCTCACGGCTGGCCGCCGCCCGGGATTTGCGTCGGTGCTGGCAGTTCGGATGGTCCGGTGATGAAGTGGAAAAGTGACCTGATCGCGCTACCGGCGTGATCGAAAAACCCCGGCACGGTCGCGTACGGATAGCTGCCATCGAAGTGAAACTGCTCGTAGGGATTGGCACTTTCCATGGTGCCCATCTTGAAGACCACGTGCGGGTCGGGTCCGGACGAGTTACCCTCCCGATACTGGGTAGAACCGGGATGGAAGAAGTCCAGTGAATCCATGCCTGGATTTCGCAGCATGCCATCTGTCAGATTTTTGAATTGACCAGCAGGATCTCCGCTCGTCGAGAAGATCGATCCGCTGGCGACACAGGTGCCGCCGCAGTTGTCGTTGAACACGCCAGTGAAACCGGAGAATATCCCCGAACCTTGCAAAGTGTTGGCGGCCGAGCCGTTGAGGAAAGCCCCACTGCTCGTGGTCCCATCGGCGCCGGTGATATGCACGGCGGTCTGATCGGATGTCCCCGTGTAGGCGTTGCCGTACTGATCGACCAGCCCGCCGTTGGTGCCGTTGCTGATCACCGTCGCGGCGAACGACGAATTGCCATTCGCATCGGTCGTGGTCACGCCCACCTGCCCGTTCTGGCAGGTCGAAGAAGTTTGCTGGCAGGTCAGGTTGAAGTCCAGCCCGGTCGGATCGGTCAGCGTGACCGGATTGTTTTCGACGTAGGCGTATTTGTTTAACGTCTGCGGATCTTCCAGATGCCCCCCCAGTGGGTCCGGGGTCATGAAGCGGCCGAGGGTGGAGGCGTAGTAGCGGGCGCCGAAGTCGTCGAAGCCGGTTTCCCCGTCCCGGTACTTGCCGGTGAAGTGCAGGTTCGAGTTGGTCCCCACCTGGTTCAGGTACGCTCCGAACGGCCAACTGGTGTCGGTTTCCACCGCCGCGCCGCTCGAGTTCGTCCGCACCCGCACTGTCCCCAGCTCGTCGCTCAGCGCCCAGACGAAGGCCGAGGGCTCGCCCGTGCCGAGATACCGCCCGCCGACGTAGGTTTCCGCCTGCTCCAGGTTTCCGCTGCTGCCCACCACGGTCAACTGCTGCCCTCCCGAGCCATATATGAACTCTTTTACCACACCCCCCACTGATTCGTGCACCCGCCGCCCCTCGGCGTCGTACACGTAGCTGGCGGTAGAGCCGCCGTCCACCGAGATCAGCCGGTTTTCGGCGTCGTACTGGTAGGTGTGGCCATTGTAGCCGAGCAGGTTGCCGTTGGCGTCGGAGATCCAGCCGTCCACACGGTTGTTGCTGCCCGTGAAGCTCAGCGATTTGAAGAAGCTCAGCGGGCCCAGGGGACGCCCGATGGGCCTACGGCCCAGATCCCGGCACCGGAAAGCTCGAAGTAGGCATCGCCGGGCGCGAAAACGTGGAACCATTCCTCCTGGCTGGAGTTGACGCGCAAGAACTCGACGGCCCGCCCCATGTCGAAGTTGAGGCGAATGGCGTTGGCTGTCGCCTCCCAGCTGATCGCGGAGCCGAGTTCCAATGATGCTAGCACTTCGTTGGCTCGGTCACGATTGAGGGACGCGTCCTCGCTGCCACAAAGCACGTCATCATTTGCCGTCACCCGCCATGCGGCATTGTAGCTCCCCACCTCCCACTCCCCGTACTCCCGCGGCCCCAGGCTGGTCGGCTCCAGGAGCTTGGCGCCAAAGCCCAAACTCAGGCTCCCGAATTCCCCCGCGCGCTTGCGCCAGCAGGTCTTGCCGACGATCGCTGCCAGTGCCAGACTTGCGTTCGCGGGGCCACTCACCTTCCACCCCCCGGGCGCATCCACGCCGGCGGCTGCTTTCCGTGCCCCTTATAGATGCGCTCCGCGTCCTCATTGAGTTCGCCGAGGGTGCGATCCCTCCCGGCGGTATCCTTTGCGTCGTGGAATTCGCGGCGGGCCTTCCTGCCTAGATCGCGTTGGATCTGGGCGGCCATGTCTTGGGCGGTCTGCTTCGGTGCGGGCCGGGCGCTTGCGCTGGCAGCTTGTTCTCGCCCGCGCCGGAGGATTTGCGCTTCCATCGGGTTTCCGGCGTCCTCCGTCAACGCGAAGAACACGGTTGCGCTGGTGAGGGCGCTGGCTCCAAGCTCCGTCACCGCATCGGCTCCGGCTTTCAGCGAGTCGAGAATGCCGCTCACATCGAAGCTGCCGTCCAGCGTCGCCTCGCCAGTGGCGGCCGTGCCGCCCTCCAGCACCGGCGCGCTTTTGGTCTTGCCGCAGCTGGCGCCGATGCTGATGAAGCCGAACCAGCAGTGGCCGTCGGGGTCGGCGGCCGTCGCCGGGTTGTTGAGGACGTAGCCGTAGAGGTTCAGGGACTGGGGGTTGCTGAGATCGGCGTAGGGCGTGGCCTCGGGCGTGGCGCTCCAGTCGGGGGCGAGGAAGCGGCCGAGGGTGGAGGCGTAGTAGCGGGCGCCGAAGTAATCGAAGCCGGTTTCCCCGTCCCGGTACTTGCCGGTGAAGTGCAGGTTCGAGTTGGTCCCCACCTGGTTCAGGTACGCTCCGAACGGCCAGCTCGTGTCCGTCTCCACCGCCGCGCCGCTCGAGTTCGTCCGCACCCGCACTGTCCCCAGCTCGTCGCTCAGCGCCCAGACGAAGGCCGAGGGCTCGCCCGTGCCGAGATAGCGGCCGCCGATGTAGGTTTCCGCCTGCTCCAGATTTCCGCTGC
>JBOGKQ010000004.1:0-140488 GCA_050747905.1 Terriglobales bacterium | reverse complement strand
GTCTGCTTGCTGTAACGCTCAAATCCGTTCGCCAACGCCAAGGTCTGTTGTCGCATCCATCCCCCCTGAACCCAATCTACCTAACTCTGGCTCGAATGGAAATGGACTTAATCAGACCCTCCCTAATACGCGTAGAACGGACCCACATAAGTGGTGCCGAGCACTTGGACCTGGGCGCCGTTAAAACCAATCCCCACCGTGCGGCCAAAAAAGAACGCAAGGCCGAAGTCGAAATTATTCGGATCGGGGCCGGCCAGGTTGTTGAACGCGGCGTTGCCGGTGTTAAACAGATTCTGGGCGTTGGCCACGTTCCAGGTTGCCGAGGCACTCACACTGCCATCGGCGCTCAGGTTGGTGCCGCTATAGCGGATCTCTGAACCCGGGCAGTAGAAACCGGAGTTGTTCCCGCTGCACAGGCCAATGTTCAGAGTCTGCGCATCGAGGAAGAAATTGGCATTGGAGCCGGAGTCGAGCACCGAGCCCTGATACGTGCTCCCTTGAAAAACCGTATCGAAGTCTCCGTACCCATCCGCACCGAGCACCGCCTGGCCGAGCAGGCCATTGTTGCCTTGTGTGCCTATGCCGAAAATCAAATAACCGTTGACGGTCGTGGCGCCCGAGTCGGGCACGCCCGGGAGCTGAATCAGTTCACCATTGTTGTCGGTGGCGAACAGGGTTACGGGATTTTGCGCCTCATCCGCCAATGGAATCAGCGTGGCCGAACAGCCGCTCGCAGGGCAGGAAAAATACACCGGGGGGACGGAGTTCGGATTGCCACCCTGATCCGAGCTGCAAGCCTGGCCGCAATCGTAGCGAAACACGCCAATCCCCAGGATGCCGTTGGCCCCTAAATCGGCTTGGGTGTCGTTTTCTGTCAATCCGCCGGAGGTGCAGGCGGACGGCGCACCTGGAAACCCGGACACTCCCAACAATTGCACGGGAATGTCAGGAGCGGTTTCACCTCCCAGCTTGACATCCGCCGTTGCGACCGGCCCCCAATTGTACGTAGTGGCATACGCCGTGCATTCGCCCAGCGGACTGCCATCGGGCGCCGTGCTCATCGGAAGCGGCAGATTCCCGAGCTGCGACGACAGCAATCGCAACCCATACGAGCCGGTATCCACGAGCACGTTGTCCACCGTAGTGCAGTTGCTAGTGCCGGGCACACAGACAGTCACGCTGGTGAACAGGCCGTTGGTGTAATCTTGGGTCACGCCCAAGTTCGAAACTACGGGCACGACGTTGGGCCCAGAGGGCGTGCTGCCACCACCGTTTCCGCCTCCGCCGCCGCCACCTGAAGACCCGCTTCCCCCGCAGGCGGCCAGAGGCAGTATCAGCAGCAGCACCCAGCCGTAGTGCGGCCGTACGCGGCCACTTGGAGACGCCCTGAGCGGCAGCGGGCGTCCGTTGCCGGCGAGCGGAACTCCGCGCTCCCAAAAGAGGTGGCCGTGCCGCAACAAGCGTCCCATTTTCATTAACGCACCACCGCGGGAGAAAGTTGCGCCGGAATCGCGCTGGCCAAATAGGCGCGGCCGCGCAGGTCCCGCATGTGTCCGCCCAATTGCACCACCAGATCGCCGGCTTTGATCGTTACCGGCCCACGACGCCGCGCACCTTCCGCCTGTGCGCGATAAGCGGCGTAGTGGCTGCCCAGCAGTTGCTCAAGATCAGGCGGCGCGACACCCTGCCAAGCCAGCCCAAAAACCACTCCGTTCGAGCCGGCATACGCGCGCAGGGTTACGCCGCGCGGCGTCTGATACTGCCGCACGACAGCACCGGCCTGCTCGAGTTGGCGGCGGCCGGCGAGGGCTTCACCGGCGGCCGGAAGGGGCTGGCCCAAAACCGGCAATGACGGCGGCTTTGCGGCGACCAGGCATAACAGCGCGACGCCCAACCATGGAGCCAGGACTATCTTGCGCATACTAAGGTTGGACGCACTCCCTGCTCCGCTGGGTGCCGGAAATCTCGCGCTCCAGGGATTTGTTTAACTGCAGCCGCTGGTTTCGCCGCAGTTGACGCACTTGTAGCAGGCACCATTGGGCACCATGATGCTGCCGCAATTATGACAGGCGGGCGCGTCCGTGGCCGTGGCGCCCGCGGTAATCAGCGGCAGTTGGCCTTCAGTTTCCAGCTGCTCCAAGGCTTCGCCGCGATCGCCGTGCAAATCCTCGACCACGCGCGGGGCCGGCGGCTGATGGTCCAAAAAGCGCAGCCCCAGCCAGCGGAACAGGTAATCCATGATGCTCTTGGCATAGCCAATTTCCGCGTTGCCGGACCAGCCGCTGGGCTCGAAGCGCGTATGGGAGAACTTATCCACCAAAAGGCGCAGTGGCACCCCGTGTTGCAGAGCGAGTGAAATGGCGGTGGCGAAGCTGTCCATCAGGCCGCTGATGGTCGAGCCCTCCTTGGCCATGGTGACGAAGATTTCACCCGGCTGCCCATCGTCATACATGCCAACGGTGATATAACCTTCATGCCCGCCCACCTTGAACTTATGGGTGACGGAGCGGCGCTCTTCAGGCAGACGCCGGCGATAGGGGCGGGCCGAAGGCACGGCTCCAGGCACATTCAAACTCAGCGGTGCCGCAGGCGAGGCTGCAGCCGCCCTCTTGTTGGCGGCCGCCGACAACGGCTGTACCTTCTTGCTGCCGTCACGATAAATAGCAATGGCTTTCAAGCCCAGTTTCCAGCCATCCACATAGACCCGCATCACATCGTCCACCGTGGCTGCTTCCGGCAGGTTCACGGTCTTGGAGATGGCGCCGGACAGGAAGGGCTGCGCCGCCGCCATCATACGCACGTGCCCGGAGTAATGAATGCTGCGGGTGCCGTTGGCGGGCTTGAAGGAGCAATCAAAAACCGGCAGGTGCTCGGGCTTGAGGTGCGGGGCGCCTTCGATGGTGGCGGTGGCATCAATAAAAGCCAAAATGTCGTGGGTCTGCTGGGCCGAATAGCCCAGCCGCAGCAGCGCCTTATCCACGCTCTGGTTCACGATTTTAATTACGCCGCCGCCGACCAGTTTTTTGTGCTTCACCAGCGCCAGGTCGGGCTCGATACCGGTGGTATCGCAATCCATCATGAAACCAATGGTGCCGGTGGGCGCGAGCACGGTGACTTGGGCGTTACGGTACCCATGGCGGGTGCCGTGGTCGAGCGCTTCATCCCAGCATTGACGTGCGGCGGTCAATAGCGGCTCGGGCACATGCTTGGGATTGAGGCTGTTGACGGCGGCGCGGTGCATGCGGATCACATCCAGCATGGGTTCGCGGTTGGCGGTAAAGCCGGGGAAAGCACCCGAGCCCTCCGAAGTGGCCAGGGCCTCGGCAAGGCGCACTGATTGCAGGTACGCCTGGCCGCAGAGAATGGCGGTGAGCGCGCCGGCGTAATCGCGCCCGCCGTCGCTATCGTAGGGCAGTCCATTCGCCATCAGCAGCGCACCCAGATTGGCGTAGCCCAGGCCCAGCGGACGGAAGTCGTGCGAGTTCTGGGCGATGCGCTCGGTGGGGTAGCAGGCATTGTCCACGATGATTTCCTGCGCGGTGATGAGAATGTCAACCGCGTGGCGATAGGCGGCCACGTCGAATCCGCCCGGGCCGCCAAATTTGGTCAAATTGATCGAGGCCAGATTGCAAGCGGAATCGTCCAGGAACATATATTCCGAGCAGGGATTGCTGGCGTTGATGCGACCCGTGTTTTTCGAGGTATGCCAGCGATTCACCGTGGTGTCGTACTGCATGCCGGGATCGCCGCATTGCCAGGCGGCCTCGGCGATCTGGCGCAGCAGGCCCTTGGCGTCGACCGTTTTGATCGGCTCGCCCTTGCGTTCGCCCGCCACCCGCCGCAGCGCGAAGGCCTCATCGGCTTCAGCGGCGCGCATGAATTCATCGGTCACGCGCACGCTGTTGTTGGCATTCTGGAAAAAAATGGAGGCATAGGCCTCCCCGTCCAGAGCCGCATCGTAGCCGGCTTGCACCAGCGTCCAGGCCTTGCGCTCTTCTTTGGCCTTGCACCAGATGTATTCCTCGACGTCAGGATGGTCCACGTTCAGCACCACCATTTTGGCGGCGCGCCGGGTTTTGCCGCCCGATTTGATGACGCCGGCAAACGCGTCAAAGCCGCGCATGAAGCTCAGCGGGCCGCTGGCGGTGCCGCCTCCGGAAAGCTGCTCGGTCGAGCTGCGGATGGAGGAGAGATTCGTGCCCGTGCCCGATCCCCACTTGAACAACATGCCCTCGGTTTTGGCGAGGGTGAGAATGCTGTCAAGCGAGTCGCTCACCGAGTTGATGAAGCAAGCCGAACATTGCGGCCTGCGGTAGCCGACAGGACCGAAGCCGGGGCGCTGGCGCGCCTCGTCCCAGTACCAGTTGGCCGCCGTCGAGTTCGGCTCCAACCGGTCTACGCCACAGTTGAACCAAACCGGAGAGTTGAAGGCCGCCTTTTGCGTTACCAGCAGGTAAACGAGCTCGTCATGAAATGCCTGGGCATCCTCGGGCGTGCGGAAATATCCGCCTTCCATCCCCCAGTCGCGTATGGTCTCGGCGACGCGCGCCACCAAGGCACGCACACTGCTTTCCCGTTCCGCGGAGTTGAGCTTGCCGTGCAGGTACTTGGAGGCCACGATGTTGGTCGCCGTTTGCGACCAGTCGCGCGGCACTTCCACTTCTTTTTGGTCGAAGATGGTCTCGCCTTTTTCGTTCTGAATCAGAGCCGAACGATGCTCCCACTGCACCTGCTCGTAGGGCGACTGACGGGCGCTGGTGAAGTGGCGGCGCACACTCAGGCCGGTGAGCCGCCCCCGCGACGGCGCTGGGGTGAGGTTGGCATCTGCGATGATGTTTTCGGTGGGGTGGCTCAGCTTCTCAGGCATTAACGGCATCTCCCTATCAACCATACATCTTGTGGACGACTCCTGCCAGCGCACAAGCTGAGGGGCATCATGGGAGAAGTCCCCTAGTCGAGTCAAGCGGAAAACCCGATCTCGGGCCAAGTTTATTCGGCGCCATTCGATGTGCGGTTGTGGTAATCGGACCACGCATGCAACTGCATATCCAGAGCTCTAAACGTCCCGCCCGATGCGGGGTTCCTGAGGGCCAGCGGTGCTCACGGCCTCCCCTTCCGCGGGAGCTTCAGCGGCTGGCACGGGCGGGGTTGGCGACGTGGATTCCGGGACCAGGGCCGAAGAGGAGGGGGCAATTAGGGGGTTGATCCAGGCCCGCGGTGCGGTCAGCTCCGCGCAGGTCAGCAGAATCAGGGCGGAAACGTAGGCCCACAACAGCAGGGTGATGGAGATGGCGAAGGGACCATAAAGTTCGTCGAAATTCAGCCAGGGGAGCAGGAGGATGTATAGGTACTTGGATATTTCCCACAGCACGCCGGCGAGCACCGCGGCGGGCAGCACCCGCCCGGTGGGGACGCGGCGGTTGGGCAGGCGCCAGTAGACGAGAAAGAAGATGGCGATGGTGAACGGCACGGCGCTGGCGCGCACCACCGCGATCGAAAACACATCCAGCGGCACCGAGGGCGCATGCAACACCGCGGCGTGGCTGAGAAAGCGGTAAAGGCGCGCGGAGTAGGTTTCTGTGAGCGCGGTGAAGGAGGCCGAGAGCATACCTAACACGCCGCAGGCGAAGGCCAGCGCGATCGCCGCCACCCCGTTGCGCAGATAGCTACGGTTGCGCGCCGCGCCCCAGATCCGGTTCAGCGCCACCTCCAGGGGCATGAACACGCCGGTGCAGGTGACCAGCAGAATTACCAGCGACGCCCATTGCGCCGCCCGCTGATGCTCGACGATGATCTCCAAATTGCGGAGGATGAAGCTTTGGTTATGCAGCGCGCTGGTTTCGGCCACCGGCAGGTAGGCCCGTAGCAATTGCAGCAGGCTGTTGTAGAGGCGTTCGGAGTGCAGAAAATTCCGGGTCAGCGTCAGCAGCAGGACGATGAACGGGAAAAACGATAAGAGCGCGTAAGCGGCCACCGCGCTCGCATAAGTGTGCGTTTCCGTATCGGCGAGATAGGCCGCAGTCAGGCCAAGGCGGGAGCGGGGAAGCCGGCGCAGGCGCGGGCGCGAGACATGCAACAGCGGCTGCACAGCCCCATTCTAAAGCTTCCGGTATAGGTATACTGGGTCTGGCCATGCGAATCCTGCCCCGCGAAGAGAAGTTTTTTTCGATGTTCGAACAGATGGGGCAGATGCTCATCGAGGGCGCCGAACTGCTCAACCGCGCCCTCAGTGACGTTGCCGAGGCGCCGCTGCGGGCCGGCGAAATCAAGGCGCTGGAACACAAGGCCGACAACCTCACCCACCAGATCATCACCAAGCTCAACCAAACCTTCATCACCCCTTTTGACCGCGAGGATATCCATACCCTGAGCTCGCGCCTGGACGACATTCTGGACCTCATGGATGCCACCACCATGCGCATCACCATCTACAAAATCCGGGTCCTGTTGCCGGGCACGCAGGAGCTGGGCCGCATCCTGGCGGCGCAGGTGAAGGAGATTACGGCGGCACTGGCGCTGCTGCAGCACCCCGACGGAATTATGCAGCACTGCATCGAGATCAACCGCCTGGAGGACGATGCCGACCGCATCGCCCGCGCCAGCATTGGCATGCTGTTCGAGAGCGAAGCCAACCCCATCACCTTGATCAAACAGAAGGAACTTTACGAGGTGCTGGAACTGGCCACCGACAAATGCGAGGACGTGGCCAACGTCATCGAGACCATCGTGCTGAAGGCCTCGTAACCGCCGTGCGCCCCTCCGCATGAGCCCCCTGCACGTCCTGATCATCGTATTGGCCGCGGCGTTTGCATTTGCGTTTCTGAACGGGTTTCATGACGCCGCCAATTCCATCGCCACCGTGGTGTCCACGCGTGTGCTCAGCCCGGGTACGGCGGTGGTTTGGTCGGCGACGTTCAACTTCATCGCGGCTGTATTTCTGGGCACCAGCGTGGCGGCCACGGTGGGTAAAGGCATGGTGGAACTGGCGCGCGTGGATGAACGCGTGATTTTGGCCGGCATTATGGGCGCCATCGTGTGGGACGTCCTCACTTGGTGGCTGGCGCTGCCCACCAGCAGCAGTCATGCCTTGTTGGGCGGCTACGCCGGCGCCGCCATCGCCCACGCCGGCTGGAGCGTGATCATCGCCCGCGGATGGATTCTGACGCTGCTGTTCATCGTCATCAGCCCGGCCATCGGCCTGCTGCTCGCCTTTGCCTTCATGGTAGCCGCCTCCTGGCTCTTCCGGCACTCGCATCCGCGCCGCGTGGACCAGTTATTCCGCCGGCTGCAACTGGTCTCGGCGGCGCTGCTCAGCCTCGCCCATGGCTCTAATGACACGCAAAAAACCATGGGCATCATCGCCAGCGCGCTGGTAACGGGCGGCGTCCTGAACACCTTTCGCGTACCGCTCTGGGTGATCCTGATTGCCGCCGCCGCCATGGGCCTGGGGACCATGTTTGGCGGCTGGCGCATCATTCGCACCATGGGCAGCCGCATCACCAAGCTCAAGCCCGTGGGCGGTTCCTGCGCTGAGTTTGCCAGCGCCCTGGCCTTGGGGGTGAGCACCTTACTGGGCGTGCCCGTCTCCACCACGCACACCGTGACCGGCGCCATTGTGGGCGTGGGTTCGGTACAGCGCCTGTCGGCAGTGCGTTGGGGTGTGGCCCGCGACATCGTCTGGGCCTGGCTTCTCACCATCCCCGCCGCCGCCGTCGTGGCCGCCGGCTGCTGGTGGGCGCTGGGAACGGTTTGGCACTAGAGACACTGGAGGCGGCAACTTGGAGACGCCCTGTGCGCCAGCGGACGTCCGTTCAGCAGCAGCACAGGAGTGCGGTGGCACAGGAGACCTATCCCACCGCCAGTCCAGTGAGGGCGGCGTCAAAGCGGCGGATAAATTCATCCACGTCGCTCGCGCCGATATTCATGGGCGGAGAAATGCGCACGACGTTGCCGAAGAGGCCGCCCTTGCCGACCAGCACGCGCTGCTCGCGGCAGCGCTCCAGCAGGGCATTGGTCTCCTTCGCCGCCGGCTCCTTGGTGCGGCGGTCGCGCACCAGTTCGACGCCCAGCAGCAGCCCCATGCCGCGAACTTCCCCAATCAAGGCATGCTTTTCCTGCAAGGCTTGGAGTTGGGCTTTGAGGTAATCGCCGACACTTTGCGTGTTATGCAGCAGGTTCTGTTTCTCAACAAACTCCAGCACGGCGTTGGCAGCCGCGGTGACCACGGGATTGCCTCCGAAGGTGGAAATGGTGAGGCCTTTCCAGGCATCGGCCACATCGGCGCGGGCCACGGTGACGCCGATGGGCATGCCGTTGGCCAAGCCCTTCGCCGAGGTTATGATGTCGGGCTGGACGCCCCAATGCTCAATGCCAAACCATTTCGAGCCGGTGCGCCCCCATGCCGTCTGCACCTCGTCGCTGATGAACAGGCCGCCGTGGTGGCGCACGATCTCCGCCACGATGGGGAAATACTCCGGCGGCGGGGTGATGAAGCCGCCCACGCCCTGGATGGGCTCCGCGATCACCGCCGCGACCTTGCCCGAGGTTGAGGTCTTGATCTGCTCCTCGAGATCAGTGGCGCAGCGGACACCGCAGTCGGGATAGCTCAGGCCGAAGGGGCAGCGGTAACAGTAGGCGTTGTGGGCGTGGATGATTCCCGGCTGGGTCGGCGCACCCAGCCGCCACGCGGCGTGGCCGGTGAGGGCCATGGCGAGTGAGGAGCGGCCATGGTAGCCGTGGCGGAGGGCGACGATTTCGGTCGAGCCGGTAAACAGGCGGGCGGCGAGCACGGCGGTTTCATCGGCTTCGGTGCCGCTGTTGGTGAAAAAAGTTTTCGCCGGGCCGCTATCGGATTTGATGGGGCTGATGCGCGCCAGCGTTTGCGCCAGCGCTACCATGGGTTCGGTGGCGAAGCAGCTGGATACGTGCACGAGCTTGTCCATCTGGGCGCGCATCGCCGACTGCACTGCGGGATTGTCGTGGCCGACGGAGACGGTCACGATACCGCCGAAAAAGTCGAGATACTCGTTCCCGTCGGCATCGTAGCAGAACTGATTCTTGGCGTGATCGAGCACCAGCGGCTGCTCGAAATAGTGAAAAATCGACGGAAACAGATAAGTCTTGTGCGCCAGGAGCAGTTCGTCGCGGGTCATCAGCTAATCGTAGCAGCTACTCCTGCCCCAGCCAGTGGAGATGGCCCGCGACCAGGAAACAGGCGGGGTGGTCGGCTCCGGCGGCGCCCCGCTGGTGACGGGTCTGGCCGCCAGGCGCCGAGTGGCTTACCATGACGGCTATGAGAGAGCTGCTGCTGGGATGTGTCCTGTTCACGCTGGGCGCGGGCGCGCAGACGCGCGTGGCCATCACCTTTCCCGCCGCACTGTCGGCCAAGCCGGTCAACGGCCGCGTCTTCCTCTACCTCGCCAAGGCCGAGCCCCCCAGCGCCTCGGTGCGCCACTTCCGCCGCGGTCCGCTCGATCCCCGTTTCGAAATCGGCGACCAGGTCGGCTCCCAGCAGTTCTTCGGCAAGAATGTGCGGGCGTGGAAGCCGGGCGAGACCGCGGTGATGGACGCGGCGATTTACGGCTACCCCATCACCAGCCTTGCGAAGCTGCCGGCGGGCGACTACACCGTGCAGGCGCTGTTCAACCGCTACACCGCCTACCATCGCGCCGACGGCCACACTGTGCTTCTGCCCGCCGACGAAGGCGAAGGCCAGGACATGACGCGCAAGCCCGGTAACTTCTACAGCGTCCCCATGCTGGTGCACTTCGATCCGCATACGCCCGGCACGCTGCCCATCGAGCTGACCAGCGTAATTCCGCCAATTCCCGCGCCACCCGACACCCATTGGATCCAGCACCTGCGCATCCAGAGCGCCCTACTGAGCAAATTCTGGGGCCAGCCGATGTACCTCGACGCCGCCGTGGTGCTGCCTGAAGGCTATTACAGCCACCCCAATGCCCACTATCCGCTGATGCTCGAGCAGGGGCACTTCCGCTACGATCTGGCCGGCGCGTTCAACCGCATCAAGGATGAGTGGCTGGCGGGCAAGCTGCCCAAATTCCTCTGGGTCTACGTTGACACCGCCAATCCGTACTACGACGACAGCTACGCGGTAAACTCGGCCAACCTCGGCCCCTACGGCGACGCCATCACGCAGGAGCTGATTCCAGCGGTGGAAAGAAAGTTTCGCGGTATCGGCCAGGGCTGGGCGCGCGTGGATTACGGCTGCTCCACGGGCGGCTGGGAAGCGCTCGCCGATCAGATCTTCTACCCCGATTACTTCAACGGTGCCTGGGGTTCTTCGCCCGACCCGGTGGATTTCCGTTACTTCCAGATCGTCAATATTTATAAAGACCCCAACGCCTATTGGCTGGCAGGCCCCTGGTCGCCGGTGCCGCGCCCTGATCAGCGCAACCCCGATGGCAGCGTCGTACAAACCATGGACCGTGCCAACCACCGTGAGCTGGTGCTCGGCACCCACGGCCGCAGCGGCGATCAGTGGGACATCTGGCAGGCCGTGTTCGGTCCGGTCGGCCCGGACGGCTACCCCGCCAATATTTGGAATCCGCTTACCGGCGTCATCAATCACCAGGTCGCCCAGTACTGGCGCGACCATTTCGATCTGGATGTCTACCTCGACACCCATTGGGCCACGCTCGCGCCGAAGCTCAACGGCAAGCTGCACGTCTACGTCGGCGACATGGATTCGTACTATCTCAACGACGCCGTCTACCTCATGCAAAACGCCATCGCGGCGCATCACGACCCGGCGATCACGGCTGATTTCACCTTCGGTCGCCTGCAGCCGCATTGTTTTGACGGCACGTACCGGCAGATGAGCGAGGAGCAGCTCTACATGCCGCAGATGAAGGCGCGCATCCTGAAGACCGCGCCCCCGGGCGCGGACATGAGCTGGAATTACAACCACTGAGGGCCGCGCCTGGCCTCTAGAAACCAGCGGGGGAATTACGCAGGCGCGGCTCCCGCGAGCAAAAGCGGGGCGCGCGGCACAGCCGCCCTGGGGCCGGCGCCAACATCAAGCTCCTAATGGATGGCGGCGCCGGCTTTGGCGCCGGTGCGGGGTTTGCGCATCAGCCAGAGGAAGGGGATACCGGCGAAAAAGATCCACCCGAAGACGCGGAAAATGTCCATGTAGCTGGCATAAGTGGCCTGCTGCTGCAGTGTGCGGTAGAGCAGGCCGGTGGCAAGGTGGCCGGCATTGGCGGGGTTCACGCCGCGCTGCGCCAGCAGGCTCTGCGCGCCCGTCAGAAACTGCTGCACGCCCTGGGTGGCGCTGGTGATATGCATGCCGAGAATGTTCTGATGGAATTGCCCGCGGCGTTCGATCAGCGTGGTTGCAAGGGCGATGCCGATGCTGCCGCCGATGTTGCGCGTCAGGCTGTAGATGCTGGTGGCAAAGCCCATCTCCGGCAGCGGAATCGGATCCATGGTGGTGGTGGTCAGTGGCACGAACAAAAATCCCATGCCGCAGCCCTGCAGGATTCCGACCCACACTAGGTAGGCGAGGCTCACCTCGAGCGTCATGCGCGAGAACAGGATCAGCGCGAAGCCGGCTACGGCCATCCCAATGGTCATCATCCAGCGCGAGTCGAAGGCGCGGCCGAGCAGGTAGCCCGCCAGCGGCATGAAAAATATGGTGCCCACGCCGCGCGGCGAGGTGAGCATGCCAGCGGTGAGTGCGTCGTAGCCCAGCAGAATTTGCAAAAACAGCGGCAGCACCACCAGGCCGCCGTACAGCACCAGGCCCAGCAGCCCCACCAAGCCGACGCCGGCGGTGTAGGTGCGGTGAACGAGCAGGCGCAGGTGGACGATGGGTTCTTTGGTCCAGAGCTCGCGCAGAATGAACGCCACCAGACCGGCAGCTGCGAGTACCGCCAGGATCAAGATGAAATGCGAGCTGAACCAGTCATCCTGCTGGCCCTTGTCGAGCATGATCTGCAGCGCGCCCACCCAGAGGGCCAGCAGCCCCAGACCCCAGTAGTCAATCTTGGGCGAGCGGCGCTGGATGTAGGGGGGATCGAAGATGTAGGTGTTCAGGAGGATGAGGCTGATGATGCCGATGGGCAAGTTGATGAAAAAGATCCAGCGCCAGGAGAAGCTGTCGGTGATCCAGCCGCCCACGATCGGTCCCAGAATAGGCATCACCACGATGCCCATGCCCCACACCGCCATCGCGTTGCCGCGCTGCTCGGGCGGAAACTCTTCCAGTAGCACCGCCTGCGACAACGGCTGCAATCCGCCGCCGGTTGAGCCCTGCAGGATGCGGCAAAGGATCAGAAACGGCAGGCTGGGCGCAAGCCCGCAAAGCACGCTGGAGAGGGTAAACCCGGTCACCACGATGAGCAGCAGCCGCTTGCGCCCGATGTAGTTGGACAGCCAACCGGTGATGGGCAGGACGATGGCGTTGGCCACGAGGTAGCTGGTCAGCACCCAGGTGGCTTCATCCACCGAAGAGGCCATACTCCCGGCAATATGCGGCAGGCTGACGTTGACGACGGAGGTATCGAGCACCTCCATCATCGCGCTGGACATGACCGCGATTGCGACCAGCCAGTGGTTGACCTTCGACGGCGGCAGTTGAGGTGTGGCGGTCACGAAAGCACCCGTGCCCGCGGCGGCGCACGCGGACGGCGCGAGCGGGCCGCTGGGCGCTGCCCAGTTGGGTGCCCACGGTTCATTAAGGCAGCCATGCCAAGCCTAATGCGCTGAGACCGAGCGCGTATGCGAGGGCCGCTTCATCAGCAGAACCATGGGCGTCATGAGCAGAAAGATGATCGCCAGGGCAAAAAAGGCTTCGATATAGCTTAGAAGCAGCGATTGCCGCTGCACCATCAGATACACGGCATCGAGCGCTTGCCGGGTCGCCGTGGCCGCATCCATGCCACGCGACATCAGCAGGTTCTTGAAGCCCGCGAGCATGGACGCCAGCGTCGGGCTTGACGCGCTCACCTGGGCCGTCAGCCGGTTTTGGTGGAACTGCGCCCGCCGCGCCACCAGGGTCGTCACCACGCTGATGCCCGCGCCCGCGCCCAAATTGCGCATGAGATTGAACAGGCTGGTGGCGTTGCCCATTTCCTGGAGCGGAATAGCGTCCATGGTCACCGTCGTGAGCGGCACGAAAATAAATGCCATGCCGCCGCCCTGGACAATTTGAGGAATGAAAAACGACCACGGCCCGGTGTTGAGATTGAAATGGGAGAAGGCGAAGGGCCCGTAGGAAGCAGCCACCAGACCGCAGCCCAGCAGGATGCGCGGGTCCCACCTCTTCGACATCAAAATACCCACGATGGGCATGAACACCAACGCACCGATGCCGCGCGGCGCCGTCCAGAGCCCGGCGGTGATGGCGCTGTAGCCGAGCAGAATCTGCATGAACAGCGGCAGCAGCACCAGGCCGCCGTAGAGTACAAACCCGAGCGTGGTCATCAGGAACACACCGGTGGCGTAAGTGCGGTCCGTGAACACGCGCAGGTGCACGATGGGGTCTTTGATGTTCAGCTCCCACACCACAAATGTGATCAGCAGGATGGCGGCCAGGGCCGCCAGGATCACGATGAAGTGGTTGTCGAACCAATCGAGTTCCTGACCCTTGTCGAGCATGATCTGCAGGCTGGCGATGCCGACGGCGAGCATGCCCAGGCCCCAGCCATCCACGCGCGAGCTGCGCGGCTTGATGTAGAGCGGGTCCCAAAGGAACAGTTTAGTCATGATGATGCTGGCGATGCCGATGGGCAGGTTGATGTAAAAGACCCAGCGCCACGAGAAGGTGTAGGTGAGGTAGCCACCCAGAGCCGGGCCGAGAATCGGCGCTACGACGATGCCCAGCCCCCAGAAGGCCATGGCCTTGCCACGCTCCTGCGGGGGAAACGTCTCCAGCAGCACCGCCTGCGAAATCGGCTGCAGGGCGCCGCCAAAGGCGCCTTGCAAACAGCGGAAAATCACCAACAGCGGCAGGGAGGGAGCGATTCCGCAGAGCAGGCTGGCGATGGTAAAGCCGGAGACGGCAGCAATCAGCAGGCGTTTGCGGCCAAACTGGTTGGCGAGCCAGCCGGTGATGGGCAGCACGATGGCGTTGGCGACCAGGTAGCTGGTCAGCACCCATGTGGCTTCGTCCACGGTGGCCGAAAGCCCACCGGCGATATAGGGTAGGCTGACGTTCACCACCGAGGTGTCGAGCACCTCGAGAAAGGTGCTGAGCATCACTGTGATCGCGATGATCCAGGGATTGATGATGGGCCGGGCGGCCGCTTCGCGCTGCATAGAGGCTATTAGCGGTGAGCAGGGCTAGTGAGTATTCATGAAGACGGTGGCTTCCACCGAAAGGCCCGGCCGCAGGCGGCTCAGATCCTGTCCCTTGTCGAAGACAATCTTGACGGGCACGCGTTGCACGACTTTGACGTAGTTGCCGGTTGCGTTTTCCGGAGGCAGCAGGCTAAAGATCGAGCCGGTGCCGGCGCCGATGGATTGGACCGTGGCGTTGAGGGTTTGATGATAGGCATCCACGTCAATCGCAGCCTTCTGGCCGGGGTGCATCTCGGCGAGCTGGGTTTCCTTGTAGTTGGCCACCACCCAGACGTCGTTGATGGGAACCACCGCCAGCACCGTCTGGCCTGGGGCCAGGCGCTGACCGAGCTGGACGGTCTTGTTACCCACCTGGCCATCGCTGGGGGCGCGCACGGTGGTGTAATCCACGTTGAGCTGGGCCAGGGCCACGGCGGCTTCGGCTTGGGCGACCTTGGCCTGCGCGGTGCGCGCCTGAGCGCGGCTGACGGCCTGCAGTTGCGGAGCGGAGGCGGCCGTACGTGCGTTGGCGGCGGCTTCGGCCACTTGGGCGCGGGCAACGTTTTCGCGGGCCACCGCGCTGGCGACCTGTTGCTGCGCGGCGGTGACGTTGGCCTCGGCGGCGGCCACGCCCGCCTGGGCGGCAGTGGCGGCGGTAGCAGCCTGCTGATACTGGAGCGCGCTGATTTCCTGCTTGCCCACCAATTGCTGATAGCGATGCTGGGTGGACACGGCGTTTTGCGCCTGCGCCTGGGCTTGCTTGAGTGCCGCCTGGGCAGCGCGCACTTGCGCGTCGGCGGCGGCCACCTGTGCCGAGGTCAGCTTCTTGTTCGCCTGCGCCTGTTCCAGTGCCGCTTGCGCCGCGCTCAGCGTCCCGCTGCTGCTGACGGTGGTGATGGGTACGTTGGTCCGGGCGCTGGCGGCACCCGCCTGCGCCGCCTGCAGATTGGCCTCGGCCTGCTGCAGCTGGGCTTGGTAATCACTGGCATCAAGTTGAAACAGTACCTGTCCGGCGTGCACCATCTGGTTGTCGTGGACGTCTACGGCCACCACGGTACCGGCCACGCGCGGTGCCACCGGCTCGATGTGGGCCTGGATCTGGGCATCGTCAGTGGAGACGCGGTTGCGGTAGTAGAAGTAGGCCCAGAAGCCACCCGCGACGATCGCCAGGATGACGACGATCAACACCAGCCGCATCTTGGGGCGGCGCGGCGCGGGGACTTCAGTTTCCGGCGGCGGCGGAATCGTGCTGGGACTGCTGCTCATGTTCTTTCCTTTGTCCTCTGGGCTCGCGGATGCTCTCAGTGCATGGGCAAATATTGCGCCACTTGGGATGCGGCTACGCCCAGCGCCTCGGCCAGCGTGGCCTTGGCGAGGTTATAGCCATACAGGGCGGCGATGTAGTTTTCATCGGCGACGGCCACCACTTGCTGTGCCTGGACGACCTCAAGATTGTCGGCCACCCCAGCGCGGAAGCGATCCTGGGCCAGCGTCAACTCTTGATGCGCCAGCTCCTGCGCATGCTGGCCCACGCCCACTTGCTGGTGCTGGCTTTCCATGTCCAGCAGCGCCGAGCGCACCTGGACTCCAATGGCCGCCTTGAGATCGGCCTCGCGCGCCTGCGCGTCGCGCCATTGTGCCACCGCGCGCACCCGCTCAGCTGCCAGCTCGCCGCCCGCAAACACCGGCACGGAAATGGTCACTCCGGCGGAAAAAATGGGGTGGTTGGAGTCCAGCTCGTGCCCGATGGTGCCGTAGTTGCCATCCAGCGCCACCGAGGGTACGCGGCTCATCTTCGCCGAGGCTTCCAGCAACTGGGCCGAGCGCACTACCGCCTCGGCGGCGCGGTAATCGGGCCGCGTGGCCAGTGCCTCGGCCACGGCGGCGTCCGGCGCCGGTGGTACCAGAGTCGCGAATGGGGTGGTGCTGGTAAGTACGAATTTCTGTTGCAGTGGCAGGCCGATGGCGCGTGCCAGTTGCAGCCGCTGCTTGGCGAGCGCGTTCTGCTGGGCGGTGAGCTGCTGCTGTTGCTGGTCACGCTGGACCTGCGCCCGCACCACCACCAGCTTGTCCACCGTGCCTGCCTTGAGCATGTCCTCCGCCTGCTGCAGCGCGCTGTCGGCGGTGGTGAGCTCGGCCTGCGCCGCCTGCACCCGGCTCTGGTCGGCCACGCTCAGCAGATATTGATTGGCCACCGCCAGCACCACAAGATTGCGCACCGATTGCACATCGTCTTTGGCGGCGGATTCGATGCTGGAGGCGGCGCGCGTGCTAGCCAGTGCGCTCAAGTTGAACAGCGGCACGTGGGCAGCCGCGCTTGCCTGGAACACATTGAACGGTCCCACAATGGAGGGAAAGCCCGGAAAGCTGAAGCCAAACGCCGCCAGGTTGAGTTTCTGCCGCAGCTCGCCCGCACTCGCGTCCACGCTCGGCAGCAGCGCCGCCAACTGCGTCATCTTCTGCGCTTTCGCCTGCTGGTTGGCGTCCTGCGAGACCAGCGGCGCCAAGTTCTGCCGCAGCCCGCGGGCGATCGCCATCTCCAGGCTCAGCTCGACCGGTTGCGCGCTCAGCTTACCGCTCGGCACTCCCCCCGCCATGTCCGCCTGCGTCACCCCCGGCAGCGGCAACTGCACCGGCGGCGGCTGGTTGGGCCGCGCCGGCGGCAACCCCTGCGCTCCCGCCCACACGCCTGCGCCGGCCAGCAGCACCATCATCCCCACGCGCTTACGCATGGCTCTCTTCCTTTCCCGGCCGCACGCCGTTCCAGAACAAATCAAACACAAAGCTGGCGCCGTCGAAATCCTCCTGTAGACCAGGCACGCCGGAAAAGCGCATGGTGAAGACGCCTTTCACCATCTCCATGAGCGCCAGCGCGGTCTCCATCGGCGGCAGCACCCGCAGGGCGCCAGCTGCCATGCCCTCGCGCAGCACCGTGGCCACAAGTTCCGCCCCCTCCACATAAAGCTCGTGCATGGGGCCGTCCTTGGCCCGGCACAGCAGCCCGAATTCGGTTACAAACATCCGCACGAACTGTTCGTCGGCGCGAAAGCTGTCGAACCTCACCCGCAGCATGGCCAGGATTTTGGCCTTTGTATCCGCTTCTTCCGCCACGGCGCGCTTTGTGCGCTCCATCATCTCCCGAAATCGCGACGTGAGCGCCGCCCAGAAAATGGCATCTTTGCTCTCGTAATACAGGTACAGCGTGCCCTTGGCCACGCCCGCTGCGGCGGCAATCATGTCCACCGTTGCCGAGGCGAATCCCTTTTCGCCAAATACCTTGCGGGCGGCATCCAAAATCTCGGCTTCCCGGAAGTCCGTAAGCGCCTGTCGCTGCCCTTTGCTGAGAACTGTCATTGTACTGACCGGTCAGTCAACTGAATACACGGTCAGTGTAGCACCATAAACTTGCGCAGGCAGGATTTTTTTAAGCCTGGCTTTCCAGCGCGAGCAACTGCGCTTTGAGGTCGAGGCGGGTGGGGCCGGAGTAACCGGTGAGGCTGCCGTCGCTGCCGAGGACGCGATGACAAGGCACGACGATGGGGATGGAGTTGCGGCGGTTGGCGCCGCCGACGGCGCGGAAGGCTTGCGGTTTGCCAACTTTGCGGGCGATATCGCCGTAGGTAGCCGTTTTGCCGTAGGGAATGCGCAGGAGCGCCCGCCAAACAGACTGCTGGAATCCGGTGCCGCGCCAGTCCAGTGGGAGATCGAAGCGCTGGCGGCGGCCGGCGAAGTATTGGCGCAACTGGCGCGCCAGCGCGGCGGTCTTGGCGGGCGCCTCGATTGCGCCTGACTCGGGCACAACGCCGAAGTGAATGGCGCGCACGCCGCGATCGGACACCACGAGCGTGAGTTGTCCCAATGGCGAATCCACCACCGACCGATATAAGCGATCCATCTCCATAGTCTACCGCCACCGGTCCGGTAGGATGAAGGCATGCTGGTTGGGATCGGCTGCGCCCTCGCCGCTGGATTTGCGCTTTGGCTCACCTGGCTGGCGGCGCGACCCTCGCCCAGGCCTCTTCCGGCGTACGGATGGTGGGCGCTGGGGGTGCTGGCAGGGCTGGAGATCCTATTGGCGCTGCGTACGCCCGGGGTGGTGATATTTTTTACAGCGCTGATCTGGACAGCTTACGTACCCCTGGTGGACGCGGCGGTTTACCGTCATCGTGGCGACTCGATGCTCCACCACGCCGGATCGTTCACCGCGATGGCGCTGCTCTCGGTGCCGGCGTGGCTGATTTTTGAGGCCTACAACCTGCACCTGCGCAACTGGGCCTACGCGGGGATGCCGCGGCAGTTCTGGATCTTTGCCTTGGGCGCGACTTGGGCATTTGCCACGATTTTTCCCGGCATTTTCGAAACCGCTGATCTCGTGCATTGCGTTTGGACTCGGCGCATGTGCTGCACACCCTGGCGGGTGCAGCCGCGTGGAATGATGATCGCGGGCGCGGTTCTGCTGGTAGTGCCGTTGGCGCTGCCCGAAGGGCTGGCGGCGTATACGTTCGCGCTGGTTTGGGTGGGCTTTATTTTTCTCCTCGAGCCGGCAAACCGGGCTCTGGGCTGGCCGTCGCTGTTGGAGCAGCTCGAAGCGGGGCGGCCAGGCTGGACGGTGGCGCTGCTATGGTCGGGCGCGGCGTGCGGGTTCTTCTGGGAGTTCTGGAACTACTGGGCACAGGCGCGCTGGGAATATATATTTCCCATCTTGCACCGGTATCGGATCTTCGCCATGCCGGTTCCGGGCTTTATCGGCTTTCCTCCGTTCGCCCTGGAATGTTTTGCCCTTTACAGCTTTTTGGCGGGCTTCCTGCTGCCGCAGTGTCTGCGCGCGGCTCCGCGCTGGGGGGAGCAGGCGCGGCCCGCCGCAAGCCGGCGTGAGGAGCAGGCGGCTTTGCGATCCGCGCTGACGCCCGGCGAGTGGCGGAGGCGGTGGTGGCGCATCCACGAGCGCGCGTGATGGACCGAAGAGCCGATATGATAGGCTTAGCCGGAGTCGCGGAGGAGGTCCAAGGGTGCCAAATCGCTCGGAACTGAGGTGGTCCCAGTTGCGCGTGGGCATACTGGTGGCCATCGCCGCTGCCGTGCTGGTATTTGTCATCTTTGCGGTGACCGGACAATCCTCGTGGTTCACGCCGCGGATCACGATTTACACGTTTGTTCCCGATGCGGGCGGTATGCTCAGCGGCGCCTCGGTGAACCTGGAAGGAGTGACGGTCGGTAACGTAACCAGGATCCATCTGGCCGAGCATCCGCCCGACCCCAAAGCACCCGTGGAAATCACCATGAACGTGGTCGACACCCACGAGCGCTGGTTGCGCACCGATTCCACGGTCGAGCTGGGCACTGCTGGACCGCTCGGGCAGACGCTGGTGAACATCAATGCCGGCACGCTCAAGGCACCGCCGGCAGCGAATGGCACAGTGCTGCCGGGCGAGCCCTCGACGGGTATCAACTCGCTTCTGGTCTCGAGCCACAGTGTGCTGGAACAGGCCACCGTGTTGGAGCGGCAACTTGGGCAAATGCTGGATCAGATTCAGGGCGGCAAAGGCTCCATCGGCAAGTTGCTGTATTCCACCGAGCTTTACGACCGCTTCGATCGAACTGCGCAGAACCTGGCAACGCTGACTGCAAACCTGAATGCGGGCAAAGGCACAGCGGGCAAGCTGCTGAGTAACGACACCATCTACAACAAACTCAACGCCACGCTCGACAACGTCAACACGCTGGTGGTGCAACTGGAAAACGGCAACGGAACCATGGCCAAGCTGATTCACGATCCCAGCCTGTACAACCACGCCGATCAGCTCATGAACGGGCTGCACCAGACCGTGCAAGGGATCAATGCCGGAAAGGGCGCGATGGGCGCGCTGATGACCAACTCGGAAACCAGCACCAAACTCAAGGACGCGCTGATCCGGCTGGATGCAGTGCTGGCGGAAGTGCAGAGCGGCCAAGGCACGATGGGCAAGCTGCTGCACGACCCGGCGTTGTACAACAACCTGAACAACCTGAGCGTTGAGACGCGCTCCCTGATTCAGGCGATCCGCACCAATCCAAAGAAGTACCTCACCATTCACCTGAACATTTTCTGAGGCAGCGCATGCGCGTGCTGGTGGTTGAAGACGAAGCCCGGCTGGCGGCCAACTTGGCGCAGGCGCTGCGCGAAAACGCCGGCTATGCGGTGGACACGGCGGCCGACGGCGCCCAAGGGTTGTATCTGGCCCAGGCGCCAGGGGCGGGGCCCAGGTCTGGCTCCCCGTATGACCTGATCGTGCTGGACCTGATGCTGCCGCAAGTGGGGGGCGAAGAGCTGTTGCGGCGCTATCGCGCGGGCGGCGGGCATACGCCGGTGCTGGTGCTGACGGCGCGGGAGGAGAAAGAATCGGTGGTGGCGCTGCTCAACGCCGGCGCCGATGATTATCTGACCAAGCCGTTCGACATGGGGGAATTGCTGGCACGAGCTAAAGCGCTGGTTCGGCGCGGGCAGGGGCAGCGCGGGGTGGTCCTGCGGGTGGGGGATCTCGAGGTACACACCATTGAGCGCGCGGTGCGGCGGCAGGGGCGGGAGATTGCGCTCGCGCCGATGGAGTACCGGGTGCTGGAGTATCTGGCGCACCGGCCGCGGGCGGTGGTGTCGAAGGCGGAGCTGCTGGAGCATCTCTATGACTTCAACTGGGAGAAGTTCAGCAACGTCATCGAGGTATACATTTCCGGGCTGCGGCGCAAGCTCGACGATGGGTTCGAGCCCAAGCTCATTCACACCCTGCGCGGGCAGGGCTACGTGCTGCGGGCGGAGGCGGAGCCATGAAGCTGGACTCGCTGCGCCGCCGCATGCTGGCGGGCGTGGTGGGGGCGGAATTGGTGCTGGCGGCAGGGCTGGTATGGGCGGGCATTGCCTTCACCTATCGCCAGCTGCGGCAGGCGTTCGACACCGCGCTCGCGGGCCAGACGACGGCGGTGGCGGCGTTGGTGCGCTATCCGGAGGTGGGACCGGGGCTGCGGTTTGACGCCAACCTGGTGCCGCCACCAGCGCAACCGTCGCATCCGCCGCTGTATCGAGTGCGCGGGCCGGGGGGCATCATCGCCGGCACGTTTCCCGCGGGAGTGGTGCTGCCGCCGCCGGCGGCGCGGCCGCGCTACTGGAATTTCCGCTACCGCGGCGCCGGCTACCGCGGGCTGGTGCTGGCGCATCTGCCGGTGCTTGACACCGAAGAGCACCTTCCCATGCCGCTGCCGCAGTTGACCGTCTTTTATGCCGCCCCCACGGCGGTGATCACGCATGCCACCATCGCGGCAGGCGCCGCCATTGCGGCCATCAGTCTGGCGCTGCTCGCGTTGACCACTTGGCTGGCGGCGGGCGTCATCGGGCGCGAGCTGGCGCCGCTGCGTGAACTAGCGGCGCAGGCGGCGGCGATTTCGCCGCACAACTGGAGCTTCACCCCTCCGGTGCGCGCCGCCGCGGCGGAGCTGCAGCCGCTGATCGCCGCGCTGCAGCGCATGCTCGAGCGCCTGCAGGCGGCCCACCGCCAACAGCGGGATTTTCTCGCCGATACCGCGCATCACCTGAAAACGCCGGTAGCCCTCATCAAGAGCACCCAGCAGACGCTGTTGCAGCGGCCGCGGGCAATTTCCGAATACCGCACGGCCGCTGAAGCCACTCTGCAGGACACCGAGCGGCTGGAGCATCTGTTGCAGCGCATGCTGCGGCTGGCGCGCCTGGACGCCGCCGCCGAGGCGCCCGCGTCGGCACCCGTGCCGCCCGCCGACGCCGGCGCCACCGTGGCTGCGGCGCTCGAGCGCACGCGTCCGCTGGCCGCGGCGCGGCGGGTCGGGCTCCGCGCCCAGGGAGCCGAGGTGCGCGCCCGGGTGCGCATCGAGGCAGAGGACCTGGAGCAGGTCTGGGTGAATCTGCTGGAAAACTCCATTCAGCACAGCCCGCCGGGCAGCGCGGTGGAGGTGGAGTGCGCCAACGGAGCCGGTGGCCTGCGGGTAGCCGTGCGCGATCAGGGCTCCGGCATTGCCGCGGAGGATTTGCCGGGCATCTTTGAGCGCTTCCGGCGCGGCCAGGAGAGCCGCGGCGCGGGTCTGGGACTGGCCATTGCCCGTGCCATTGTGGAGTCCGGAGGCGGAACGATCGCGGCCGAGTCCTCGCCTGCCGGAACCATCATGAAAGTGCTGTTGCCGCACGCGGAGGCTAAGCGGCAATTGCCTTAAGCCAGCATTCAGCTAGTTCCTGCTGCAATAGCTAACCTATAGTTTTTGCATGCGTATTTTGGCCCTGAATTTCGCTGCGGCGCTGATGGTTCTGGTGGCGGGCGCGCAGATGACTCCGCTGGCGGCGCCGCTGACGCTGGCCCAGGCGCTGGTACTGGCGCGCGCCAACAGCCCCGCGTTTGAAGCTGCTGTGGTGGCTGCCGGCACGGCCCGGGCTGCCACCACGCAGGCGCGCTCCACCCTGCTGCCCTCGCTCGGGCTCACCAGCAGCTATATCTACACGCAAGGAAACCGCTATATCGCCAATAACGGCGTCCACGAGTATCTGAACCAGGGCAGCGTATTGGAAACGCTCGGCTTCGGTTCCGCTGCCACCCTGCGCCGGGCTCGGGCGGTCGAGGCGGTGGCGGCGGCGGACCAGGAGATCGCTGCCCGCGGCCTGGATGCCACCGTCACCGCGGATTACTACACGCTTGTCGCCGCCGGCCACGAGCTGGCGACTGCGCAACAGGCGCTCGCCGATGCTCAAAAATATCTCAAGATCAGCCAGGAACTGCAACGCGGTGGCGAAGTGGCGCATTCTGACGTCATCAAGGCGGAATTGGAGGCCGAAACCCGCCAGCGCGGCGTGCGCGAGGCGCAATTGGCCGAGCAGCGGGCCCGGCTGGCGCTGGCGGTGCTACTCTTTCCGGACTTTGACGACAATTACTCTGTGGTGGACGATCTACAGCTTAGCCCGGCGCTGCCCGCCTTCGCGCGCGTACAGGCACTGGCGCACGCCCGCAATCCCGATATGGCCGCCGCGGCGGCGGGGCTGCGGCAGGCACAGGCCGGGGTGGACCTCGCCCGCGCCAGCCTGCTTCCCAGCCTCACGCTGGCCTACGACTACGGCATAGACGCGGAACGCTTCGCATTGCGCGACCAGTTCCGGAACCCCACCCTCGCCTCCTCGGCGACGGCGACGCTGAACGTGCCGGTGTTTGATTGGGGTGCGCGCCATGCCGCCGTACAACAGTCGGATCTGGCTCGCCAAGAAGCCGAGCTGCAGTTGCGCTACACCCGCCGCCAGTTGGAGGCCAGCCTGCACAGCTTTTACGACGAGGCGGCGGCGGCGGCGGGCGAACTCACCACGCTGGCGCGCTCGCGCCAACTCGCCGCCGAAAGCCTGCGCCTGTCCGCCCTGCGCTACCAAGACGGCGAAGCCACCATCGTCGAGCTGGTCGACGCGCAAACCGCCAATACCGCCGCCCGCGACGCCTATGACAACGGTCTGGTCCGCTACCGCTCGGCGCTGGCGCAACTGCAAACGCTGACCGGGCCCTTCTAATCCCATGCGCACGCTCAAACTCGCCCCCGTGACCGCTTTGCTGGTGCTCGCCGCCGCCTGCTCGCACGCGCCCGAAACCGAGGTTATGCCCAACGTCGCGGTCGAGGTGACACCGGTGGCGCGCGGCCCCATCCAGCAATGGGTGCGCACCCAGGCAGTGCTCTATCCGTTGCGCCAGGCCATCATCACCCCCAAGATCAGCGCCCCGGTGGCTCGCTTTTACGTGCAGCGCGGCGATCGCGTGCATGTCGGTGAACTGGTCGCAGGATTGGAAAACAGCGACCTCAAGGCCGCCAATGCCGAGGCCCAGGCGCAGCTCATGGCGGCGCAGGCAGATTACAAAACCGCTGTCGCGGGTTCGATTCCGGCAGCCCTGCAAAAAGCCCAGCTCGACCTCACCGCCGCCCAGCAGGCGCAGGCGAACGCCCAGGCCATCTATGACAGCCGTAAGCAGTTGTACCAGCAGGGGGCGCTGCCGCGCCGCGACCTCGACCAGGCGAAGGTGAACCTGACCGACGCCCAAAATGCCGCCGCGCTCGCACAGCAGCATCTGCAGGCGCTCGAACGCGGCGGCCATGCCCAGGCCCTGGCCGCGGCCCAAGCCACGCTCGACAGCGCCCGGGCGCGGGCGGCCGCGGCCGCGGCGCAATTGAGCTACTCGGAAATCACCAGCGTGATAGACGGGGTGGTCACGGATCGGCCGGTGTATCCGGGTGAGCTGGCCACCACTTCGGCGCCGCTGATGACCATCATGGATCTCAGCCGGGTGGTGGCGCGCACGCATCTGCCTGCCAGCCAGGCGGCTTTGCTCAAAGTTGGCGACCCAGCGGCCATTACCGGGCCCGGGGGCAGGGCGTTTCCCGGCAAGGTGACCATCGTCAGTCCCGCGACCGACCCCGGCAGCACCACGGTGCAGGTCTGGGTCGAGGCTGCCAATCCCGCCCGCACGCTGCGACCGGGCACCACAGCCGCGGTGGCCATGCTGGCGCGCACGCTCGACAACGCGCTTACCATCCCCGCCAGCGCGCTGCTCACTGACGACAGCGGCGCCACGTCGGTGATGGTGGTGGGCAGCGACCACAAGGCGCATCAGGTGACGGTGACGGTGGGGGTGCGCGAGCCGGATTCGGTCCAAATCCTGAAGGGCGTGCATGCCGGCGAGCCGGTCATCAGCCAAGGCGCCTATGCGCTGGCCGACGGCACGCCGGTGAGCGTGCGCACCGCCAAGGGCGATCGGCCGTGAGCCTGCTGCACATGAGACCCGCGCCTCCAGCCGCCGGCCGCCCGCTGGACAATTACGTGTCGCGCTTCTCGCGACCGCTGATTTTCCTGGTCATCGTGCTCTCGCTGGTGGGCATATTCGAGGCCGTCAAGCTGCCCATCGCGGTATTTCCGCACACCAACTTCCCACGCATCGTGGTGGGCGTGGACAACGGCGTGATGCCCATTGACCAGATGATGGTGACCATCACGCGCCCCCTGGAGGAAGCGGTCAACAGCGTGCCCGGTCTGGTGAAGGTGAACTCGATCACCAGCCGTGGCTCGGCGGAAATTGACCTGTATTTCAACTGGAACGTGAACATGGTGACCACGCTCCAGTTGGTCAACGCCGCCATGGCGCAGGCGCAAACCGAGCTGCCGCCGACGGCGCAGATCACTTCGCACCGTCTGATGTTTTCAAGCTTCCCGATCATCGGCTACTCGCTCACCTCGGCGACGGTGCCGCAGACGAGGTTGTGGACGCTGGCCACCTATGACCTGAAGCCCCAGCTCAACCGTCTGCCCGGAGTTGCCACAGTGCTGGTGCAGGGCGGCCAGCACCCCGAATTCCAGATCACTCCCGATCCCGCCAAACTCGAACGGGCCGGCATTACCGTGCAGGACCTGCTGAGCGCCGTCGAGGCCACCAACCTCGTAAGCTCGCCCGGTCTGATGGCCCGCAATCATGAGTTGTACCTCGGCCTGGTCAACGGCCAGGTCACCGACCCCGCGCAGATCGGCGACATCGTGGTCACGACCACACCTGCGGGCGTGCCCGTCCGGGTCGGCGATGTGGCCGTGGTGCATCCGTCCGTCCAACCCGTTTACACGGTGGTTGAGGCCAACGGCCGGCCAGCCGTGCTGCTCTACGTAAACCGGCAACTGAACAGCAACACCCTTGTGGTGGCGGATGAGATACACACCAAGATCGCCCAACTGGAGGGCTCGCTGCCGCCGGGGGTCGCGGTGTCGCCGTTTTACGACCAATCCACCATCGTTTCCGAATCCATCGGCAGCGTGCGCGACGCGATCCTTCTCGGCCTCATTCTCGCCTCCATCGTGATGGTGCTGTTTTTGCGGGACTGGGGCACGTCGCTGGTCGCGGGTCTGGTGATCCCCTCGACCATCCTGATCACCTTCATCGTCATGGCGGTGCTGCACCAAACGTTCAACATCATGAGTCTCGGGGGCCTTGCGGCGGCGGTGGGCCTGGTGATTGACGACGCCATCGTGATGGTGGAGACGATCGTGCTGCACCGCGACGCGGGCAAGGAGCGGCTGCAGGCGATCCAGGCGGCGCTCCAGGAAATTGGCAAGCCGCTGGTGTTTTCGACGCTCACGCCGATCGTGGTGTTTTTGCCGCTGATCTCCATTACCGGCGTGACCGGAGTGTTCTTCCGCGCGCTTGCCATCACCGTGGGCGTGGCGCTGGCGACCTCGCTGGCGCTGGCGCTGACGTGGACGCCGGTGCTCAGTCTGCATGTGCTGGGCGAGCGCGCCGCGCGTCCGCTGCCGTCCGGCCTGGAGGGCAAAAGCGAGGCGCAGCGCGTGCTGGCGGCCGAGGAGGCCTCCCTCAGCGGCTTTTTCCTCGCGGTCGTTGATTTCTACGACCACGGGATGCGGCGTGCGCTGGCGCGCCCGCTGTGGCTGGTGGGCTTCAGCCTGGTGTTGATCGCCGCTTCCTGGTTCTGTTACAAGGCGCTGGGCACCGGACTGCTGCCCCACATGGACGAGGGCGCCTTCACCTTCGACTACGTCATGCCTCCCGGCAGCTCGCTGGCCGAAACCAGCCGCGTGCTCGATGGCGTCAATGCCATTCTGCACAGCATTCCGGAAGTCGCCTCTACGTCCCGCCGCACCGGCCTGCAACTGGGCCTCGCCGCGGTGACCGAGGCCAACACCGGCGACATTTCGGTGATGTTGAACAACCACCGCTCGCGCGGCATTGATGCCATCATGGCCGAGGCGCGCGCGCAGATTTCACGTGCCTATCCCCAGCTCGACATTGACTTCACCCAGACCCTGCAGGACATGATCGGCGATCTCACCAACGCTCCGCAGCCGGTGGTGATCAAGCTGTTCAACCCCGACGGCGCACTGCTCAACCACTGGGCGCCGATCGTCGCCGACGCGATCGGCAAGCAGGCGGGCGTGGTGGATGTCGAGGACGGTGTGGACAACGCCGCCAGCGGCCCCGCCATCATCTTCCACGTCGACCCGACGGTGGCGGCGCACGCCGGCTTTACCGCCCAAGAGGTCGCCACGGACGCGCAGGCGCTGCTGGAAGGCGTCACCGCCTCGACGCCGGTGATCGCCAACGACCGCTCCTACAACATTCGCGTGCGGTTTCCCGCCCCCGACCGCGCCTCGCTCGACGCGCTGCGCAACACCGTGTTGGTCAGCGCCAGCGGCCACACGGCCACCCTGGGGGCGCTGACCACGGTGACCACCCTGCCCAGCCAGACGGAAATTTTGCGCGAGAACTTGCAGCGCGAAGTCGAGGTGACGGCGCGCCTGCAGGGCGTGGATTTGGGGCGCGGCATCGCGGCGGTGCAGCGCGCGGTCGCCGGGGTGCACTTGCCTACCGGCATCCGGGTCGAGTACGGCGGGACCTACGCCACCCAGCAGAAATCGTTCGGCGACCTGGTGATGGTGCTGGTGTTGGCGATTGTGCTGGTGTTTCTGGTGCTGCTGTTCGAGTTTCGCGATTTTTCCGCGCCCGCCGCGATTCTGGCCTCGGCGCTGCTATCCACCTCGGGAGTGTTCTTCCTGCTGCTGGTGACCGGCACCGAGTTCAACATCGCCTCTTTCATGGGCCTGATCATGGTGGTGGGCATCGTCGCCAAGAACGGCATCTTGCTGCTGGACGCCGATGAGCAGTTCCGGCATATGGGTCTGGCGCCGTTGGAGGCGATGGTGCAGGCCGGCCGCCGCCGGTTGCGGCCGATTGTGATGACCGCCGCGGCGGCGGTGGTGGGCATGCTGCCGCTGGCGTTTGCCTGGGGCGCGGGCGCGCAAATGCTGCAGCCGCTGGCCATCGCGGTGATCGGCGGGATTGTGATCTCGATGGTGCTCTCGCTGCTGATTACCCCGGCGGTGGATTATTATCTGCGGCGTGCGGGTGGCGGCGCTGCGCCGGCGGCCGAATTACAGCCCGCGGTCGAGTAGCCGTGATCCGGGTTGTTGGAGTTTTACCGCGGGTGGAAGCTGGATGCAAGTCTGGGCTGGGACGACACCCACCTGGAGCAACCCCACGACTACATCCGGTGGCTGTTTCCGCTGGCCGAGCCCAGCGCCTACAGCCCCGGGGCGCCGCTGCTGACGGCGGAGGCTGCCCTCTTTATGGAGCCGCCCTCCCGCTGCCACCCCAACACGCAAGCGGAGTTCCGCTCGCCGGCAACGGAGGCCCGCTGGCGCTCAGGCGTTTCCAAGTTGCCGCGGTTAAGCTATAGCCATGCCCAACCAGAAACTGACGCACCTTGCCCGCGAACTGAAAGGTTCGGTGATTCTCGGCATCGGCGCCGAAATCAGTGTGCTCATTGCCGAGGGACAGCCCATTTTGAACCTCACCGTGGGCGACTTCCGCGCCACGCAGTTCCGGATCCCTGAAGGGTTGGAGAACGGGGTGGTCGAGGCACTGCGCGCGGGCGAGTCGAATTATCCGCCCGCAGTGGGTATGGAATCGCTGCGCCGCGCCATCTGCGGTTTCTATCAGCCGCGTGGCGGGCGCGAGGTGGCGATCGACACGGTAGTGGTGGCGGGCGGCGCACGGCCGGTGATCTATGCGACCTACGCCGCGCTGGTGGAAAAGGGCGACCGCGTGGTATTCGGCGTGCCCGGGTGGAACAACGAGTACTACTGCGACATGGTGGGCGCGGTGCAGGTGCGCGTTGCCTGCCCCAAAGAAGCTGGATTTTTGCCCACCGCGGTGGCGCTGCGGCCGCATCTGAAAGGCGCGCGGCTGCTGGCGCTGAACACGCCGCTGAATCCCGCCGGTTCGGCGATGGGCGCGGATCAACTTGCGGCGATTCTGGACGTAGTGCTCGAGGAAAACGCCCGCCGCGGCCCGAGCGAGCGACCGCTATATGTGCTCTATGACCAGGTCTACTGGATGGTAACTACGCCCGGCACGGTGCATCCGGATCCGGTGCTGCTGCGGCCGGCGATCGAGCCGTATCTGGTGACCATTGACGCCATCTCAAAATGCTTTGCCGCCACGGGCCTGCGGGTGGGCTGGGCGATCGCGCCACCGGAAATCGCCAAAGCGATCAACAAGATCAACGGCCACGTGGGAGGCTGGGCGCCGCGGGCCGAGCAGGTCGCCACGGCCAAATTCCTGGCCGATGGCGCGGCTGTGGATGTCTATATCGCGCACCTGCGGCGGGAAGCCGCGGCGCGGCTCGCGGTGGTGCACGCGGGTCTGCAGGCGATGCGCGCCTCCGGCCTGCCGGTGGACAGTCTCCAGCCCCAGGGCGCTATCTATAACAGCGTGCGCTTTGCGCTGCATGGCCGGCAAGCGCCGGACGGATCGGTGCTGCAAAGCGATGAGGACATCCGCCGCTATCTCTTGCACGCCGCCCAGGTCGGCATGGTGCCGTTCGCCGCCTTCGGCGCCGCCGCGGGCGAAGGCTGGTTCCGCATCTCCATTGGCGTCGCCTCGGTCGCGGACCTGCGGCAGCTCATGCCGCGGCTGGAAGCGGCAGTGCGAGCCACGTCCGCAGTTACCGGTGTCCTGCGTAAGAGGAAGTTTGCATAACGGTGGCAGGAGAATTGCGGCTTTTCCGGGTGAAAAGCCGCACGCGGGATGGCCCGAAAGTTCATCGAATTTCTGACGCAGGACACTAGAAGCGGACTGGTCTGGTTGACATCCTTGAGGCTGGGCCGCGGGGAGCGGCGGCGGATGGCAGAACCTGAAGGGGCTCGGGCGTCTCCGCAAGCAGACATGCCGGAAGTCGGTTCGCGGGGGGTCGCGCCGCTTTGCACCGTGGGCAAAATCGGCGCGAAGGGCCGCGAAATTCGGAATGGGCGAGCGTCCCCCGGGGAAATACGCAGGCGCAGCCGCGCTGGGGCCCGCGCCAACATTAGAGCCAGACCACTTCTAGCGCGCCGCCATCTCTTGTGGGCGCGCGCTGAAGTCGAACAGATCGGCGTCGGTGATGGGGTAGTCGAGCTCGCCAAACGTGCGCTTGATACCGTTGGCGACATCGGCGTGCAACAGCGGCTGCTGCGTCTGGCGATAACGTGGCGTGACGTCGCCAAGAATATTGGGACGCAATTGCAGGCACTGCTGACAGCGCAGCGCCGGGCGGCCATCCGGATAGCGATCAAATAGCTCGTGGCGGTGCGGACACCTGATCACGCTCCAGGCCATGAAGGCCAGCACGCTGCCGCCACCCACAAACGTGACACAGTCATAAAGAGCCGGTAGCAAGCTGGCGGTTTGAGCGACGAGCATGGCAATAACCTCCTGTGGCGGGGAGCGGTGGATTGCCCTCCACCCCTTTCGTTGCATTCCACGTGCCGAACCGCCGCTCTGATTCCACACCACTTACGGCCTGCACTGGAACTGCAATGGGTCGTTGCCGAGGGAAAACCATTTCCCATGGCCCATCCTGGTTCGGGCACTCTGGCACTACGCTCTGCTCCTGCACTTAACAATCCGGGGAGGCAGCGCACGGTCCCTAGAGCAAAACCAGCGTTGGTGGAACGCGCTTGGGGCAAGCGCTTGCGGCTTTTGCTGATGTCAAAGCCGCAAGCCGACGACATCACTGAACGCCTGCAGCAGGTCTCGAGCGAGCGGCTGCGGCTCAACCAGGGCACGTTCGCTCGCGTCTCGGCTCTACGGCGTCACGGCGCACGATCCGCTAACGTTCGTGGCCGAACTGGTGCGGCTGGGCACAGCGTGCTCGCCTCGCGGGGGTCGCGCCGCTTGGCACCGCGGGCAAAATCGGCGCGAAGGGCCGCGAAATTCGGAACGGGCGAGCGTCCCGCGAGCGCCCCCGGGGAAATAAGCAGGCGCGGCCCCCGCTAGCATAAGCGAGGCGGGCGGCGCAGCCGCGCTGGGGCCCGCGCCAACATTAGCTATCTGCCCGCGCGCCGCGCGTCCAATCTTGAGCCGTCACAGGTGCTCAAGGATTGATCAAAGTCCAGCCTTGGCCAGCATCGCCAGAAACTGCCCGCGCGTGCGCATATCCATCGCTTCAGCCACGAGCTTGCCTTGGCGGTTGTACAGGAAGCTCATCGGAATGCTCTCGACGCGATAGAGCTTCTCGACCGCGTCGTCCGGGTCGAGCAGGATGGGATAGGTCACATGCTCGCCGTTGACGAACGTGCTGACCGTCACCGGTTTTTCGTCGGAGATGCCCAGGATCACCAGGCCCCGCGGCGCGAACTCTGTGTGCAGTCGCTCGAGATCTGGCATTTCGGCGCGGCAGGGCGGACACCAGGTGGCCCAGAAGTTCACCAGCACCACTTTGCCGCGGAGCGCGGCGAGGGTCCAGCGCGTGCCGCCAAGGCCGATGAGGGTGAAATTCGCCCCCGCGCGCGCCGCGTCATCGCCCTCGAGTTTCGCCACTGCGGCCGCGTAGGGCTGCGAAGACAGCGTGACCTTCATGTCCTCATAGCGCGCCAGGCTCGCCAGCTCCTGATAGGCGGCATCGGCCATGTCCGCGTCTGTGGGCGGCGTCTGCGCGAGGGCGTCCTGGAGGGTGGTTGTTACTTGCTGCAGGGTGCCGCGCCCGAAGTCGCCCTCGGTGGACAGCGAAGCCAAGTCCAGCGCCACCAGGCTCTTGGTGGCATCCGCCGGCAGCGCCCGCACCACCAGCGCCAGCGCCCGCGTCTGCTGGGCGCGGGCGGCGTGATCGAGGCTGCGCAGCTTGCCAATGCGCTCTACCAGCACCTGCTGGGCGGGAGTGAACCGCGGGGTCTGCGCCGCCGCCGCCGCCACCAGACCTATTGTAACCAGCCATACAGAGAAGCGACCCATACCCGCATGCTAAGCCATTATCTCCGGCCGCGCCAGAGTGGCAGTGGCACGGCACCTCTTTCTGGAGCCGCCCGCCCGCTGGCGCTCAGGGCGTCTGCAGGTCGCAGCGTAGCGAAACTGGCGGTAAGTACACGCCCACCTGCTCGCGCTGCCACCAGCCGCAGCCGGCACGCTGCTCGGCGGGAGTGGTGAAGCGATAGCGGTAATAGAGCGCGCGCACAAATGCCGGGCGCTGCGTATTGAACGGAGCGCGGCGCAACAGGCGCACGGTGGCCGGGTCGGCGACCAGCAGTTGCCGCACGAAGCGCAGGAACCAGAGTTCATGGCCGGGGAATCGCAACCCACCGCTGCTGACGCTCACCGAGAATGGCAGAAACCACATCGCCCAGTCCAGGCGCAGATGATACGGCGCCACCTGAGGCGGCCGCCGCCGCGGATCGCCCGGCTTTGCCCAAAACTCGTACTCGTGCCATTCCGTGCTTGCCTCGAGCAGGGGCGCAGTCGTCGCCTCGAGCACGACTTCGTACCGGATCCTGGTCACCGAACCAAAAGCGCCATAGGAGCCCACCAAGTGCCAGGGGTTGTAGCTGCGGTTCATTGCCTGCCGCGGCGAGAGCAGGTTCTGCACCGGCCCAATGCTGGCGTAGGCGGCATACGCCGCCAGCGCGATCAGTACCACCAGCATGGGTGCTGGAACCGCCGTCGCCGCCGGGGTAGCAAAACCGAGTGCGGCATCCCCGAACGCCGAAAAGCCCAGGATTACCGTCAGCCAGTTCAGCCAGGAGTAATTGCCGCTCACGACGAGCAGCAACTGGTGCAGGATCGCCAGTGCCCCGCAGAGCGTCGCGACCGGCTGCGGCGCAAACAACCCGAATGGGACCACGATTTGGATGAAATGGCTGAACAGCACCGAAAACCGCTGCATCGCGCGCGGCAGGCGATGGAACCAGCGGCTCAAGAGATTGGGCAACGGCTGGGTTTCGTAATGGTAGTAAAGGCAGGTGAGGTCGCGCCAGCAGGCATCATGGCGGAGCTTGATGAGTCCGGCGCCGAGCTCGGTGCGGAACAGCATCCAGCGCAGGATGAGCAGCGGAATCCACGGTGCCCGCATTGCCGCGGGCCCCAGAAAGGCCGCAAAGAATCCCGCTTCCAGCAGCATGGATTCCCACCCGAAAGCGTAAAACTGCTGGCCCGCGTTAACGATGGAAAGGTACAGAAACCAGAGCGTCAGCCACTCGATCACCGGCAGCCACGCCGGCCCCATCTCGGCTACGCCGCCCAGCGCCAGCACCGCCAGCACGATCCCGGCCCACGCCACCGCGCGCAGCCACTGGTCGGAGTAATGCCAATGGAACAGGCTGGGCGAGTCCCGAAACCGCCTCCCGCGCAGAAACAGCGGCGCCGGCAGCAAACCTCGCTCACCCAGCAGCGCAGGAAACTGCCGCAGCGCCACGACGAAGGCGATCAGGTAAATGATGGCCAGGCCGCGCTGGATGAGCAGCCGCGCCAGCCAAACCTGTCCGAACCAGCCGTTCATCAGGGGACGAGCACAATCTTGCCCAACGCCTTGGCGCCCAGTACGGCCCGATGCGCTTCCTCGGCATGGGCGAGCGGCAGTTCGCGGCCGACCACCGGCCGCAGCGTGCCGTCGCGCAGCCCGGCGCCCAGTCCGGCGTGGATTTCCCGCAGCTCAGCCTCGCTCGCACCCCACAGCGTGAACCCTAAGATTTGCCCACGCCGCGACATCAGGTCCCGCGGCGAAACCGTCACGTCCCCACGCGAGCCGATCACCACCACGCGTCCCGCGCGCGCCAGCAGCTTGAGATCGTGCCCCAGGTTCACGTTCGCCAGCATCTCGAGAATCAGGTCCACGCCCGCGCCACCGGTTGCAGCGAGAATCTGTTCCTGATAGCCACTCTGCGAGTGATCGAACACCCGCGTCGCGCCCTCACGCTCGACCAGCGCCTGCCCGGCGGCGCTGCCCGCGGTGCCAAACACGCGCAGTCCCAGCGCGCGCGCGATCTGCAGGGCGGCAATGCCGACCGCGCCGCTGGCGCCGTGCACCAGCACAGTTTCGCCCGCCCGCACCCGCGCTTGCTGCACCAGCGCATGATACGCGGTGCCGTAGGGAACGCCGACCGCTGCGCCTTGCGCAAAGCTGATCGCCTCGGGCAGCGGATGCACCTGCGCCTCTGCGGCCAGCGCATACTCCGCGTAGGCGCCGCTGACGGTTCCGGCGCAATACACGCGCTCGCCCTCCTGCTGCCCACTGACGCCAGCGCCCACCGCCACGACCGTACCGGCAACGTCCCCGCCGGGTGTATAAGGAAGCGGCGGCTTGATGGCATACGTCCCAGTGCGCATATATGCGTCGTACGGATTCACCCCTGCCGCGTGCACCCGCACCAGCACTTGCCCCGCCCCCGGAATGGGCTTTGCAACCTCGGCCACCCGCAGCACTTCTGGCCCTCCAAATTCACTCACCACAATGGCCTTCATAGTTCTCCCCGTCCCGATTATAGGCAAACGGCGGCGCGGCCACCTCTTTCTGGAGCCACCCTCCCGCTGGCGCTCAGGGCGTCTCCAAGCTGCCGCGGGCGGTTGGCGATCTAATCTGAACTCCGGCGATGCGGCGGGAAGGGCGCAACCCTAGCCGGTGAGGGATGCGCGAGGTCCAGGCCAGCGGCCATGTTGACCAAGGCGGCCAGCGAGTCGGCCCTCATCTTTTGCATCACCCTGCCGCGGTGCGCCTTGACCGTAATCTCGCTGATGCCGAGCTCCCCCCCCACCTGCTTATTCAACCGGCCGGAGACGACCAAAGTCATCACCTCCCGTTCGCGGCGCGTCAACGATGCGTAACTCTCCCGTAGGGCTCGCATCTCGGTATCGCGCGCTAGAACCATGCCGCTGCGCTCGATCGCGCAGCCGATGGCGCTCAACAACACAGCGTCGCAGAAGGGCTTGGTCAGGAATTCAACCGCACCCGCCTTCATGGCCTGGACGCTCATCGGCACATCTCCATGGCCGGTGATGAAAATGATGGGCAGGTCGGCCCGCTCGGCGGCGATGCGCTGCTGCAGATCAAGGCCGTTGAGGCCGGGAAGAGAAACGTCCAAGACCAGGCAGCTGGGAACGGCGCCGCGGGGGTAGGCCAGAAATTCCCCGGCGCACGCGAAGGTCAGGGGCCGCCAACCGCCGCAGCGGATCAGCAATTCCAGTGATTCGCGGACCGAGATGTCGTCGTCCACCACGAAAACAATCGGGGTTGTATCCGACATGAGCGCCGGCTTGGAACCAGGGTGGGTGAGGTGCGCTGAACCCGATGCCGGGTGGGCGGGCTGGGCCGGGGTCGAGCGCCTAGTTGACTCGAATTGCGGCATCGAGGGCCTCGCGCAGTGCGGTCTCGCTGAAGGGTTTGAACAGGCACTCCACGGCCCCCTGTTGGAGCACCTGGGGACGGGTGCGTGCGTCGCCGTGGGCGGTGATGAAGATGATTGGGATTTTCTGCCCCCGCAGCATCAACTCCCGTTGAAGGTCGAGTCCGCTCATGCCCGGCATGGCAATGTCGAGGACCAGGCAATCGGTATGGCCGAGGGAACCCGAGGACAGGAACTCCTCCGCGGAAGCGAACGCGCGGACGTCAAAGCCGAATTCCCGCAACAAGTCCGGGAGCGACTCGCGCACGGATTCGTCGTCATCCACTACCGAAACGAGGGCTCTGCGGTCCATCATGGCTGCCTCGCGGCACTGTGGCACGGCCATCTCTCTCTGGAGCCGCCCTCCCATTGGCCGGGCTGTGGCCGGGCTGGAACTCCGCGCCGCCGAGTTCCGCTCGCCGGCAACCGGCGCCCGCGGGCGCTCAGGGCGTCTCGCGGGGGTGGCGCCGCAGCCGCGCTGGGGCCCCCCGCGCCAACATTTGCAAGTTGGCTCGTCAGGCCGGTAGGCCCGCTGCCGTCCGGCCTGCGGGGAATGGAAAACGCAAAGGTCGCTCCGGGTCCCCGATTGGGCTGCGCCCAGATACGGCCATGATGGCTCTCGATGATGGAGCGGCTGATAGACAGTCCCATCCCCATCCCGTCGGTCTTAGTGGTGTAGAAAGGCTCGAAGAGCCGTTCCACCGTCTGCGGCTCGATGCCCACCCCGGCATCCTGCACGCTCAGGCATACAGAATCAGCCTGGCTGCATTCGGTCCGGATCCGCAGGCGCCGGGGACGATCGTTGACCCCGTTCATCGCGTCCGCGGCGTTGCGCAGCAGGTTGAGAACGACCTGCTGCAATTGGACCCGATCGCCCGCGACCGGCGGCAGGTCGGCGGCGAGGTCGGGGCGCAGGAGCACCTGGCTTCGCTGCAACTCGCTCCGCGACAGCACAATCACCTCGCGGATAGCCTCATTCAGGTCCACCGCTTCCGGCACGAGATCTTTTTTGGCAAAGAGGGCCCGCAGCCTCTGGATCACCTCCGCGGCGCGGTTGCCGTCGCGAATGGTGCGCCGCGCAGTTTCCAGCGCGCCGGCGACATTGGGCGGATCGGCGGAGAGCATCCGCAGGCAGGTGCTGGCATTGGTGATGATGCCTGACAGCGGCTGATTCACCTCGTGGGCGATGGAGGCGGTCAAAGTGCTCAGCGATGTGGCCCGCGCCACCTGGGCGAGCTCGGATCGGGCCTTACCCAGCGCAGCCTCGTTGAGCGCGCGCTCCATGGCGATGCTGCCCAAGTGGGTGACCAGGGCAACCACCTCCTGGTCAACGGCCGTGGGACTTCCCGCCCGGCCGGAAAACATCGCAAACGTTCCCAACACGCGGCGCTGTTGCGAGAAGATCGGGGTGGACCAGCAGGCGCGCAGCCCATTCTCCAGGGCGACATCGCGGAAGCCGGCCCAGCGCGGATCGGTGGCGATATCGGAGGCGATCACCTGCTCGCCACGGTACGCAGCGGTGCCGCACGAGCTGACCTCCGGGCCTATGGCGAAGCCGTCGATGGCTTCCGTGTAAGCCCTGGGAACGCGGGGCGACGCGACATGCCAAAGCCGTTTGGTCTCCGCATCCAGCCGCAGGATCGAACAGCACGCACAGTTTGAGCACACCGCTTCCACCAGCCGGCATAGCTCCGTGAGGATCGCAGCGAGCGGTTCCCCTCGGGCCATCATTTCCAGAAGGCGATTTTCACCGTTCAGCAGAAACTCAGTCCGCTTTCGGTCATCGACGTCGGTTTGCAAGACGTACCAGCGGGCGATGCGTCCGTCGCGGTCGTGCATAGGGAATCCGGATACGCGAAACCAGCGGTACACACCATCCGCGCGGCGGTGGCGGCTTTCCACTTCGTAGGGGTGGCCGGTTTCGACCGCGCTTCTCCAGGCGGCAGCCACCTGCGGAAGGTCATCCGGATGAACAGCGTCGGAGGTCGTCCAATTCTTCAGCTCGGGGGCGGTTTTGCCAAAGTATTCCAGAGCAAGTCGGTTGACGAGTTCGACCTGGCCGTCCGCTGTCATCAGGGCAACAGGGACAGGAATGCCGTCCACAATTTGCGCGCGCGCGTGCCGCAAGGCTTCCTCTGCCCCCAGCCGGTCCCCGATATCGCTACTCAGCCCGCACCACCTCGTGATCTGTCCGGCTGCGTCGCGCAGCGGATTGCTGCCCAGGAGGAACCAGCGATACGCGCCATCGAAGCGCCGCAGACGGGCTTCGATTTCACCGGGCTGGCCGGATGCCAGTATGGCGTGCCAGCGCGCGCGCAGATTCGACAGGTCGTCGGGATGAATCGCAGCCAGCCATCCCCAGCCACGGCCCTCCTGCAGGCTGAGTCCGGTATATTGGCACCAGCGTTGGTTCAGAAAATCAATTTGCCCGTCCGGTAGCGCGATCCACGCCAGGCCCGGCAGCGCCTCGACGAGGCAATCGAGCTCGCGATTCATCGCAGGTCCTTCAAGCGGCATTCCACCACCCATCATGCGCCCTTCCGAGGAAGAGCACCTATCGTACCTTGGTATTGGTTGGTCGCCGACCGGCACCTAAGTACCGACCGACACCATCGTCCAATGGCGTCGTCGTCGATTCTCCGGCTTAATCGCATTTGTACAGCGCATTAGGAGATCCGACCAAGGTGGGACGGCCACCTCTTTAAAGTCGGAGCGGCCACTTCACGACGTGGAACAGCCCGAACCGTTCAGCACCGAGGCAGGGACCGCACTTCGACATTGCGTTACACAAGGAGCATAGGAGAAAACCATGAAGACACTTTTGCCCGGCACAGCACTCATCACTGGCGCTTCCAGCGGCATCGGGGCGATTTACGCCGACCGGCTGGCGCGCCGTGGCCACGATCTGATTCTCGTGGCCCGCAATCGAGAGCGGCTCGAGAGGCTGGCGGCACGCCTCACCCGTGACACCGCGCGTTCCGTCCAAGTCATCGGCGCCGACCTTAGCAACCGAACCGACCTGGCCGCGCTCGAAGAAGTGTTGCACAGGGACGCCTCCCTCACCGTTCTGGTCAACAATGCGGGCATCGGCGCCACCGCGCCCCTCGCCACCTCCGACATCGAGACCATGGACGCGATGATCCGCCTCAACGTTACCGCCTTGACACGGCTGACACATGCCGTCGTGCCCTCATTCCTGCAACGCGGCCGCGGCACGATCATCAACATTTCCTCGGTCGTGGGCGTCGCGCCGGAGCTGCTGAACAGCGTCTACGGAGGCACCAAGGCCTTCGTACTGGCGTTTAGCCTCGCGCTCCACAAGGAGCTGGCCGCCAGCCGTATCCGCGTGCAGGTCGTGCTGCCAGGCGCCACGGCAACTGCGTTCTGGGCTGTTGCCGGAACTCCTCTCGAACGGCTCCCCAGCGAAATCGTCATGAGCGGCGAAGACTTGGTGGACGCGGCTTTGGCCGGCCTTGACCAGGGCGAACTGGTGACCATTCCCCCGTTGTCGGATGCTTCCGACTGGATGGCCTATGAAGCGGCACGGCAGAAGATGTTGCCGAATTTGTCGCGAAGCGCTCCTGCTCCCCGCTATGGCCTCCCGGCGGCGAGCACAATGGGGACACGTTAAACAATGTTGGCGCGGGCCCCAGCGCGGCTGCTTCGCCCTGCTGGAACGGCGCAGGGAGAATTGCCTCGCCCTGCTGGAGCTGCGCAGGGCGGGCTTGGGGATCCCTGGCCCCAACCCGACACTGCGCCTCGCTCCCACCCCAAGGCGCACGCGCCTTGGGGGCCCCGAGGCGAGCGCCGCGCCTGCGTATTTCCCCGGGGGCGCTCGCTGGGACGCTCGCCCATTCCGAATTTCGCGGCCTTGCGCGCCGATTTTGCCCACGGTGCAAACCGGCGCGACCCCCGCGAGCGGAAATCCGGGATAATTATCCGCAGAACGTGGGGCGGCTGATGGAGGTGTTGCTATGCGACCTGACGTTGTTCCTGGGACTCTCTTGCCCGACTATGAGCTTTCCGATCACGCCGCGAAGCGCCGGAAGCTTTCAGAACTGCAGGGCCAGCATCCGATGGTTCTCGTCCTCAGCCGCGGAGGTTTCTGCCCCAAGGACCGCCGGCAGGCGGAAGGATTGGTTCAACTCCATCGCGAACTTGAGGTTGCCTACTGCCGGTTGGTCACCATCAGCACCGACAACATCGCCCAGACGAACGAATATCGCAGTGGCGTCGGCGCTCACTGGCCATTCCTGTCCGATGCGGGGCGCGTCGTCCAACAGGATCTCGACATCGCCGAATACACCGATCCGGGCAAGAATCCCATGATCCCGCACGTAATCGTGCTCGAACCCGGCCTGGTAATTTATAAGATTTACAACGGCTACTGGTTCTTAGGCAGACCCACCTTGGAAGATCTCCGCCAAGACCTGCGCGCCGTTACCAAGAAATGCCGACCGGACTGGGACATCACAGCGCCGGAATTGAGAGCGGCGTGGCAGCAGGGCAACAAGGAACTGTTCTATCCATACGGTAGGACATTTGTCCAAACTCTCGGGGAACAGGATTAAACGATGACCAGGGAGCGCCCGGGATGGGCTCCCGGTAATCGCGTTGCTCAGAATTCCTGCGCGGTCGGGCGGACCACGATTTCGTTGATATCGACTTCGGCCGGCTGCTCGATGGCAAAGGCAATCGCACGGGCGATCGCCGCGGCGGGAATGGCCCACGCCTTGTACATGCCCTTGACGGCCTGGGAGGATTCCTCGTCGGAAGTGGTGTCCTTGAGCTCCGACTCAACCGCGCCGGGAGAGATGACCGTGCACCGGATATTGTCGGCTCGGGTCTCCATACGCAGTCCCTCCGTCAGCAACCGCACCGCACCCTTGGTGGCGCAATAGACCGTGCCTCCGGGTGCAAACACCTTAATGCCGAACACCGATGCGGTGTTGATGATGTGGCCACTCTTCTGCTTCTTCATGTAGGGCAGCGCGGCGGCAATGCCGTACAGAACACCCTTGATATTGACGTCAATCATCCGGTCCCACTCATCCACCTTGAGGCGGGCGAGCGGAGCGATCGGCATAATGCCGGCATTGTTCACCAGTACGTCAACCCTGCCGTGGGCCTCGACCGCCGTCTTCACGAGGCCTTCGACGTCCGCCCGCTTGGTGACGTCGGTGGCTACGGCAAGCGCCTTTCCTCCCGCGGCCTGAATGTCGTTCACGATAGCGGCGAGGCGGTCTGTGCGCCGCGCCCCCAGAACGACGGTTGCGCCCAGCTTGGCAAGGTGGCGAGCGGTGCTCTCTCCGAGGCCGCTGCTCGCACCCGTAATGACGACGATTTTCCCTTCAATATTCGCACTCATGGTTTTCTCCTGTTTTGGCGGGGCGGTTGGCGCCTCTCCTGTTTTGCAAACGACCTGTATTTAGAGCGGCGTATCCGTTCACCCTCCGCCACGCTCATCACTGAATGCCTCGGAGTGTGGCCGCAAAGGCGGCGGTGGGTCGAACCTCCGCGAGCAGCTCCATCAGGCCGGAAAGAGGCGTGGTATCGAGTTCCTGCACCGCACGGATGAGGCTGTGGCGCAGGCCCTCGTCGGCGAACCGTTCCGTCAGCCAGTGGAATTTCTCCACGGTGCGGTCCCACGACAGGGGATGGGTCAGGCCTCCCTCGTAGCCCACCTGTTCCTTCACCACGACGCGGCGATCCTTGGTGAAAATGGTGATTCGGGCAGCGAGTTCCTGCGGATAGCGGGCGCTAAATGCCCGGTCGGGATAAATGTCGACCCGGGCGAGGAGCGCCTGCGCATCCGGCGCCTGGATGCGCGCCGGTTCCAGCTGGGCCGGTCCAACCTGATCGTCAAGCAAGGCGGCCGCCACCAGGTATTTCAAGTTATAGTCGCCCTGCTCTTTCGACAGGGGATGATCCTTCTCACCAAAGCTCCCACCGCCGGCGAAGTCGAACGCGCCCTGAAAGACATCACAGCGCACGCGTTCCACCTGAGCCCCCGTCAATCCGTGGCGGCGCCTCAAATCCAGCACCGCTTCCAGCACCGGCTGGCCATGGATGAGCGAGCAGTATTTCTTCATGATCGTCTGGGTGACGGCGTCGAGCGAGGGATCCTCCCAATCCGCCGCGATGGGCTGGGCGAACACCTGCTCCAGCCCGTACGGGCCTTCGAACAGGCGGCTGGGGCCGGTCATTCCACGCTTCGCCAGCGACGCGGCGTACACGGCGCGCATCCCGGTCATGCCCGGCGAAAAGCCCTTCCATTGCGATACCGGTTCGGCGTGTACGCAAGCCAGTGAGACGTTGTCTACGGCCGCGATCGCGATCGCATGAGCGATCTTGCCGGCCGATAGCCCAAACAGTTTTCCGGCGCCGGCGGAAGCGGAGATAGCGAGTTGCAGGGCGTGATTGAACCCCTTTGCCATGACCGGCACGGCAGCAGTGAGCCGGCATTGGATTTCGTAGGCGACGGCCAGCGCCAGCATGAACTCCTCGCCCGATGCCCCCGCCTGCTCGGCTGCGGCCAGGACCGTGCCCAGATTGTCGCTGGGATGGCACAGCCCGCCAACCGCCATGTAGCTGTCGAGAAGATCGACATAGCGCACCAGCGAGGTGTTGAAGAGCGCTGCCTGATCCGGGGATGTCCTGCCGCCTCCGATCAACGTGCACCGCCCCGGGGCACGGTACTCTTCGAACTGTTGGCGCAGTGCCTGGAAAGGCGCGCCCCGCAGCCCGGCGATGGCGCAGCCCAGGCTGTCCAGGATATTGCGTTGCAGCGCCCGCTGGATGGCAGGCGTCAGGTGTTCGGGCCGGGCTCGGGCGGCGCAGGCGGCGATGAGCTCCACGGTGGATCGCGCTTTCGTCTCCGGCGGGTGCGTCGGTGGCACGGCCACCGCTTTCTGGAGCCGCCCTCCCGCTACCCCCCCAACGCGCTTGCGCCTTGGGGGCCCCGGCGCTGGTCGGGCTGTGGCCGGGCCGGCAACGGGCGCGCGCTGGCGCTCAGGGCGTCTGCTCGCGGGGGTCGCGCCGCAGCCGCGCTGGGGCCCGCGCCAACATTGAGTTGAGGCGGTGAGTGTTGTCATGGCTGGGTCCTCCTCGATGGACAGAAAATGAGCTGCTACCGCAAGGCCTTCAAAAACGCACGCACCAGTGCCGCTATCTCGTCGGCCTTGGTATCCAGCGCAAAGTGGCCGGCGTCGAGCAGGTGGACCTCCGCGCCCGGCACATCCTGGCGATAGCGCTCCGGCTCGTCCAGTTCGAAGGAGAGATCGTGCCTACCCCAGAGAACGAGCAGCTTCGGCCGCGTCTCGCGCATCCATGCCTGCCACCGCGGATAGGCAGCGACATTGGCGCGGTAGTCATAGAAGAGATCGCTTTGAATCTGCGCTTGCCCGGGTGCGTTCAGGAAGGCGTATTCGTCGGTCCACAGATCGGGGTCGTAAAGTTCCGTGTGCGGGTCGTCGCCAATATGGCGCGTCTTCGTGGCCGCCAGCGACAGCAGAGTTTGCCGCAAGGCGGTTTCATTTCCCTTCCGATCCGCCCAGAAGGCCCGGCGTGCGGCCCAGTTCGCCCCCAGTCCCTCGTTGTGGGCGACCGCGTCCTGGACAATGAGAGCCTGCACCCGCTCCGGATGCGCGAGCGCCATGCGCAAGCCCACCGGTCCGCCGTAGTCCTGCATATAGAGCGTGTAGGTGGTGAGCCCCAGGGCGGCGGTAAAGCCCTCCATCACCGCCGCGAGGCGGTCGAAGGTGTAGTCGAACCGCTGCGGATCGGGCCAGTCGCTATGTCCGTAGCCGGGATAGTCGGGCGCCACCAGATGGTACTCGTCGGCGAGCCGCGTCAGCAGCGGCTGGAACATCCGCGACGAGGACGGCAGGCCATGCAGCAAAAGCAGCGTGGGCGCATCCTTCGCTCCCGCCTCGCGATAGAAAAGGGACAGTCCCGCCACCCTTACTGTGCGATAACAAACCGTTTGTTCCATTGCTTTGCCCTTATCTGCCTGGTGGCGCGGCCACCTCTCTCAGGATCATTGACCGCCTCGCCCCCGGTTCCAACCCAGGACTGGGCCGGCTATGGCGGAGAGCTCGGCGACCAGTACCTGTAGCAAACCCGCAGCGTCGTTGTGCCGGGCGTTGTGCCGGACCAGGCTGGCGCTCTGTCCAGCCCACAGTGGAAGCAACTCCGGCTTCCCCGCCTTCTCGGCGGCCATGGCAAGGCTTCGCACCGGCACGCGCTGCAAGGGATAGGGGAGAATCTCCACTCCTGGACGATTGAGTTCTACGAGCAACTGATTGTGGATGCCACGGGCCAGCCTTCCGGTGAAGCCCCTGGTCAATCCGGTCTTGCGTGCGTTTCCGCTGAGAATCGCCTCCCGGTGGCGCGCGCTGGCGCCGGATTGGCTGGTTGCCAGAAAGGCTGTTCCGATTTGTACGCCCTCGGCGCCGAGAGCAAAAGCGGCGACGATGCCGCGGGCATCGGCAATTCCGCCGGCTGCCACCACCGGCACTGTCACGGCATCGGCAACTTGGGGCACCAGAGAGAACGTCCCGGTGAGCGATTCTTCGGCGGGGCACAGGAAGGAGCCGCGATGGCCCCCGGCCTCGAAGCCGGAAGCGGCAATCACGGCGACTCCCGCCTGCTCGAGCGCGATGGCCTCGTCCGGGGTCGTCGCGGTCCCGATGGTGACGATATTCTGCGCACGGCATTCGTCGAGGATTTCCTTTGGCGGAATTCCGTAGATGAAGCTGAAAGCAGGCACCTTGGCGTCGATCACCGCCCGGACCTGATCCTCGAACTTGACCGGAACGTAAGGCTCATAGCGCGGGAGGGTGCCGCCCAAGGCTTGGATGTGCTCCGCGAGCGGCGCCAGGCTGCGCGCAAAAGCGGCGCTCCCGGAGGTGCGCGCCCCGGCATCTTCCATCGAGACCCACAGATTGATCGCGAACGGCTTCGATGTGAGGCTGCGGATCTCGGCGATGACGTCCTTGATAGCCGACGCACTCCATCCATGAGCGCCGAAGGAGCCGAGACCGCCACTGTTGGACACGGTGGCTGTCAATTGTTGTGTGGAAAGGCCACCCATCGGGCCTTGTACGATGGGATACTTGATGCCCAGCAGCGTGGCAACCCGGGTCTGGTTCCACGGCGGCGATAGTTGATTTTGCTGTCCGCTAGGGTTGATCATGCCGCCACCTCGAAAATCACGTCGAGCTCGATGGGCACATTGAGGGGAAGACTGGCCACGCCGACAATCACTCGGACGGAGGCTTTCTCCGCGCCAAATATATCTCGAAACAGTTCGGAAACGGCATCCGCCACTCGGGGCTGATCCACCGTATCGCCAGCGGTAGCGATGTAGACCCCCAGCCGCACCACGCGAGTCACCCGATTGAGCGACCCCAAGTACTGCATTGCGGTGGCCAAGGCGCCCAGGGCCGCGACGGTGGCGGCATCCCGTCCCGCCTCGACATCAAGCTCCTGCCCAACCCGGCCGCTATACTTCGGCTTGTGGTCGACAACGGGAAGCATCCCGCTCAGGAAGAGCAGGTTGCCGGTTTGCACGGCCTCGACGTAAGTGCCAAACGGCGTCGGTGCCGCGGGGAGATGGATGCCAAGTTCACGCAAGCGGCCATCCGCATCGCCCGCGCGGGAACCCGTCCCGCCTACCATTGGCCCGCGTGCGCACCACCGTCCACGTGCAGCACCTCCCCGGTTACGTAGCGCGCCTCGGTCAAATACACCACCGCCTCCGCGATGTCCTGGGGCTCGGCGATCGTGCCCATGGGCGACAGTGTTCTCATCAAATCCCGTGGCGTGTTCTTGTGGAGCGGGGTGTTGACGACCCCCGGCGCGACCGCGTTGAAGCGGATATTCTGCTTGGCGTATTCGCTTGCCAGGCTGAGGATCGCCGCGTCCAGCCCGCCCTTGGTGATCATCGGAAGCGAGGCGGGCGACGCGGCGATGGGATTGTCGGCCAAGGCGGCCGTGATGCTGGTCACGCTCCCACCGGTGCCCTGCGACAGCATTTGTTTGACCGCGCATTGGGTTAAGAAGATGAACCCTTCCAGGTTGACGGAGGCCAGGGCGCGAAACTCTTCGAGGCTGTAGTCGGTAAAGGGCTTGGACCAGAAAATTCCTGCGCAGTGGACAACATGATCGATGGCCCCAAACTTTTCCCTTGCGGCCTGCACCACTGTCTCCGCCGTGGCCGCGCGGCCGATGTCTCCATCCACCAACAACAGCTTCGGCGACGCCGTAAAACCTGAACCGGAAAGGCTGCGGGAGGTCGCCACCACGTTATAGCCGCGACCCAGAAAGGCATGAACGACGGCGGCTCCAATGCCCTGGGAGGCGCCGGTTACGATGATTGTTTTTGTGGTCGTCATACATGGCCCCCAATAGTTCAACCTGTTCGGATGCGATGCAGGCATGACACCATACACCGTGGCGGCGAAACAATTGGACGATGGTATCGGTCAGCACGAGAAGGGTTCGGCCCCTAACGCAGCCGGTTGGAGACGCCCAGAGCGGGGGTCGCGCCGCTTTGCACCGTGGACCAAAGCGGCGCGAAGGGCCGCGAAATTCGGAATGGGCGAGCGTCCCAGCGGCCCGCCCCCGGGGAAATACGCAGGCGCGACCCTCGCCTCGGGGCCCCCAAGGCGCCTGCGCCTTGGGGTGGGAGCGAGGCGCAGCGTCGGGTTGGGGCCAGGGGCCCCCAACCCCGCCCTGCGCACTCACAGCAGGGCGGGCAACCCGACGCGAGCCTAAGCGGGGCGCGCGGCCACAGCCCTCCCGTTGCCACAGATTGAGGCCGGCGCGGTGCTTGGGCCAGGGCTGGCCGCTTCAGGCCCTCTTTCCCTGCCCGCTTGAGCAGGCCCCCGTACAGGTCCCACCCCGCAGAATCGCGGCGCCGCCCATAGATGCGGCACTACGCGCGATTATGCGTGCATCTACCGGCCAAGGAGACTAGTATCTGCGCAGGTGCGAATTCACTTTGTCAACCCGAGCCATCTGTCTTTTGGGATCGCGGTAATCACTCCACGATGGCTATTTGTCCTGGCCGCAGCGACGCCGGCAAGCTACGGCGACCCGGTCATCGCCGATGAGTGTCTGGTCGCTTTGGACCCGCTGTCGGTTCAGCCCGGTGACATTTGCGGCATCGGCATTCATACCGGTAATGCGCTGCGGGGGTATGAGCTGGGCCGCCAGCTCCGCGCCCGCGGTGCGACGGTGATCTTCGGCGGCATCCATGCCACCCTTTTCCCCGAGGAAGCCCAACTGCAGGGCCAGGCGCACGCGGTCGTACGCGGCGATGGCGATGTCATCTGGCCCCAGGTCCTCGCCGACGCCGTGGCTGGCCGCCTGCAGGCCACGTACGAAGGCGGCCGGGTTGCAGCCGACGACTTCCTGCAGGCGCGCTGGGATCTGCTGCCGCCGGGACGCTACATGTGGGGTTCGGTGCAAACCGTGCGCGGCTGCCCCAAGCACTGCTCCTTCTGCTCGGTCTGGCGCACCGACGGCCAGAAACCTCGCCAGCGCAACGCTGACCGCGTAGTGGGCGAAGTGGTCGAGCTGCGCCGGCGCGGCTACCGTTTCATCGCGTTGGCCGACGATAATTTCTATCCGGTCTCGCTGAATGACCTGCGCCTGGCTGAACGGCAACTGGCCACCGGGGGTTCGCCCGAGGCAGCCGCCCGGCTGAGCGAGTTGCAGGCGATCCGCAGCGAGCGTTTCGAGCTGATGCGCTTGTTGGCGGAACTGCCCTCCGACTTGATCTTTTTCACCCAGATCACGATGGAAGCGGCGGACGATCCCGCGTTTCTCACCGCCATGCGCAAGGCTAACATCCGCGGCGCGCTGGTCGGCATTGAAGCGGTTACCCCGGCCGGCCTCAAGGACGTGTATAAAGACTTCAACTCCTCCGGGGAAGAGCTGGTCCAGCGCCTCGCCGCCTTTCGCCGCCACGACCTCCACGTGCTGGGCTCGTTCATTTTTGGCCTGCCCAGCGATCGCGCCGAAACCTTTGAGGCCACCCTCGACATCGCTCTGCGCGCCGGCATTACCTTCGCCCAGTTCGTCATGCTGACGCCGTTCCCCGGCACCCTCGATTTCAAGAAGTGGGAGGAGGAGGTGGCGGCCCGGGCGCCCGCCGTCGCCGGCGTGCCTCTCTCCCGCCACTGGCTGATTCCGCAAGCGTCGCGCCCCAAGGTCTATGTGCCCCACCCGACCATGTCGGCCGAGCAGATCCGCGCCCGCACCCAGCGCGTGTGGGATCGCTTCTACAGCTTCCGCTCCATCTGGGAACGCTCGCGCTGCGTCGGCAGCGTGCGGGGCAGGCTGGCGTTTGTGTTCATCTCCAAGCTCTACCGGCAAATGTATGCCAATACCGGCATCTCCAGCGACAGCGCGCGGGTTGCCCGCTCCGCCCGCTGGGCGGCGCTGCTCGCCCGGCCCACCCGCCGCCTGTTCGCCGCCGCGCCGATGCCGGAACTGCAGCCTCCGCCACCACGAGCAACCGTCGCTTCCGCCTGACCGCCGCCGCCGGGTCCGCGCGCACCCGCCACGATGGACTTTGGTTTTCGCCAATTCCTGCCACAACAGCCGAAGATGCCAGGGTGGATTATATTGGAACCGAATACGCCAGCAAGGCAGGGAGTGGATGAGGCTGAGTGGCTTTACCTTCGCCGCATCTACGAGCCGCACGACAACTCAGTTTGCGTCGTCGTTGAGGAGGCGGTGACCGGCAGGGCCAGCGACCAGGAATTACCCGGCATTGTTGGAATAATCGCGAAGGCCGCTCCAATCATCGGCACGCGCAGAGTGTTTGAATTGAGCTGGACTCGATACGTGGCCTACCTCGTTACCGAAGAGATGCAGGGCTCCACGGGTGATTACAAAGACGAAGCGTTCACCGGTAGACGTTTTCGGGAATATTCACGCTCCCATTTCCTTACACATCTGCGGCGCGACACCGGCTGCACCGAAGGAATTCCACGCCACTTTAGGCTCTGCTGCCTGAACCACATCATTGACGTGGCAGCGCACATGCCGCCCGAACTTCGGATTCTGGACCCGGACTCATTATCGAAACAGCAGCCCAACTAATCCGATTTTCTTGCTGACGCCCTCGATTAACCACCTGTTCGACCGCGGCCACATCGGTTTCGAGCTGCCGAGGAGTACCGGCAAATATGGTCGGCCCAGGTCCGCGCACGTTGGAATGGGGTGGCTAGAACTACATGATGAAAGAGTCATGGATGGGTCACACATCACTCCGACGCCCGAATGCTCGCATTAGCTGATACGCCGAACGCGCCTCTCGGAGCAGGCAGACCCCGCTGCCTCTGAAAATTAGGGCATCGGAGCGCTGCATCATTGCTTTCGCGCCGGCGACGGGGCACGAAGGAAGTCCTCCGTCACCCACAGCTCATCCCCGGACGCCGCAACTCCTATTCCAACCAAGTCAAAGCGGCGATCTAGGATATTGCCGCGATGGTTGGCCTGCAAGGGTGGCTCCGACATCATCATCTGATTTGCGGCTTTGATGCTGGGCGCCATGGCGACGTTTTCCGCCACGATTGTCCAGGCAATGCCGGCCGCATCCATGCGGGCGGCAGGGCTGCGCCCGTCCGCTCCCGTGTGGCTCAAACGATGTTCTCGTGCCATTTGTTCAGAGTGTCGCAGAGCCACGCGCGCGACCGCCGCGTCCCAGCGGAGAGGCGCCGCCTGGCCGCCGGTTTCCGCGCGGTAATCCGGGTCAGCCCGCGCGGCGTTGATCATCCGGAACAAGTTTTGCGCAAGCTGGACGGGGCTCTCAGCGTATTGCGCCACTCCGCTTGCCCAGCCACCCGCAAGGCACACGGCCAGAACTCCCAAGGCGAATTCGCGGCTCCACCACGTTCTCATGCCTCATGCTATTCGATTTCCCACGACTGGCCTCGCCCCGGCAGTCTGCCGTTACCGCTCCGGCCATCGCGATGATCACTCCCGCTTCAGGCTCCAAGCGCGGTTCTGACATTCACGGGCAGGGGTTCATGGCCGCCGTCAGCATCAAGTGCGCCGGATAGGTGACGGCGTGGGCGGCGCGGACGATGGTGACCCGGCCGTCCTCCGATTCTCGGCCATCAGGATGTGCAGACCACCCTCAATTACTGCGCCCTGACCGATGCTGGGCAGACCCGGAGCGCAGTGGAAGCTTGGGGGGATAAGTTGCTGGATGCAGCCTCGAAAATCAGCGCCGCAGTCAGCAGTGCCGCGCAAAGTGCGGCGCTTGTTGTGACCAACTGTGACCAATCAAGTAGTAGGGCGGAGGAGACGGAGGGCCGGGTACAATGAAAACGCAGCACTTAACCAGCGTGCGCCTGTAGCTCAGAAGGATAGAGCAGCGGTTTCCTAAACCGTTTGTCGGGGGTTCGATTCCCTCCAGGCGCACCAGTATTCCCTTATTTTTCAGGGGCTTGTAATCCGGCTTGGCCTAGGGTGAGGACGTTCTGGTGAACACTGGTGAACAATTTCCGGCTTCGAGGCTCAACCGCGGCTCGCATCCGGCTGGCGTCTGCCAAGGCGGGCACCGGGAGCCAGGGGGATGAGCTTTTGCAGCAATTGTAGTGTCTTGTCAATGGACCGGATCGTCTGCTCACGCTGGCGCGCGGGACCGAACAGAATTTGCCGGAGACCCAAGTCTCGCTGAGAAAGCGAATCCTAGGCATCGAGGGAACAGGGCCAGATTTCAAGGAAAGCTCGGCTACGGCTTGAACTGCGGGCATCACATCAGGCAGGTCCCTACAGATACTTCAGCAGAGGTGAAATGTTTCCAGCGTTCGCTGCGGGCGGACGAGGGGTTTGCTCTGCGAGGGTGTAGCATCCGACTCATATGGAGCAGCCCCGCATCGTTTTTGGATTTCCGGCTTTCCAGCCATCGTTTGTCGAAAGGTTTGCACCCGTTTTGGCGTCTTTGGGTGGAGTTCAGGCAGCCCTGAAGAGCGTTGTAGACCGAGCCTACGATTCGCTCGACTGCTGGCAACGGGCCATCCTAAACCTTGGAATTCTGAGCGGGGTTGAGATGACCGAACTATTGCTCCTAGCCGCAAACGGATGCGGTCACGGGGCGATGAAGATTCTTCGAAGCATGCTCGAAACGACGATTGACGCGGAATATTTGCGCCTTCATCCGGAGGGATTTGCCTATTACCTCAACTGGAGCCATGCGGAGCAGTGGAAGGTTTACGAAAGCATCAGGGACACCGCACCGCCAGAGTACGAGCTAATCAGCGCGGAGGAAGTGGAGCGCGCAAGAGCCGAGTACGCGGGTATGCCACCCAGAACCATAGAACTGCGCAAACGGCGGCGCTGGTGCGCGGTTAACCTGCGAGAAGAAGCAGACCTTGCAGGGCTGGGTCAGCTTTACGGCCTTCTTAACCCTCTCGCATCCACGCTGCTCCATGGAGGAATGTACAGCCTGATGTTGCATTTCAAGCCGTCGGATGTTCACCGTATTGACGTACCCCCGGACTTGAAATGGTGCCAACAGGCAGTTGTGGGCGGCCACTCATGCCTGCTCCAAAACATCAGCACGCTTTCGGCTGGCCTCCAAATTCAGCCGGAGCCCAGCATCGAGGCACTTGAGCGGGGCTTCGGTGAGGCTTGGGATCGCTTGGCATAAACAGATACCGGAGGCTGCTAGTAGTGAACAATTGGTGAACAATAAGCGGCAAACAAGGGGCGTTTGCGGCTACTGTGAGCACCGTAACCGCATGACGGCGAAGCACCGGCGATTAAATGTTTCTGTTTCCTAAACCGTTTGTCGGGGGTTCGATTCCCTCCAGGCGCACCAGTAATTCGTTGGTTTCCAATAATCTGCCTTCGGGCGTGTCGCGCGGGTCGCGCCGCTTGGCACCGTGGGCAAAATCGGCGCGAAGGGCCGCGAAATTCGGGATGGGCGAGCGTCCCAGCGAGCGCCCCCGGGGAATTACGCAGGCGCGGCCCCCGCGAGCATAAGCGGGGCGCGCGGCGCAGCCCCGCTGGGGCCCGCGCCAACATTGTTGTCGTGTAAGGGGATCCCGAATTAGACCCGCGCGTTCCAGACTGACTGTAGCCCGGCGGACGAGAGCGCCGGCCCGAAGGGGGTTACACCAAGTCTGGAACTGCTTGAACCACTTTGCGGCTCAGCGCGAGGGCCATCATATAAGCGGGAAGGATTTTTGTCTCGGCCAGGCGCAGCGTTTGCGCCAGGTCCAACACCTCGCGCCAATTGGCCCGGTCGTAGGCTTCGGTGAGCTGGAGCACCGATGCCATTTCATTTCGCCCGTCGAGCAACGCGGATTTGATGTCGTCGTTGATGGGAAGCTGCGCCAGGATTTCGCCGAGAGGCCGGTCGAGAATCGCGTCGATCGTACTTAAGAGTCCGACCAGGAACAGGCTGTCTTTCTTCCCGGCCATCCCCGCGAGTTCGGCCAGCAGTTCACACATAAACGCCCGCCGCAGCGAGGTCAGCGCGATCTCGTCCGGTTTATCGCTGGCCAGCGTGGTAATCGCCACCATCGATGCCCACCGCCTCACTTCCTTCTCGCCCAAGAGAGTGATGGCGTGTTGAATCGAGCGAATGTCATGGCGAAACCCGAATATAGGCGAGTTCAGGTAGCGAAGCAGCTTAAAGACGAACGACTCCTCACTCCGGATCAGCTTCTCCAGATATTGCAGGTCGAGATCCGGGCGATGGATGGCCTCCAGGAACCGCAGGTAGTTCACTTTGAAGACAGGCATGTCGCGGCGAGTCATTATCTCGGGCTGGGCAAAAAAATAGCCCTGGAAAAATTTGAAGTCCATGGCCGCCGACTCGCGAAACTGTTTCCGGGTCTCAACCTTTTCAGCGATGGGGATAATGCCACAGGCACGCGCGTAGTGGGCCAATTCCCGCTGCTGAGCTATCGTCGTCAGGCTCAAGTCTACCTTGGCGAACTGCACCAGGCCCACAAACGGAGCCACGCGGTCACAGGAGCTCACATCGTCAAGGGCCAGCAAGTAGCCGGCGGTTTTGAGGCGGCAGAGCGCGGCCAGCACGGCCGCGTTGGGTTCCACACTTTCCAGGATCTCAACCACGGCGAGCCCCTTGGGCAGGAGCATGGCGGAGTCGTCCAGGATACCGTCCTGGTTCAGATTGATGAAGGCCTTGCGATTGTCGACCAGCTCACTTAGATCGTGAAACAGCACGCTGTTGCTGATAACGGACAAGCTGGGATCGGAGCCCAATCCGTCGTAGAAGTTCTCGGCCTGGCAGTAGCGGAAGAGCAATTCGTAGCCGTAGATCCGCTGCCGGTCGTCAAAGATGGGCTGCCGCGCGACCAGTTCCTGCGAAGTGCACCCTTCAGCTCCCGGCGGCACTACGGCGCGTTGGTTGGCGGGCGATCGGGATGGCTCCCCTGTTTTCATACTCGTCCGATCGCAGACCAAGCGGCGGAGATTTGGGATTCGGATTGGGACCTATATCCGTCTGGTACATCGGCAAATATCCGGGCCGGCTTGAGGCGTTAACGCACCTTAGATAAGGTGGGAACTCTTGCGGCGAATCGCGGGGGTCGCGCCGCTTTGCACCGCGGGCAAAATCGGCGCGAAGGGCCGCGAAATTCGGAACGGCAGCCCCCCGCGAGCCTAAGCGGGGCGCGCGCCAACATTAGACGGGGGCGCGGTAGCAGCTGGAGGGTGGCTCCCGCACCAGGCGCCCCTACCACCGCCGCCCTACCGCATCGGCACTCTAGGCCGCAGGGGCACCGTTCCACCAGCGCCGGCCCACCCAGCCCAGCAGCAACAGTGCCGGCAGCAGCAGGAAAATCGTAGCCGGCTCGGGCGTGGTCGTAACGGTCAGGCCGTCCACCAGGAAGTTGCCCGTGCTGCTGGACTGATGCGAATCGGTGATGAAGCCAACATACGGGTTCGATCCCCAATTCACGAATATATTTCCGGTGCCCGCGGTGGTCGCACCATCGGCGTACTGGCTCACGTCGCCGTAGGAGGATCCAACTACAAGACTGCCCGCGCTAATGCCATTGAACCCTGCCACCTCGCCTTCTTCACCGCTCTGCAGGCTCCCGAGCGTGAAGGTTCCCCCCGTGTAACCGGCGCTGATTAGGTTCGCAACGTCGAACACGATCGCCTGCTGCGGATTGATCTCGTGGTCGGTCGTGCTATTCAGTCCAAGACCGTCCTCGGAAGAGCCGTCATCCTTCTGATATAGATTGCGGGACGCCACATCAGTGGTCAGCCCGACAAAACCGTAAGCAGTAATCTGGTAGGGGCTCACGCCGAAGCTGGCTCCGGTGTTGAGTTCTCCATCGTGACTGCTCCCGTTGGCTCCAAAGTTATAGGTGATCGTGCCGGCCAAAACCGGCATCGCCGTCAACAGAAATGCTGCCGCCGCCAGCAGCGCAATTTTGCCTTTCATAAGCTCTCCTCTGGGTGTTTCGATCAATGAATTGTGTGACCCGAAGCGGGAGCCACTGCTAGGGGGAGACCCTCGCCAAGTCGCTCACAGCATATCACGCGCAGGATCAATCTGGCACAAACCTGCCATGCCGACGACTTTCATGCTGCCGCTAAGTAATCCTGCCCGGTGATTCGCCCCAGCCCCGCCATCTGTTATGCTCGCGGCATGCGTCAGCTTCGCCGCGCCCCGCGCCGCTGCCTGCTCCTGGCCGCCGCCGCCGCCCTGGTTCTGCCGCTCGCCGCCCAATCCGTCAACCCGGCGCTGTTCTCCGGTCTGCGCTGGCGCCTGGTGGGACCGTTCCGCTCCGGCCGCGTGCTGGCGGTGTCGGGCGTGCCCGGCCACCCCTCCCGGTTCTACATCGGCGGCGTGGGCGGGGGCGTGTGGCGCACCGATAATGCCGGACGCACGTGGCGGCCGATTTTTGACGCCGAAAGTATCGCCTCCATCGGCGCCATCGCGGTGGCGCCGTCCGATGCCAACGTGATCTATGTCGGCACCGGGGAGGCCGACATGCGCTCGGATATCTCCTACGGCAACGGCGTGTACAAGTCCAGCGATGGCGGGCGCACGTGGACGCACCTGGGGCTCACAGCCACGCGCCACATTGCCTCGATCGTTGTAGATCCGCACCACCCCAACCTGGTGCTCGTCGCCGCCCTCGGCCGTGCCTATGCACCCAACCCCGAGCGCGGCATCTATCGCTCCACCGATGGCGGACGCACCTGGACGAAGGTGCTCTACAAGAATCCCGAAACCGGTGGCATTGCCCTGGCCCTGGATCCGGATAATCCGCAGGTCATCTACGCCTCCCTTTGGCAGGCTTATCGCCCACCCTGGAACCAGTACCCGCCCACGCAGGGCGCCGGCGGTGGCCTCTACAAATCCACCGACGAAGGCGCCACCTGGACCGAACTGTCCGGCCACGGCTTGCCCGCCGGCCCGTGGGGCCGCGTCGGCGTCGCCGTCGCGTTTCACGACAACGGCCGACGCGTGTTTGCGCTCATCAGCGCCAGGCAGGGCGGGCTCTATCGTTCCGACAACGCCGGCGCTTCCTGGCGCCGCCTCAGCACGGATACGCGCATTGCTAGCCGTTCCTGGTACTTCAGCGGCGTCTATCCCTCTCCCGCCAATCCGGATGTCGTATTCATTTGCGACGTGGCGATGTACCGCTCCAGCGACGGCGGCCGCAACTTCACGGCCATCAAAGGCGCGCCCGGTGGCGACGACTACCACATTCTCTGGATCAGCCCCCGCAACTCGCAGCGCATGATTTTGGGCTCCGACCAGGGCGCTGCCGTCACCCTCGATGGCGGCCTCGCCTGGTCAAGCTGGTACAATCAGCCGCTCGGCCAGTTCTACCACGTCATTACCGACAACCAATGGCCCTACTGGATATACGGCGCCCAGCAGGACAGCGGCACCGTCGGCATCCTCAGTCGCGGCAACGACGGCCGCATCAGCTTCCGCGACTGGCACTCCATCGGCGGCGGCGAAAGCGGCTACGTCGCCCCCGATCCGCTCGATCCAAAGATCATCTTTGCCGGCGACTACGGCGGCGTTGTCACACGCTACAACACCATCACCGGCCAGGTGGAAAACGTCACCCCCTGGCCCGGCCCGGATAAATACCGCAGCACCTGGACCTTCCCGATCGTGTTCTCCCCCACCGACCCCCACACCCTGTACGCCGGCATGCAATACCTGCTCGCCACGACCGTCGGCGCCGCCGGCACGGCGGGCCACCACTGGCAGCGCCTCAGTCCCGATTTGACGCTGTACCAGAACCTTGAGTCCAAGCCCTCTGATCCGGTCGAGGCGGTGCGTTACGAGCAGGGCGAAAACCGTGGCGTCATTTATACCATCGCCCCCTCGCCGCTGCAGAACGGCCAAATCTGGATTGGCACCGACGACGGCCTCATCTGGCTAACCCGCGACGGTGGCCAGCACTGGTCGAACGTCACCCCCAAGGGCCTGCCCGCGTGGAGCAAGATCAGCCTCATCGAAGCCTCGCATTTCCAGGCCGGCACCGCCTACGCCGCCGTGGACAGCCACCGCATCAACGACTTTCATCCGCACATTTACCGCACCACGGATTTTGGCAAGAGCTGGACGCCAATCATCACTGGTATCGCGCCGCGTGCCTACGTGCACGCCGTGCGCGAGGACCCGAAGCGCGCCAACCTGCTGTATGCCGGCACCGAGCGTGGCATTTACGTCTCTTTCAATGACGGCGCCGCCTGGCAACCGCTGCAGTTGAACCTGCCGCAAACCTCGATTCGCGACCTTGCCATCCACGACGATGATCTGGTCGTGGCTACCCACGGACGGGCCTTCTGGGTGCTCGACGACATCACGCCCCTGCGGCAAATTGCCGCCAGCAACGCTCACGCCTCCGGCGCAGCAACAATCTCGCGCACGGTCGAGCTGTTCGCGCCCGAAACCGCCATCCGCGTCCGTGCCAACGTCAACCAGGATACGCCGCTGCCGCGCTCCACTCCCACCGGGGAGAATCCACCCGCCGGCGCAATCCTCGACTACTATCTGCCCGCCGCGGCCACGGGTCCAGTCACGCTGAGCATCCTTGACCACCAGGGACACACCCTCCGCAGCTACAGCAGCACGGATGCCGTGCCTCTAAGTCCGCCCTCGCCGCCGCAGTTGGCAGGCTCCTGGGAAAGTCCGCCGCGAGCGCTGCCCGCAGGCGCCGGCATGCACTCTTGGGTCTGGGATCTCCGCTATCCGCCGCCCAAGGCCCTGGGCCGCAAAGACAATTATTCCATTGGCGCAACCCCGGGCGCCTCCTTCCGCCTTCCGCAAGGCCCGCTGGTGCTGCCCGGAAGCTATACGGTCCGCCTCACCGTGGACGGCCGTAGCTTCACCCGGCCGCTCACCGTGCAGCAGGATCCGCGCGTCCACGTGCCCCAATCAGCGCTCGCGGCGCAATTTGACCTGGAAATGAAAATCCGCGCCGACCTCGCCGCTAGCATGGACGGCTACCGCAGCATCGAACGCCTGCGAGCCCAACTGCATGCCCTGCAGCCGAAACTCGCCGGCCAGCCGGAAGCGCTCGCCGCCCTGAAGTCGCTGGATTCCGCTGCCGCGTCCGCCGCCGGCGGCGCCTCGGATCTATTCGGCTCGGGCGCCGCCGGCAGCGGGGTGGCGCTGATCAATGGCACCCTGGGAGCGCTCACCACCAGCCTCGACTCCGCCGACGCCGCACCCACCGACTCCGATACCGCCGTCTACGACGAGGCCCATTCCCAGCTCACGGCGCAGTTAGCCCAATGGCGCCAAACCCGGGCCGCGGATCTGGCCCGCCTCAACCCCCTCCTGCAAGCCGCCGGGCTCGCGCCGATTGAGTAGAATGTAGCTATGCCCATCTACGAATATCGTTGCCAGGACTGCGGCGGGACATTCGAGCGGCTGAGCTGGGGCGGCGAGCAAACCCCCACCTGCGGCTGCGGTTCGCAAAAAGCCGAGCGCGTCTGGTTTTCGCGCGTCGCCGTGGCTACCGGCGGCGACTTCGATGCCGGCGCGGATGCGGGCCCCGAAGGCGAATGCTGTGGCGGCAGCGACGAGGGCTGCGGCGGCGGCGCTTGCGGCACCGACTTCGACGCCTAGGAATCGCTACTAAGCCAGCCTCTCGCCCGCCGAGCGCGGCGGCGCCCCGCCTGTGCGCTATGCTGCTGGGGTGGAGGTGCTGGACAATGTCCCGTTGGCGGCGCATACCACCCTCGGCCTGGGCGGACCGGCCCGCTATTGGACCGACGTCACCTCCGAAGCCGGCATCCCCGAGGCATTCGCATGGGCCGAAAAGCGCCGCCTCGAGCCATTGCCGTGGGGTGCAGGCAGCAACATCCTCGCTGCCGACTGCGGCTTCGACGGGCTGGTGCTGCACATGGTTCTGCGCGGCGTTGACTTCCTGCCGGCCGGTCGCGTGCTTGCCGCCGCGGGCGAGGGGTGGGATTCACTCGTGACTGCCGCGGTCGCCCGCGGCTGGGCCGGCATGGAATGTCTCAGCGGCATTCCCGGCTCGGTCGGCGCCGCCCCGGTGCAGAACGTCGGCGCCTATGGTCAGGAGGTCTCCCAGAGCATCGTGCGCGTCCGCGCTTGGGATCGCCACGCGCATGCCTTCGTCGAGCTTGCCGCCCCCGATTGCGCCTTCGCCTACCGCTCCAGCCGCTTCAACGGCGCCGACCGCAGCCGTTTCCTGATCACCGCGGTCGAATTTCAACTGCGGCCGGCGGGCGCGCCCGCGCTCCGCTATCCCGAGCTGCTGACCCGGGTGCCGCCTGCTGCCTCGCTGGCCGAGGTCCGCGCCGCCGTGCTCACCCTCCGCCGCGGCAAGTCCATGCTGCTCGACCCTGCCGATCCGGACGCCCGCAGCGCCGGTTCGTTTTTCAAAAACCCGGTGCTCTCTGCCGGCGCTGGCGCCGCCCTCACCGCCCGCTCTGACGGGGCGATGCCGCCGCTGTACCCCCAGCCCGGCGGAAATATGAAAACCTCCGCCGCCTGGCTCATTGAGCACTCCGGCTTCGCCAAGGGCTTCCAGTTGCCCGAGAGCGGCATCCGCCTCTCCCGCAAGCATGTGCTGGCACTGGTCAACGCCGGATCGGGCACGGCTGGGCAAGCCGCGGCACTGGCTCGCCACATTCGCGCCGCCGTCGAGGCGCGCTGGAGTGTGCGCCTCGAACTCGAGCCCGTCGCCGTCGGCTTCTCCCTGGGCGAGCTCGGTTGAATTAATATTTACCTGTCTCCTGCAACCTCTTCAGCTCCGCCTCCACGTCCGGGTGCCGCAAATGAAACCCGGACTTTTCCTGATACGCCCGCGCCAGCAGGCACATCTTTTCTTCGCCGCACAATCTGCCCAAAAACGTGATGCTGGTGGGCGTGCCGTCGCTCGCCCGGAACCCGTTGGGCACAATGCAGGCAGGGTGCCCGGTCAGGTTGGTGATCGCTAACTGCGGCCCATTGGTGGGCACGACGAGAACGTCGTAATCACGCACTAACGCCTCCATCGTCCGCATCAGATCCAGACGGATGCGGTCGGCGTCAATGTAGTCCACGGCGGGATAAAAGTGAGCGACACGGAACGTCTGCGGCCAGGTTGAGGGGTTGGGCGCGGGCGGCTCCATCAGCTCCAGCCGGCCGCTGCGCGTCAGCTTCTCGAACGCCGCCGCCGCTTCGCAGTTCACCGCCGGCCCGTAGCCGGCAAACGGTGGCTCCGCCGGCAGCGCCACCGGATGCAATGTGATCCCCAATCCGCGGAGTACGTCCAGCACGGCGGCATCGAACTTCGACTGCTCGGCGCGCCGCGCCGCATACGCCTCGCGCTGTGCCGGTGTCATCCGCGCAAAATACCCTTCCCGGCCCGTTCCCCCGCCCGCGGGCAGCGGCTTCGCCTCCTGGTCAAAGGCATCCCTGACGTAGGCCACGCGCAGCGACGAAAGTGGCACCTGCGCGTCCCAGTTCAGGGGCACGTCGAGCACGGTGCGGTCGGCGTTGGCATCGTCGCGCTCGGGACCATAAATGGAGTGCAGCACCAGCATCGCGTCTTCGACCGCGCGGCACAGTGGCCCCAGCTTGTCCTGACTCCACGACAGCGTCATGGCGCCGGAGCGGTCCACGCGTCCGAACGTCGGCCGCAGCCCCGTCACCCCGCAGCGCGTCGAGGGGCTCGAGATCGAACCCTCCGTCTCCGAACCCACCGCAAACCCCACGCATCCCGCCGAGGTCGCCGACGCCGGCCCCGCTGACGAGCCACTCGATCCCTCGCTCGGTTTCCAGGGATTGCGCGTCTGCCCGCCGAACCAGACGTCGTCTTGTGCCAGCGCCCCCAGGGTCAGCTTGGCGATGAGCACCGCCCCCGCAGCGTCCAATCGCTTCACCACGGTGGCGTCTTCGTCAATCATCTGATGCTCGAACGGCTGTGCGCCCCACGTGGTCGGGTATCCCTTCACCGCCAGCAAATCCTTCGCGCCCCACGGAATCCCGTGCAGCGGCCCGCGGGTGCGCCCGGCGGCGATATCCCGGTCGGCTTCGCGCGCCTGGGCCAGGGCACGGTCCTCGGTGTAGGTGATGACGAAATGCAGCAGCGGATCGTAGCGCCGCAATCGCCGCAGATACATTTCGGTCAGGTTTTGCGAGCTGACGCGCCGCGCCCGCACCAGCTCGCCCAACTGCCGCAGGTTGTAAAACGCGACCTCTTCGATGTCCTTGGGCGCCCGCGGCATGGCCATTGCTGCCAGACGCAGCGGCCGTCGCGTCGTCTCAAACTTCATGCCCGGCAATACGGGGTTGAAAATCTGTGCGGGCGGGTCCCAGTTCTGCAGCGGCATCTTCCGCAGCGCATCCAGGCTGCGCACCTGTTGCTGGAACACGCGCGCCATGCGCTTGCGCTCGGCATCGGTGAAGGTCAGTCCGGCGAGCTTGCCCTCTTCGTCAATCAATTCCGGCGTTACCTCGACGGCGGCGGCCTTCGGATCCTGCTCCAGCATCCGACCCCAGAGCAGTCCCGGAAGCAGCGTGGCGGATACGCCCAGCGTCGAGCAGGCGGCGAGAAAGCGGCGGCGGTTTGCGACTAGGATGTCCATGCGCCCGACTATATAGCAAATCAATGCTAATTTTGAAGGCGTGGTGGCATCACGGAGCGCCCGGCACGACTCGCTCTGGACCTGGATGGATCTCATTTGGCTGATCTTCCTGGCTGGCCTGGCCCTGCTGCCGCCTATCAACGAAATCCATAAGCAGTTGATTCTGCTCGGCTTCGCAGTCTTTCAAATCTTCGAAGGCCGCCTCCTCGCCCGCGCGCCTGCCCGCGGCCCGGCCATCGCCGTGCTCGTCAAAATCGCCCTGTCCACGCTGCTCATCGCCCACACCGAAACCCTCGCCATCAACAGCGCCTATTACCCGATCTTTTACGTCCCGGTGGTCACGGCGGCCATGTTGTTCGGCCCCTGGGCGACGCTGGCGTGGACCACGCTCGCGTCGGCGGCCTATTGCGCCTATCTGTGGCCCGCCTTGCGCTTCTACCAGCTCAACGCCACCGGACGCGATGAACTCATCCTGCGAGTGTTTTTCTTTTATCTGCTGGCGATGATCATCAACCGCTTTATGATGGAAACCCGCCGTCAGCGCGACCTCTACCGGCAAACCTCGGAATCCCTCGCCGCCGCGCAGGCCGAGGCCCGCACCGCCGAACGCCTGGCCGCCTTGGGCCAGCTCTCCGCCGGCCTCGCGCATGAAATCCGCAATCCCCTCCAGGTCATCAAGGGCTCAGCGGAAATGCTCGCCCATGAGCTCGAACGTGGTTCTCCGGTCGCCCGCGAGCTGGCCGGCTATATCACCGAAGAGGTCAACCGCACCAACCTGCTGGTCAGCCGCTTCCTCGATTTCGCCAAGCCCCTGCGCCTGGAGCGCGCGCCCGTAGAGCTGGTGCCGCTGCTCGAGCGCGCCCTGGCCGAGGCCACTGCGCGTTGCCAGAATAGCGGCATCACCATCCAGCGCAGTTTCCAGCCGCTGCTACCGGCGTTGTCGCTGGATGCCACCATGTGCGAACGGGCCTTCGCCAACCTGGCGCAAAACGCCTTCGAAGCCATGACCACCGCCCCCCCCACCGCCGCGGGTACGTTATTTGTCAGCGCCGCCGCCACCGCTGACGACGGCCGCGCCGGCGTCCGCATCGAACTTGGTGACACCGGCCAGGGCGTGCCCGAGGAGCTGCGCGAACAAATCTTCAATCCGTTTTTTACCACCAAGCCCGCCGGCGTCGGTCTCGGCTTGGCCATTGTGGCCAAAATCATTGACCAGCACGGCGGCCGCCTCCGCCTGCTGCCGCAGCGACCCGGACGCCCGCCCGGCGCCGTGTTTGAAATTTTCCTTCCCGCCGGGGAGTGATCGCAATGCCCACCCTGCTCATTGTGGATGACGAGCCCAAAATGTTGCGCCTGCTCGAGCTGCAACTCGGTGCCGCCGGCCATCGCGTGCTCTCCGCCGCCAGCGCCGAGGAAGGTCTGCGCCGCCTGCGCGCCGAGGCCGTGGACCTGGTCGTCACCGACCTCCGCCTGCCCGGCATGGATGGTCTGGCATTTCTGCAAGCCCTGAAAAAGGAGTCCGCCGCACTCCCCGTAGTCGTGATGACGGCCCATGGCACCGTCGAAACCGCCGTCGAGGCTATGAAGGCGGGCGCCGCCGATTACGTCCTCAAGCCGTTTCCACTCGAGGAGCTCTGCCTCGTGGTAAGCAAGGAGCTCGGTGTGGAAAGCCTCCGCCGTGAAAACGCCTCCCTGCGCGCCGCGTTGGGCGAGCGCTACAGTTTCCCCAACATCATCGGCTCCTCCACGGCCATGCAGGAGATGTTGGCGCTGGTGGCGCGCGTGGCGCCCACCAACTCCACCGTCCTGCTCGGCGGCGAAAGCGGCGTGGGCAAGGATTGCATCGCCCGCGCCCTGCACCAGAACTCACGCCGCGCCTCCGGTCCGTTCATCAAGATCAACTGCGCCGCCATTCCCGAAAATCTGCTCGAAAGCGAGCTGTTCGGCTTTGAAAAAGGCGCCTTCACCGGCGCCACCCACGCCAAGCCGGGCAAGTTCGAGCTCGCCGACCAAGGCACGCTCTTCCTCGACGAGATCGGCGATGTGCCTTTGGCCGTCCAAGTCAAACTCCTGCGCGTGTTGCAGGAGCGCGAGTTCGAGCGGCTTGGTGGCACGCGCACCTTGCAGGTGGATGTGCGCCTCATCGCCGCCACCAACCGCAATCTCCGCGCCGCTCTCGAGGAGGGCACCTTCCGCCAGGACCTCTATTACCGCCTGAACGTGGTGCCCATGGATCTGCCTCCCCTGCGCGAGCACAAGGAGGATATCCCCGAGCTGGCCGCATTTTTTCTCGCCCGCTTGGCCGCCGCCGCCGGCAAGTCCATCACCGCCTTGACGCCCGCGGCCCTGGCCAAACTCATGGCCGCAAACTGGCCCGGCAACATCCGCGAGCTCGAAAACATCATTGAGCGCGCCGTCGCGCTCGCCGATGCCGGCGAACTCGATGCCTCCGACATCCGCCTCGAGCTCTCGCCTCCCGCGCCCCCAACCCCGGGCGGCGCGCTTCTCCCTTCTGGCTGGACCCTCGAGCAGTGGGAGCGCGAGGTCATCAAAGACGCCCTCCAACGCTCCGGGGGAAACAAAAGCCAGGCCGCGCGCCTGCTCGGCCTTTCCCGCAACGCCCTCCGCTACCGCCTCTCCACTATGGGCGAGGCCGACGAAGAAGCTGGCCTCTAGGAGCTTGTCGGAGATAAGCCGCGCTGGGCCCGCGCCAACCTTGGTGCCGCTTCATTCGAGCTCCCAACCTCTGGTTTCCGGCACAAACAGCGCACTCACGGCGGCCAGCGCAAAGGCGATGCCACAAAGCCCAAAGGCTCCGGACAGACCGTGCCGCTCACCGACGCCGCCCACGATTAAAGGGGCAAACGCACTCAGGCCGCGGGCCACGTTGTAGGAGGCTCCGAGCGCGGTGGCGCGGATAGGCGTGGGAAACAGCTCGCTGCCGAGAATACCGGACCCGGTGAAAAAACCGGTTCCGAAGAACGCTACCAGCGAGGCCGCAATCAGAATCATCACCGATTGGCGCGCCGTCTCGAACCAGGGGATCAGCACCGCCGCCAGCGCCAGAAAGGCGACGATAGGCTGCTGCAAATCGCAGCCGGGCAGCGGGTACGGCCCGTGCAAACGGTGGTGGTGCGGGAGCAGCGTTCGGTCAAGTTGCGGGTGCTGGCCGGAGCCGCGGAGCTGCGGTGGAGCGAGATTGCGCCCAGCCCGCGGCCGGCGCAGCCAGCCCACGCCTGAGCGTGCGCGCGGCGGCACAAATACGGGTACGCCGCCGGCCCCGGCACCGCGGCCGATTCGGCCACCAAGCAGCCATGGACATGCCGGCCGGTGCAAACGTCGGAAACCAAACAGCGGTACCCGCCGTTCGCACCATCCTTGGAAACCCGGCCCCAAGCGCCGGGTTTCCACATTCCCACGGCACGACTGCGGCTGGTTTTCATTCAACAAAAAGGGGACACTTTAATCGAGCTAGCGAAGGGGGACGTCTTAAAAGAGGTTCGACATGTGGTTGAACGCGGATTAACAAATGGCACACCGGCTGTCAGGATCGGGGGAGTTACGTACTCACCCCCGGAGGTAGACGCATGCGAGGTCGCACTCACAAACGCAAACACTCCCAGGCCAGGCGAAAAGCCGCGTTGCGGCTGGAGCCGAAATGGGCTGTCGATAGCTTGGCGGCGGGAGCGCTGCTGGCTCTGCCGGCGGCGAGCCGGGAAGACTCGATTGTCTACTCCGCGAGCAGCTTGAGCGTTACCGCCAGCGTGCTCTCCGCCGGGGGAACCGTGAGCGGCGAGCCCGCCAGCTACGATCACCAAGGCTTCGAAGTCCTCAATTTCGCGCTGGACGGCGGGCCAGCGGATTTCTCTCTATTGGCGCACGCTCAAACCGCATTGGTCACGAACGGCGGCGGCTCCCTTTATGCCTCGGTCGGCGGAGCCGGCGCCGGTGCCGCAGTGGCGGCCAGCAACCCCAATAGCCATACCCCGGCGACGATTTTTACCAGCGGGGAAGCCATCGGCCCCGGGACGGTGTTTGAATGCTACGCGAGTGCTATCAAGAGCCCCGTGCACCGGGCCCAGCAACGAGTTTATAGGCGGCGGGGTGATCGCGAGAGGCGCCACGTTCATTACTGCGAACTCGACCTCGACATGGACGACGTTGAACAACAACACGCGGGTGTATGTCGGACTGGCCTTCACACGCGGCAACAACACCTACTATGGCTGGGCGCAGGTCGAGGCATCGCTCGCCGCAAGTAATAACGCCAGCGTGACCACGGAGCTGCTGGGCTAGGCCTACAACGAAACCCCAGGCGCCCCCATCCTGGCGGGGCAAACGTCCAAGGATTCGCCCTCGCCCGCGACGGTGCCGGAGCCACCCACGTTGGCGCTGTTCGCGCTGGGCGTGGTGGGGCTGCCGGCGTTCCGCAAGCGGGATGCGGATGCAGGGCTAGGGGCGCGGGCCAGTGCCCCCCAAGCGTGGGCGGCGCGCGCCGCGTGCTGCTGATCGACTGGGACACGGGCCGACTGGAAACCGCTGAACCCGCTGATCGATGCGGGTCAGATGCCGCACTTACGGGCGCTGGTCGAGCGCGGCGCCATCGGCAAGATGGCGACCATGACGCCGGCCCTGTCGTCGCCACCTGGTTGATGGAGCACGAGGGGTGGGACTTGATGGCGGTGTTTTACGATCCCATTGACCACGCCGGCCATGGCTTCATGAGCTGTCATCCGCCCGCGGGGCGGAGTGCCGGGCGGCGGTGGAAGCGGTGCTGGCCAGTGACGACAATCGCCCCTTGGCGGGACTGATCCTGGCCAACCTCTGCCTGGCGGAGGGCAAGCCCGAGGAGGCGCTGGAACGTTTGTTACAGGCGGAACGGAGCACGCGGCCGGCGCCGGAAATCCGCCACACCATCGGGCGCGTGTACCTCAAGTCGGGCCGCTACGCCGAGGCGGCGCGGGCGTTCCGCAACGTACTGGCGCTTGATCCGGAACATGCCATGGCGATGCTGGGCTTGGCGCGCATGAAGCGCAGGGCCGGTACCGGGCGGCGGCGCAGCGGGCGCTGGAGGCGATCCGGCTGCGCTTTGGCCTGCCGCAGGCGCACCACCTGCTGGGGATCGCGCTGGCACAACTGGGGCAGAGGGAGCGGGCGCGGCAGGCGCTGAACACCTGCCTGCGCTTAAGGCCCGAACCCGCTGCGGCGCAACGGGCGCTGGCGGTGATGGCGGGCGCCGGCGCGTGAGTCAGGACGTGGTCATTATCTCCGGGCTGCCGCGCTCGGGAACTGCAAGGATGATGCAGATGCTCCGCGCGGGCGGCCTGCCGCTGCTTACCGATGGCGTGCGCGCCGCCGACGAAGATAACCCCGAAGGCTATTTCGAGTACGAGGCGGTCAAGCGCACGTGCCAGGATGCGGGCTGGTTGGCCTCTGCGGGGGGACGGGCGGTGAAGATGGTGCACCTGCTGCTGCTGGATTTACCCGGCGGCTACCGCTATCGCGTAATTTTAATGCGGCGGGCGATCGAAGAGGTACTGGCCTCGCAGCAGGCGATGTTGGCGCGTTCGGGCCGTGTGGGCGCCGGGCTGCCGGCTGAGCGGCTGGCGGCGGCGTATACGCAGCAAATCGAGGTAGTGCTGCAGGCGCTGCACACGCGGGCCGGGTTCCAGGTGCTGGAGGTGCAGCACCGGAAATGCCTGGAAGCGCCGGAGCGGGCGGCGGGAGCGGTCAACGATCTTCTGGGCGGCGGCTTCGACACCGCAGGCATGGCGGCGGCGGTGCGGCCGGGGCTGCACCGGCAGCGGAGGGCGGTTTGGCTGTCAGGAGTCACCACAGGAAGCCCTCCAATACCACAGCGCGGCGGTGCAGGCCGTCGCCCGATTGCGGATCGCGACGGCGTAGGGAGTACCAGGCGGTGACCGGCTGCGAGAGGAGGCCGTTGTCGCCGAGCGCAAGCGAATGGGCGCGGGCGAGGGAGATTACCCCGGGCTTTGCGGGGAGGAGAGCGGCATCCAGGGCTTCTCCGGGGCACAGAGCGTAGAGGTAGCGCTGGGATCCTTCACCGGCGTTGGGTGGCACGTCAGGGGGTTCGGCCGGCTGGCACACGAAGGCCTGCAGGCGCGGGGTTGAGGCGTGCGCCGAGCGCAGGCGGCTCCGGGCCCACGCCCGCAGATCGTGGAGAAAATTCCAGAGGGCGTGCTCAGAGAATATCTGGTCGGCGCTGGCCACAAAAGGCGCCCCGCCGTCGGGCAGGGCGGCGCCGCCCGGACGCGCCAGCGCGCCTGCGGCGACCGAGGCATACCAGTCAAACTGCAGGCGCAGGGTCGCGGGCTGGTCGAAAAAGTCGGCTTCGAGCAGATAGTCAGTGAGCAGGAGGTTTGGCATGGCTTGTCGCCAGAGCACCGTTGATGGCCGCGACAAAGTCGGAGAGGGGCTGCGCGCCAAGGATGCGAACGCCGGTCAGCACGCCCGCCGCAAAGGCTCCGACGACAAATCCAGGTGTGCCGGTAATGCCCGCGGCAATCGCTTTCGCCCGGTTCTGGGCCAACTCGGCGTCGTACTTCCGGCTCGACTCGCAGGCGGCAAGTTCGCGGGTGTCCAGTTTCAGCGCGCTGCCTGTCTCCGAGAGAACGGCGGGGCTGGGTGGGCCGTGGGATAGGAGAAGGGCCCGGCGGAATTGCCAGAACTGGCCTTGCTCGCCGGCGCAATTCTCGGCCACCGCGGCCTGGTGCGCGTAGCGGTGCACGGGCAGGGGCAGGTCAAGATTGAAGAATCGCAACTTGCCGGTGGCGATGTAGCGCGCACGCAGGGCGGGAAAGGTCGAAGCCGCGAACTCGCGGCAGTTTGGACACTGCAGGTCAGTGAATTCGACAATGGCCGCCGGCGCCGAGGCGGAGCCGGAGGAGTGGGTATCGGGGCGCAGGCGCACGCTGACCAAAGCGGGCGGGCGGTTTAGCGCCGCGGCGCCGGGCCCGGGCACAAGCCGCAACAGCAGCTGGTGGATCGAGTGGAGTTCGTCAATGATCGTGTCCGCCTGCTGGCGTGTAATGCCCTGAGCCGGCGCCTGCCGGGCCGCCGCGCCGGATGCGAAGAGAAAAAGCGCCAGCAGCCCGGCCCGTTTCCTCACTGCACCGCCTCCGCAGCCACGCGCTCCGCCCATTGCTCGGCGGCATCAGCTTCGGCGCCAAAGCGGGCTTCCCAGATTTCGATGTCGCCGGCTCGCTCCGAAGCGGTGTAGCCCCGGCTCGGGTTCTTGGCGTGGCGGGATCCGATCTCGCTGGCGGCGATCGAATCCAGCTCAGTTTCGGTTATCGGGATCGAGAGGAAGGTGCCCAGGCGTCCCATGGTCGCCCGCGGAGTCGCGGAAACCTCCTCGGCGTCGAGAGCCAGCACGCGCTCCGGGGCGACCTGGGCGCGCAGTGTGCGCCAGAGAATTTGGGTGACGAGCCAGAGGTACGCTGCCTTGCGGGCATCGTCGAGTTGAGCAACGTCGAAGTCAGGTATGACCCCTGTAGTTTGGGCCTCGCGCCGCCAGAACCGGGCGCGCTGGCGGGCCCACTCGCGCCTGCCCGGCTGCTTCAGCACGGACAGAATGAACAGGCGGAGCGGGACGGAGAGGAGGACGAACCTACTGTTAGGCTGCCACCGGGACAGCCACCCGGCCATATTGTTGGAGACATCGGCCGCCTTGATGATCACCGTCTCGTTGGGCTCAAACGTCCGGGCCAGGAGAGACATGCCCAGCTCGCTCAGGCGCGGCCACTCGCCGTCCCAGCCGCCGCGGACCGAGACTGGGGGGGTGTGGCGCAGGATCGCAAGCTGACCGAGCACTCCCGGCTCGCGGAGTACGTGGCAGCACGGGACACGATCGCAATAGCGCGCGAGCAGCGTGGAACAGCAGAACGCGGAAATGAGGATGAAATGGATTTGGCCGGGCGGCGGTTGCGCACCGGCGAGCAGAAGGTCGTCCAGGTTGAACGTGTAAGAACTACCGCCAAGGTCGCCGGCGCGGGGGGTGAGGAAGGCCTCGTTGCGGTAGACCTGGCGGGGTATTCGCGAAAAGTGAACCACACGCCGCGCGGGGTCAAGGTGGGTTGGGTAGTAGGAGCAGTCCGGCAGTGCGGCCGTGAGCCCCGGGCGGCCGCCCAGCGGCTCCGGCAGCGGCTTGCGCCGGGCATGCCGGCGGAGTTGATTCGGAATACGCACGCTGCGCCTATTCGACGTGGCAACCGTTGGTGGCCAACCGCAGGCAGCTGGAGCTGCAGTAGGTCCGGTAGCCGTAGCCGCAGCTGGTGCTGGAGGTGACGCCGCCCCCGCCTGGCGGGATGGGATAAATAATTGTGGCGCTCACATGAGTGTGACAGAGCGAGGTGCAGGTGGTGGTATGGCCGGCGCTGGCCGTGGTGACCGGCTCGGGCGGGGCGGGTGAGTTGGGGTTCTGGCAGGCCGCGCCGCCGGTGCCAGCGGAGGTGGGCGGGGCGCTGGAACAGCTGCAAGGGATGATTGGGCGCGCGGTGCGTGAACCGGGGGCGGCGGCGGCTGGATAACCGGTTGGCTCGACGCCGGGTGCGGCAGCAGCAGCGCGGAGAAGGCGCACGAACGGAAAGGTTCCGGCCAGCGCCAGGCGGGGCTGTCCTGCCAGCGACAGCAGGAGGAAGTGTGCGGGGCCGGGGTCATCGGCGTGCGCGAGCAGGTGCGCGGGCGCGGCCTGGGCGAGCAGAAACAGGTAGGCCGCCAGCGCGGCCAAGCTGCGCTTCATTCGCATTGCTACTGCCATAAGCGGGCTCCTCCGGCGCCGTGGGGCACCGCGTTGTCCAGTCCGACGGGCTTGGCCGGGGGTGGCTGAGACGACCAGAAGGCCCAGTGCACTTCGGGCACGTCGTCGCCCTGGGCAATGAGCTTGGCCGGCGCCAACAGCTTGCCCATGATCCGGCTCTGGTAGATCTTGTTATCGCAGCGGTACAGGAGAGTGCCGTCGGGTTCGATGGCGAGCACTTCGGTGTCGCGGATATGAGTATTGAGCTCGATCACCCGGCGGTCGGCGAGGTTGCGCAGCCAGACGATGCCGGGCATGGCGGTCTCATCGTCGAGGACGAATTCGTAATCGGAAAACGTCGGAGGATACCAGTAGGAGCCGCCCATGCGCTCGCCGGTCTGGCCGGGTCCGGGGCTGGCTGCGGGCTTGTGGTCCTGCAATTTGACGACGGGATAGGCGACCCAGTCGCCGAACACGCGAGCCTCCGGGCAGCATTGCAGCGGCGGCCAGCCGCTGGGTTGGGGTGCGTTGAATGTCTGCCAGGTCTTGGCAATGCGATCGTATACAAAGGTCTGTGTGGTCTCGACCCGGTCGAGCGGGCCGCGCATCTTGAATCCGGGCGGGTAGCCTGCGATGCCGAGGTAGCGGGGCGTCGCAAAGACGATGACCAGGGGGACGGGCGCGTGAAAGGTGAGTGTTTTGCCTTTGCCGGCCTCCTCGATTTCCGGCGGGGCCTCTTCGCTATCCTGGGCGGGGAGGTCGGCTGGCGCCGGCGCGATCTGCTGGCCCTGGGGCAAACCGTAGGCGGAACCCGGAAACCAAAACGCGCCGGTAACGACCCGAGTGTAAATCTCCTTCTCCTGATTCGGTATGGCGCCGACCCAGAGGCCGGCGTAGAGCATGTTGACGAAGTCACTGGGTTTTCCCGGAACAATCATCGTGCCGTGCGCGTTCGGCCGGGGCAGAATGTGCTCGGCCGAGCCGAGGGTTACGAAGATGACCAGCGACCCTTCGCCGGGGGGAAGTGGGCTGCCCGCCACGACCGCCAAGTGGGATTCGGTGGGCGAGCCGTAGGGGGTGGTGACGACGTCGAGCGGATCCGCCTCGTTCACGGCAGTGATCTTCGCGACGGTCACCCCGGCGACCACGGGCGTGATCACGAACAGGCAACCGTGCAGGTCATCAACGACCTGCATGACGCCGCTGTGGCCAACGTCGGTCGGAGTGCGAGCGAGGCCCTGGATCACCCTGGCGAGCTTGACTTCGCCGCCGGGGCCGACCCAGTAGAGATTCGAGGGCCGCAGGTCGAATGGGGTGGCGGTTAACAGGTAAAGCGTGCGGCTGGCGGCCGGGTGCGGCGCCGTCTGCGGGGCTGCCGCCGCAGCCGCGGCGAGCGCCGCCAGAGCGATGATTGCGCGGTTGGGCGCCATAGCCAGTACGTCAGTAGGGCGCCGTCCGGCAAATCTTCATTGCGTAGCTGCCGGTGCGATAAAGGGTGTACCAACCGCCGTGGCCAGTGGCGTAGTCCACATAGGAGAGTGGCTGGGCTTTTCCGCCGGGCGTCAGTACAGCCTCGAGGTAGCCGTTATAGCTGGTGATCCAGTTGGCATCCGTAATGGGCAGGGTGCCGGCGGGCTGCCCGTTGGGATCGTAGGCGAACGGCACCCAGGTGGCGACCACCGCTGGGGCGGCCCCCTCGCCCTCGTATTCACATGAGAGATCCAGCCAGCCTTCTTCTGGGTTCGGGTTATCTATGCTGGTCGTGCTCACCGCGACGCCGGTGCCGTCGTTGCACTTCGTGTTGCCATCGGTATATTTGGATACAGGCGTCTTTTGCTGGCACATGTTCTCCATGGCGTTGTACCAGACCTGCACGGCCATTGCCTGGTTGCCATTGAGCACCTGGAGGCCATCGGCGATGTTCACGGAGTACTGCCAGTAGGGGTCTTGATCGGAGGCATAGGGGTTGGAGTTTCCGGAGCCGCCAAAATACGAGGGCTGCTCGGTGCGGTCAAGCTGCATGACGCCAATGCCGTCGGGCGAACCCCAAAACGGCATGCCGGGGTTGCCGCAGCCGTGGACGTTGTCGAAAAATTGCTGGCCGAAAAAATTCTCGCCCGCGGTGGCCCCGCAGCCCCTTCCGCTGCTTTCGTAGGCCAGGATCTGGCGTGCGAACCAGGGCGCATTGGAGGGAACGGCGCTGTCGGTCTGCGCCTCTGACTGAGTTTTGCCGGCAACCTGAAAGAGAATCTCGGCGGTGCCCACCTGGTTGCTCCCCGTGCAACCGCCACTGCCGCCCTGACCGGGCGTGTAATAAACGGCGGCGGTGACCTTGACCATCCCACCGTAGCTGGAATTCACAATGTCAGGATTGAAATTCGCGCCACCGGCTAGGCTGGAATCGCCGGGGTTGATGTAATTCAGGAAGCCACCGCTTGAGGGGCAGGGATTCGGCGGTAGAACCTTGAACCCGGTGTCGTTGCACTTATCCTCGTAGGTTGCGTTAATAGACCACTGCACGGTGTAATTGTCACTGTCAACGGTCACGTCCCCGCGACCAGCGTCGGTGCCGCTCAGGTAAAAGGAGAGAATCGGCTTGGGGAAGTTCGCATTCGATGGATCCACCCAGGCTTCGATTTGGGGGTTCGAGGCGGGACTTTCGGCACTGGTGAACAGACTCCCATTCGGGTAGGGAGCGCCGAAGGAGCCGGTGATTGTCAGGTCCTGAGCAGCGCAAGCCGCCGTCAGGAAAATAAGGCAAGCGGCCGCGCGCGCGATTTTCGATTTCATGCTCCCCCTCCCTTTTTCACTGCGCCCGCCGTCGAGCCCGGCCCGAATCCGGGAACGCCACGCTCCTTGGCCTTGGGGCCGTAGCCGTGCAGGCGGAAGCGGTAGGCGTACCATTGGCCGAGCGGCGTGAGCTTGTCGTGCGGCGGCATGAAGTTGGCCACCCAGGCGGTGGTGCGCTGAAGGGCGCCGTAGCCGGAGCGTTGCCAAATTGTCTGGAACCTTATGGAAGCGTTGCGGCGCCCGATGATGTACCACGCACGCTGGTGGGTGCCGTAGTCGTTGAGGCCGCGGTACTCGTGGCGCTTCAACGCGGCGGCGATTTCCGCCTCCTTGTCGCCGCAGGCGAGCAGGTTCTGGATCGCCAGGCCCTCATCATGCCAGGCGTCGCGCTCGGCATAGTAGAACTCAAGGGTATTACTGACGTTGGGACCGTAGAAGGAGCCGTCGCCCCAGACCACGGCGTCGAGGTTGGCGGTCACCCTTGTATAGCTGCCTGGGACAGGCGCATCGCCGAGCATCGAGAGAAACGTTTTGCTCTCGTTCAGCCATCGGCGCTGCCCCAGGCTGAATTTCGGCGACATGAGGCGGTAACGGCCCGGCGGAATAGATTGCGTGAAGATGCCACGCAACGCGGCTGGATCAGGCGCGACGCTTCTGTTCAGGAAATCGGAATGAGGCGCGCCGTAGGGTTCGTTGCCGTAATCCATTTTCCAGTGGATGGCGTAAGCGCGGGCGTAGCGGCCGGTTTCGTTGTGCAGGAGGAGGAGGAACGGCCGCAGGTTCTGGTAGGCGGGGTCGGAGGTAAGGCTTGGAAAGGCGAGCGCGACCTGGGCGTCGAAATCGGGGTCGGACGGAAGAACCAGGTTGAGCGGCTGGCCGCGGGGAATAACGCGCCGGTACTCTGGGGGCCGCCGCGGCGGGGGCTGCCCGGCGCATTGCGCGCGCACGACTTGCGCCGCGGAGGTGAAAGCGAGGACAAGCGCGAGCGGAATTGGTGCTAGAGCCAGGAGGCGGTTGGAAGGAGCGCCCGGCGTGGAGCTGCGTGCCATAAACCAATCCTCTGGAGCAAGCTACCCCCCCCCCCCAAGTTTGTCAAGTCAATTCTTCTGAATTTTTCTGAGCTTACTTGCCTGGGTCCACTCAAGCCGGTTCAAATCGCATTTATTGAGTTGGCGCGGGCCAGTGCGGCATTGCGTTCGCCGCGAAGGACAAAAAAGCGCCACTCGTGGATTTTGCCTTCCGCGGCCTCGATGCCGAACTCGAGCCATGGTTCTCCCGCCTCGACGTGCGCGGGCACAGGGCAGGTGGCATTGACGCGGATGACGTGCAGGCCGTCAGCCAGGCTTATCAAGCCGTTTGGCAGCGGCAGCCAGTGGGCGAGCGGGCGCAACCGGTCGAGGGGTATGGGGATGGGGTTGGCCTCGTGGCCGCACGGGCAGTGCGCGAGCATCTCAGTTCCCTCCGGAAGGCGAAACCGGACTCCGCACTCGCCTTCTTCCTGGCGGAACCGGGCTTCGCAGACTTGCGCGCCGCGTTCATCCCGAAACCAAGCCAGATTTCCGTCAGCGCCATAAACCTCGGCATCTGCCAAGTGCGTCTCGCCCTCGACGATCGTGGAGTAGGCTGAGGGATGGCCGCTGCCCAGGGTCCGGGGTAGGTGCTCGGCGGCTTCGCGAACGGACATTGCCGCAGCGGGATAGGCAGGGTCGAGGCCGTGCGCGCTCTGTGCCAAGGCGAGGAGCCGACGGTGTTGCTGTGCGTCCTGACCGCCATCACCGGCAGCCAAGGCGGCTGGTCGCGCTCGCCAGATGAGGGCGAGCTGCGCCGCGGGGCTGTGTCTCTGGTTTAAGCGGCCGGACCACTGCAGCATACCCGCTGAGGCCCTTGGGTCCCACCCTCCGTCCGGCAGAACGGGCAGGGGTTGGGTCGCGCTGGCGGCCTTGAGGTGGTCGAAGAGCATTGAGGGGGTGGCAAAGTTCCAACCCGCCGCAGAAAGGCTGCGCAGCTGCCCGGACACCAGTTCCAGCCAGGCGGCGTCAGAAAACAGTCTCTCCCGGTCGCGCGGGCCTGCCGTACATGCGAACGGGTGGGCTGGCCCGAAGTGATACCAGTGCCAACTGATCCCGCCGCTAATCCTTTGGACCGCCGCGGGAGCCGAATGCAGTGGCGCCCGGACAGCTTCTTCGATCCTCGCCTTGTGAAAGGTGCTCATCACCCTTGAAGAGGGCCCAGACACAGCGATCAAATCCCGCGCGAGTTCGTCCAGGATACTGCCCGCGCCGATCAGCACGGGCATGCGGCCGAGGTACCCCAAACCCGATGGGCACGGCCCGTGCGCCCAAGCCGTGAAGTAGGTATCGCGGCAGAGGGCATAGTCGAATTCGCCCGCCAGCTTCTCGACGCCGGGGCCAAAAAACCCGTCGTCGGTATGGAACGCGCGCGAGGGCGGCAACCCGAGCTGGCGGAGCACGCCGCGGTTGAGTTCAATGTTGCTGAGCAGGTCGCGAAAAGGGAAAAGGGGCCAGGCCGCCGGCGCGAAAACAGACGAGATGAGCTCGATCTGGCCCCGGGCCGCCAGGCGGCTGAGAGCGCCGAGCTCGTCGGGGTGATTTTCCGCCAAGAACTCCAGCGCGGCGCCGGCGGCGGCCAGGCCGAGCCTGACATCGGGGTTGCTGGCCAGCAGGTCCAGCAGTGGCCGAACGACGTCGGTGCAATAGCGATGCTGCAGGGCGGGTTCGCCCAGCGCCGCGCAGATATCCAGTTGCAGGAGGCCGACAGCGAGGCGGCGACGAGGCACTGATGCGGGGCTCACGCGGAAAGTATAGGACAACTGTTTCGGCGCACGGGAACTATCGGTCGCCGCTGGCCGCCGATTCCCGCGGTGAATCGGTAATCGTGAGGCATGGCCGAGTGCCTAGCTGCCATGCCCCAGCGGCGTAGCGGGAGTTGGTGAAGCAGCGCCAGCGGGTGTCATCAAGCGAGGGGAAATCGGTGCGGCGGTAGGAGCCCGGCCAGCGCGTTTCCTCGCGGAACAGCAGGTGGCGGGCGTGGGCTTGGGCGCACCAGTAGCGGTCGCGGACTTCCTGGCAGCGCAGCAGGTCGTGCAATGTGGTGGCGGCGAGGCGGTCGAGGTCTTCACCCAGCAGGCCGAGCAACTCCAGGCCGCGCTCGAGCGTGGGGCGGTTGGTGGCGTAGCCGGCGGAGATGCCAGCGGCGTATTCGTCCATGAGTTTTTGCAGGCGCAGCAGCGCTTGCCGGGGCGTGAGGGCGTCGAAGTAGAGACCGGGAGTGGCGGTGGGGCGGGCCGAAGCCGCGACCGCAAACGGGCGCCAGAGTTCGCGCTGGATCGCTGCCACCTGGCTGGGCTCGGGCGCCGGGGGCTCGGGCTGGTCGTGAACATAGGCGACGGCGGCTTTGCCCGCCAGACGGCCTTCGGTGTAAGAGCCGGAGGAGAACTTGTGGGCCGAGGCGGCGACGCCGTCGCCGGCGGCGAACAGGCCGGGGACGGTGGTCATGCGGTTGTAGCCCCAGAAGTATTCCGCCGGCGCGAGGTCTTCGGGGCCCGAGACCCAGGCGCCTGCGCCGCCCGCATGGGAGCCGAGCAAATAGGGTTCGGTGAGTGTGATTTCAGACGGCGTGCGCGCCGGGTCCACGTCGTGCGCCGCCCAGGCGAGCGCCTGCGGCACCGTCATGTCGAGGAAGTTTTCCCAGGCCTCGCTCGCGGCTTGCGGGCTGCCTATTTTCGTCAGCGCTTCGTCGGTGCGGAGGTAGTGAGGGCCGCCGCCGGCCTGCTGGTCGCGCAGGAGCTGATAGGCGCGCAGGGTGGTGGGGATGGGCGCGCCAGAGCCATAGGGTGCCCAGTCGGCGAGCAGCGCGGCCCACTTTTCTTCCACGTTTTCCCCGTAAGCGTTCTGGAGCGCGGCTTTAAAGCGGAGGAACCACATGCCCACGGGGCCGTAACCGTCCTTGAAGCGGGGCACCACGATGCGCTGCTCGAACTGGCTCATCTCCGCCCCCGCTTGCAGCATGAGGCGGTAGGTCGCGCCGGTGTTCCAGGGTGCGTACCAGGTACGCGAACGCCCTTCGCCGACGGCGTGGGGACGAAACAGTCCGCTGGCTCCGCCCGCGGCGGCAATCACCGCCGGCGCCAGGAAGACATAGATTTTGGGTTCGCGCAGGCTGAAACCGACCGCTCCGGCGATGGCGCCGCTGGCACCGTTCAGCAGATGTGAGACGCAGACGTGCTCGAAGATGTTGGCCGCGCCCAGCGCCTTGCGCGCGGCCTCGGCAACGATGGGCTTGTAGGATTCGCCGTGGATCAGCACCTGCCAGCGGCCTTCGCGCTGGTAGCGCCCGTCGGGGGTTTTAAAAAACGGCAGGCCCCAGGACTCGAACAGATGGACGGAGCCATCCACGTGGCGGGCGATGTCGAGGACCAGATCATCGCGGCATAGGCCCATCTGATCGCGGCGGACATAGCGGAGGAAATCTTCGGGATGGTTCTCGCCGCGTTCGATGCCGAGATAGCAGTTGATGGCCGACAGCCCCATGGCCACCGCGCCGCTGCGCTCGATGGCGCTTTTTTCAACCAGCACCACGCGCCGGTTTTCGGCCTGCGCCCAATAGGCGGCCTCAAACGCCGCGCCACAGCCGGCCATGCCGCCGCCGAGGATGATGACGTCGGCTTGGACCACCTCGACGAGGGGCTCGGTCATGGGGTGGCGGGCCTCAACGCGCCGGGCTCGCCGCACAGCAACGGCGTGTGCAGCGCGGCGACGGTCGGCGGCGGCACGCCGGCGAAGGGTCCGATAGAGCCCCAGGGCGTGGTTCGGATGGGGAAGGCATAGGCGGCCAACCGGCCGCTGCGGCATTGGATTTCCCAGGTAATGGCTTTGGCGCCCCGGCTGGGCGTGAGCAGCGCGCCCAGCGGGAAAACGTCGGCGGAGCCGCGCACGGCGATGGCGGCGGCCGGACAGCTTTTGACGCACGCGAAACACTCCCAGCAGCCGTCCGGCTCCAGGTTGAAGGTGTGGCGGCCGGTGGTGTCGAGCTGCAGAATGTCAGCGGGGCAGAGGGCCACGCAGAGGGGTTCGGCGAGCCCGGCACAGGCATCGCAGGCATCTGGATTTACCAGGGCGGGCATGGATGGTTACTATATGGTACGGATTCTATGACAGATCAAGCTCCGGTAGTATGGCTCACGGGCCTGAGTTCGGCGGGTAAGACCACGATTGCCGAGCTGGTCATGGCGCAGCTGGCGCGTGCCGGGAAGCCCGCGCAATGGCTGGATGGGGACGAGATTCGCCGGAGGCTGTGGAGCGAGCTTGGATTCAGCGCCGAGGCGCGGCGGGAAAACATCCGCCGCATGGCATTCATGGCCGGGCTGCTGGTGCGCCGCGGCGTCTTCGTCGTGGTCTCGGCAATCACGCCCTACCGCGACATGCGGGCGGAACTGCGGCGAGAGATTCCGGGCTACCTCGAAGTGTTCGTCAAAGCGCCGCTCGGGGTATGCGAGGCGCGGGATGTGAAGGGCCTTTACCGGCGGGCGCGCACGGGTGAGATATGTGGCATGACCGGGGTTGACGATCCATACGAGGCGCCGGCGGCGGCTGAGGTCGAATGCCGCACGGACCGGGAAACGCCGGAGGAGAGCGCGGCCAAGGTGCTGGCGGCGGTGTGGGACTATGCGGGACGCCAGGCCCGGTGAAGCTCGCGGGCGAGGGCGGCGAGGCGCTCATCGGCGGTCCAGAGGAGCCAGCCGGCTGCCTCCGCTGCGGCGAGCAGATGCAGGTCTATCCAACCGACGCCGCAGCCGCAGAGGCGGCGTTGACGCGCCCAAGTGGCGATACGATCGTGATCGAGCCGATGCGCCCATGGCAGCAAACGGTAGTCGCGCAGCATGCGTTCGCGGCCGCCGGTGTCGCCGGCCAGCAGCTCGCCGTCCACCAGTTCGTGTCCACCGATGGCGTGGTCACGGAGCAGCGCGTCGAGGGTCGAGCGGACCCCTTCGCGGCCCATGAGTCCGCGGACCCACACGGAAGTGTCGGCCAGAATCATCGCGCCGCAGCCCGGCGCGCGCGCGCAAGCTCGCGCCGGCGGGGTACATCGCGCGCCTCAGATTCCGAGCCCAGATAGCCGCGTAGCCGCTCGTAGGCAGCGCTGCGCAGCAGGGCCTGCAAGCCTTGGTGGATGGTCTCGGTGTCAGTGCGCGCGCCGCAGCTGGCGCGCGCCTCCGACAGCAGCGCGGCGTCGATGTTCAGGGTTTTCTTCATACGTATCATTTTAGCATTTTGTATGGATGTGACGTCACTCGAGCTCCCAGCCGCGCGTTTCCGGCACGAACAACGCGCTGACGGCGGCCAGGGCAAAGGCAATGCCACACAGTCCGAAGGCACCCGACAATCCATGCCGCTCGCCATAGCCACCGATCACAAAGGGCGCAAACGCACTCAGGCCGCGGGCCACGTTGTAGGAAGCTCCGAGCGCGGTGGCGCGGATGGGCGTGGGAAACAGCTCGCTGCCGAGAATTCCGGACCCGGTGAAAAAGCCGGTTCCGAAAAACGCCACCAGCGAGGCCGTCAGCAGAATCTTGCCCGGCTGACGCGCCGCCTCGAACCAAGGCACCAGCGCCGCCGCAATCACCAGATAGGCCACGATGCTGCGCTTGCGCCCCCAGCGGTCGGCGATGACGCCGAACAAAAGATAGCCGGGCAGCATGCCGCACAGATTGAGGATGAGCAAAAATTCGGTGCTGCCGAGCAGCGCGAAACCGCGCCCGCCCTGGGCGATGGGCAGCATGAGATAGGCGGGCAGCCAGGTGAACATACCCCACCAGGCGAACATGCCGCAGGTGTTCATGGCCAGCAGGGCGAGCAGGCGGGGCGTGGCGCGGCGCCACAGCTCGGAATGCGGCGTGGCGGGTGGCCCGTCACGCTGGCGCTCCCACAACTCCGGCTCGGGCACCCCCTTCTGAATCCACAGCGTGACCAGCGCCGGCGCTACACCCACAAAAAACACCCAGCGCCAACTGGCGTGCGCCAGCACGAGCCCGGCGACCAGCGCCGCCAGGGCATAACCAATCGCCCAACTGCTCTGCACGATGCCGAGCGCGCGGCCGCGCCAGTGCGAAGGCCAGGTTTCGGCGACCAGGGCCGCGCCCGCGTTCCATTCTCCGCCCATGCCGAGACCGAGAAAAAAGCGCAGCGTGGCGAGCATCGTAACACTGTTCGAAAAGCCGCAGGCGAAGGTGAACAGCGAATAGATCAAAATACTAAAGCTGAGCATGCGCCGCCGGCCCCAGCGATCCGCCAGCACGCCGATGATGAGGCTGCCGACCGCGCTGGCGATCAACGTGAGCGTGTTCAGAAATCCCGCAGTGGTCTTGCTCATGCCAAAGGCGGTGATGAGGTGGGTTAGCACCAGCGAGTACAGCATCACGTCGAAGGCGTCGAGCATCCAGCCCAGACCGCTGGCTACGAGCGTCGAGCGTTGGGCGGAGCTGGTGACGCGCCAGCGGAATGGCGGTGCCGGCGCGGTGGCGGCGTGCGCGGATGGCGCGGGAGGTTGCGTGCTCATTGGCCGAGTGGCTGCGCGGCTTTTCCGCTGCGCCCAGACGCAGCGGGCTCGGAGCGGGGCAGAATCGGACGGGTGCGGTTTATGAGCCAGGACACGCCCTGCGAACCTGCCTTGTTTGTGCGTACCATGCGCAGCTTGCCCTGCGCGAGATAGTTCAGGTGCACTAGGTCATAGGCAAAACCGGCGGAGGCGACCAGCTTCATGTACGCGTTGTGCGCGGTTTCGTCGGGCGCTTCGGTATAGCCCTGGTCCCAGGTGACGAGGCTATTGGCGCCCGCACCTGCCATACCCGGCCGCTTGCCGGTCGCGCCCTTCAGGGCCATATAAATGCGGATGCCATCCACGACCGGCTGCTGCATGTCATCCGGCTGGAAGGCCTGTCCCCAGCGCTGGTAGCGCGCGTTCATGCGGGTTTCCAGCGGCAGCAGGCCAGGAACGGCGCGCTCGGCGGCCACGATGCGGTCGCGCAGCGCAAACGTCACCGCTTTGGAATAGGTGTCCTTGGTGTCGTCACGGGCGTAGCCTAGGCTGGTGAACCAGCCGCGCGGAATCCACCAGGTGCGGCCATTGTTGGCGCCATCGCGGCTCTGCACCCAGCCGCTGTACTCGCTGAACGGCTGCACCCATTCGTGCGAGGGATAGCCATGGGGATTGAGGAAGGCGTCGGGATTCCATTGTTGTAGGAGCAGGCGGCGGGTTCGCGATTCCGGATATACCGGATCCACTTGCCCTTGGCCACTGGACACATCCGCTGCCAGTGCGCCGTGATAACCCAAATGCAGCAGGTTGTCGGGCATGATTTTGGCTTCGATGACCGAGAGCTTAGCGCCGTCGGGGTTGTCAATCGGATGCAGCACGACGTTGACCTGGCGCAGATACTTGCGGTATGCGGGATCGGAAACCAGCAGCTCCGCCAGTCGGTCCACATGGCTGGTGCTGGAGACCTCGTTGGCGTGCTGACGCGCGGAGTATACGATGGAGGCTTTCCAGGTGGTCTCCTTGGGCCAGGAGATCAGCGTCGAGGCATTGGGCAGCATGATGTCGGCGGCCCAGATGACCTGACCGAGATACGTGCGGCCCATGGAGTAGACGACGACGCCTGGGTATTGTGCCAGGCGCGCCAGAATGGCGGCGCTTTCGGCCGGCCCGATGGGTTGGCGCCATTGCACAAAATATTTCTGGCCGGGTGGCGTGGCGATCGGCGCGATGGCGCTGATCTGCGGCCGCGGGTGCTCAGGCGGCGAGACGCTCCAAGACAACAGCACCCGCCGTTCGGGCGTCTTAAATGAAACGCCGAGCGGGCGCGGCAGAGCCAGCTCGATCTGCATGTGGTGGAGATCGGGATAGGCGAGCTGATCGGGATAAATGCCGACGGCGTGCATCGCGTCCAGCCAGTGCAGCTCACCGCGCGCCTGCTCGACGGTGAACATGCTGCTTTCCAGCCGCTCGCGGGGTTCGAGCTTTTCCCATGCCCCTATGTCGTAGTTCATCTCATCCGCGGGCAGCAGCCAGACCAGATCTTCCACTCCGGGTTGACCGGCGCGCACCCGCGCCGCCAAAAGGCGTGGCTGGAAGGCGCCGCTGAGCACGGGCAGGTTGCGCAGCTCCTTGTGCGGTTTGCCCTGGGCATCGCTCCAGCTCAGGCTGACCAGCGGGTTGGGAGCGGCCTTGGCGTAGAAGTCAACTTTTACCTCGCCATCCTGGCCATCGCGCGACGGGTGCATCACCGGAATAATGCGGCCAACGTAGTCTTCCGGCCGGCCGTTTTCGAGATCGCCCAGCGTGTCGAGGAAGGTCTCGGTCGAGTAAAACACATCCTCCTGCAGCGCTTCGATCGAAGAGATTCTCTCTTTATCAATGCCAATGTTGTAGTTGGGTTCGGAGAGATGAAAATCCATCCGCAGCGTGTCGAACGGTGGCACATACTCGGGACGCAGATGTCCGTGCGCTTGCGCCAGGATGAAGCGGTAGATGCGCGGCAGCGTGACGGTCTGGTATTCGTGCCAAAACTTTTCGATGTCGGTCTCGATGCGCTGGTCGAGCAGCACCTCGCTGCCCTGGGCCATCCGCACCCAGCCTGTATCCACCTGCACCTGCTCGTACGTGGGCATGACACCGGTGTAAGGCTGCATCACGGTATGCACGCTGAAGCTGCGGTCGAGCAGGACTTTGCCCGAGGCATCATACGCCCGGACTCGGTAGGTGGGCCTGGGGGCGGTATTCTTGGGGTCGAGCATCGCGATTTCGAGCGGCGTTTCGACCGCCGGTGAATCGTCGAATTCGGACAGATGAATGCCGGCCAGCGGCATCGGAATCTGCCGGGCCAGCACCTCATCCACTGGATACAGCTCCTGGACCCAGCGCGCGGGTGAGTACATGTCGCGGATTCCGGTTTCATCCACGTCCTTGGCGCTGGCGATGTCAAGCTTGGCGATGGTATGCCCCTGCTTCTGGAGTGCGGCCAGCTCAGGCCCGATCACGTCGTGCAGCCAGCTATAGCCTTGCTTGTAGGCGTCGAGCACGGTGACCGATGTGTGCGCGGGGTCGGCGCCGGCCTTGAGCAGGATATCCCGCAGTTGCGCACTCAGCTGCTGTCGTTCCGCGGGGCCTTCGCTGACCCGCGCCTCGAGGGTCACCGGCTGGCCGGGGTGCAATTTGGCGGCGGCGCCGCGTACGTCGTCCAACAGCGCGGTGCCCTCCCAGGGGATGTGAATGTCCTGAGAGAAGGTAGGCTGGGCCTGATGGAAAGGGAACTCGGGATTGTCGTAATGCAGATCAGGATTGGCGTCGCAGCAGCGCGTACCCGCCCGCAGGCTAGCGGCAGTGACGGTGACCGGCACATGCAGTTGGCCTTGAATCTGCTGCTGCATGAAGCCGGCCAATTTGGGATCCACCAGGTCGGCATAGAGCTCGGCATGCACGTTGGACACGGACGCGGTGCCGATCTGCGCCAACCAGCGGTGCAGGAAGAAAAGTCCTGCCGCTGCCTGGCCCACGCCCGAGTGCAGCGAGAAGAACCGATGGAGATCGTAGCGGACATTTTCGAGCGAGTCGTATTGCTTGCCCACGCGCCAAATGTTCGGCAGATGGTCGGCGAGCAGGGCAAGCGCGGCGGCCTGGCCCTGGGCATCCCCCTGCGCCAGCACCGCCGGATGCGAGCCGACGCTGCGGTCCATGATGCGCAGCTCGCCCTCGCCCGCCGCCAGGGGCGGATTGGCTTGGGCAGCGGCGGAATCGTCGGCCTTGATCTTCTTTTCGATGGCGGCGGTGAGGGCGTTGTCGCCGGCGGCGACTGGGTCGGCACTGATTTTCTTGAGGTTCGCCTCCCGGGCGGGCGATGCCAGCGGCAAGGTCACGCCCAGCGATTCCAGGCCCATGCGGGCGGCCACATTGGCCATGGCCACGCCGGCGACGCCGGCGGGTACGTAGAGATGAGCCTTGAGCGTGGCGGGCACCGGAACCGGGCCGCTGGGGCCGAATAACCCCTTGCTGGTATAGAGCTTGGCGAGATCGAGCCCATCGACTCCCCCGCCCGAAATCGGATTGCCGGAATTTTCATCGCCGCTGCCGGCGTTGGCGCGTGCGCCCGCTGGCGAAGGCGCGCTGGCCGGCGTTGCGGCCACGGGCCGATGAGCGTGAAACGGCTTGGGGTTAATGGCGATAATCGCCGCCCCGCCGAGGACAAACAGCTCGTGCACGGGCGCAAGATGGCCGCTGGCGAAAGCTTCGGCCAGTTCCGCTGCGGTGATCGGTCCTTGCGCGACCAGATAGGCCTTGTCAATGCCGTTCTGGCCGGCGAGATAGTCTAGGCCGACGAGCTGCACCTTCGCGGTCGGAGCCACGGCGTTTACGGCGGCGGCAATGGCGTCGAGATGGGCTGCTTTTTTGCCGGGTTCCCAAAGAAACGGAGCCCTCGCGGTGAAGGCATCCGCCGCGGCGGTCATGCCGGCCGCATCGCCGACCACGATCAGGTCGTGATCGCGGGTGCCGGGTTCAAGCAGCGCCACGCGGCCGTGCTTGGGTTCCAGCCGGAAAGTCCAGCCGCGGACGGCGGCGGCCTCAGAGGTAGGTACGGAGCCGGCGCCGATATAAATGTGCGGCCCGATTCCGGCGGCAGCGCTCGCTGACCTCACCACCAGTGGGGGCGTCAGACCCAGGGTGCCGTGCGCCAGGCGGGCGGCGAAGTTGGCCGCGGCCGCGTTTTCTGCCTCAGTCGGCTGGGCGGGCACAACGATGTGGCCGGCGATCGTATCCGCCAAGCCGTCGTGATTGGCGTCGCGCAGCATCCAGCCGGAGGAGGAGATCGAAAAGACCTGTTCCCACACACCGTGGGCGGATTGGGGGGCGGGGCTCTGCGCGGCTGCGGCGGCCAGCACGGCGGTAACACACACGAGGAGAACGAAACGGCGCATGGACGGCTACCTCCAGTTTGCAGAAGCAGTGTAGCTCCAACCCGCAATCCTGTGCGATTCTGTTTTGGCCATGGCACGCTCAGTTCCACGAGTGGCGATTGATACCGGCGGGACCTTCACCGACTGCGTCTGGGTCGAGGCAGGCGAGCTGCGGGTGCGGAAGCTGTCCTCGACGCCCCGCGATCCCGGAAAGGCCATGCTGCGCAGTTTGGGAGCGATGGCGGCGTGCAGGGCGGAAATCCGCCACGGCACCACCGTCGGTACCAACACCGTGCTGGAGCGCACCGGCGCCCGCGTGGCCTTTGTCACGACCGCCGGGTTTGAGGATACCATCGCCATTGGCCGCCAGGCGCGGCCCGAGCTGTACCGCTGGTCCTATCCCAAGGCCGCACCCCTGGCGCCCGAGGAGCTGCGCTTTGGTGTGGCCGAGCGGTCGTTGCCCGACGGCAGCATCCTGCGCGCGCCCAGTGAGGAGGAGTTGCAACGGCTGGCCGCAGCGGTGGCGGCGGCGAGGCCGGAAGCAATTGCAATTTCACTGTTGTTCAGTTTTGCCAATCCCGGCAACGAGTGTGCCGTTGCGGCAGCGCTGGCGCCGTTGGGCGTTCCGATTTCGCTCTCGCACCGCATTCTGCCCGAGTTCCGCGAATACGAGCGCGGTGCCACCGTGGTGCTCAACGCCTACCTGCAGCCGCGCATGGGGCGCTATCTCGCAGGCCTGACAGCGAAGCTGCGGCGGCAGCGGCGCGGTTCGCGGCTGCACGTCATGCAGTCCTCCGGCGGCATCATTTCCGCCGCCGCGGCGGCGCGCGAGCCGGTGCGGACCATCCTTTCCGGTCCCGCCGGGGGTGTGGTGGGCGCGTGGCGCATGGCCCAGCTCGCCGGCTTTGACCGCATCCTGAGCATTGACATGGGCGGCACCTCGACCGACGTGGCGCTGGTGGCCGAGGGTGGGCCGCGCACGACGCACGAAGCGCAGGTGATGGAGCTGCCGGTGAGTGTGCCCATGCTCGACATCCACACCGTAGGCGCCGGCGGTGGCTCCCTCGTCCGCTTTGACGCCGGTGGTTTGCTGCAGGTGGGACCGGAGTCTGCCGGCGCCGATCCCGGCCCGATTTGTTATGGCCGGGGGGAACAGCCTACGGTTACCGACGCGAATCTGATCCTGGGCCGGCTCGATGCCACGGGGTTGCTGGGCGGCGGCATGCGGCTGGAGGTCGAGCGCACGCGCCGCTATTGCGGCGCAGCCAAGGGCAGCGTAGCCACCGTCGAAGCGTTCGCGGACGGGATCGTGCGCCTGGCCGAGGCAACCATGAGCAAGGCGCTGCGGGTGATCTCGGTGGAGCGCGGCCATGATCCCCGCTTATGCACACTGGTGAGCTTTGGCGGAGCCGGACCACTGCATGCGTGTGCCTTGGCCGCCAGCCTGGAAATCCCTCGGGTGATGGTGCCGCGACTGCCGGGGGCATTGTCGGCTCTGGGTATTTTGATGTCGGACATGGTCAAGGATTACTCCCGTACGGTGATGCTGCCGGTGGAGACGGGCATCGCAGCGAGGCTGGAGCGGGTGTTCCGGGAACTCGAACGCGAAGGCGCCGCTGCCATGCGCGGCGAGCGCCTGCCGGCGGTGGCGGAACGCGCGCTCGATGTGCGCTATGCCGGCCAGGGATTCGAACTGACGCTGGCAGGGGGGCGCGATTTTGCCGCCCGCTTCCACCAATTGCATCGCCAGCGCTATGGCTACGCCGACCCGGAGCGGAGACTGGAGGTGGTCAGCGTGCGGGTGCGCATGGTGACCCGCTCAGCACCGCTCGCGTTCCGGCGGCAGCGGGAGCGCCGTGGCACCGCCGCCGGGGCGCGCTCCGGCCAGCGGCCGGTTTGGTTTGGCGGACGTTCGAGGTCGAGCGCGCTCTACGAGCGGGAGCGGCTGCAGGCGGGCGATCGCTTCACCGGCCCAGCCATCGTCAACGAGTACAGCGCCACGACCGTGGTGCCGCCCCACTGGCGGGCGCGCGTGGACGGCTGGGGAAATCTGATCCTGGAGGGGGCGCAATGAAGCCGGCCACCGTTGGGGATCCGATCGAGCTGGCAATCTTCAAAAGCGCCTTCCATGCGATTGCGCTGGAAATGGGCGTGGCGCTGCGCCGCACCGCGTTTTCGCCCAACATCAAAGAGCGGCGCGACTACTCCAGTGCGTTGTTCAACGCCCGCGGCGAGATCATCGCCATGGGCGATGACATGCCCGTACACCTGGGTTCGATGCCCATGTCGGTCGCGGCCGTGCTGCAAGCGCTGCGCCTGGAGCCGGGTGATGCCGCCATCCTCAACGATCCCTATGCCGGTGGCACCCACCTGCCCGATATCACGCTGGTGATGCCGGTGTTCGTGGGTAAGGGTCGTAGGCCTGCATTCTACGCCGCCAATCGCGCCCATCACGCCGACGTGGGCGGCACCTATCCCGGCTCGATGGGGCTGTGCCGCGAGATTTATCAGGAAGGCGTGCGCATTCCGCCTCTTAAGCTGATGCGGCGGGGCGAGCTCGATCGCGGTTTGCTGCAGCTCATCCTGAACAACGTCCGCACGCCGCAGGAACGCGAGGGCGACCTGACCGCGCAATTGGGCGCCTGCCGCATCGGCGTCGAGCGGCTGCAGGCGATGGCGGCTCAGAATGGCCGCCCGCGCATCGAACGCAATATCACGGCCCTGCTCGACCACTCCGAACGCCTCATGCGGAATGAGTTGCGCGGCATGCCCAGGGGAACGTTCGCGGCCGAAGATGTGCTCGATGACGATGGCCTCGGCAGCGGACCGGTCCCCATCCGGGTGGCGATCACGCTTGATCCCCGCCGCGCCCGCGCGCGGGTGGATTTTGCCGGCAGCGCGCCCCAAGTCGCTGGTTCGGTCAACGCCGTCGCGGCCATCACCTATTCGGCCGTGTTTTACGTAATGCGCTGCCTGCTGCCCCCCGAAGCCGCAGCCACGGCGGGGCTGATGCGGCCCGTGGAGCTGCGCGTTCCCCCGGGAACGATTGTGAACGCCCGCCCGCCGGCCGCGGTGGCGGCGGGCAATGTGGAATGCTCCCAGCGCATCGTCGACGTGCTGCTGCGGGCGCTGGCACAGGCCCTCCCCGGGCGCATCCCCGCCGCCAGCAGCGGCACCATGAACAATCTCACCATCGGCGGCCAGTTCCCGCCCGACCCCCCGTTTGCAACCCGCGCCGGCCAAGCTTACGCCTATTATGAAACCTGCGGCGGGGGCATGGGTGCGGCGCCGGATGCCCATGGCCTGTCCGGCGTTCACACCCACATGAGCAATACGCTCAACACGCCGGTCGAGGCGCTCGAGTACGCCTATCCGTTCCGCGTGCACCGCTACGCCTACCGCCGCGGCTCGGGCGGCGCGGGCCGCTTCCGCGGTGGCGACGGCCTGGTGCGCGAGGTCGAGGTGCTGGCGCCGGCGCAGGTCACGCTGCTGTGCGAACGCCGTCGGTTTGCCCCATACGGACTGTCGGGCGGTAGCGACGGCGCCAGGGGACGAACCGTGTTGATCCGCGACGGAGTCGAGCGTGAGCTGGCGGGTAAGGAGAACCTGTTCGTGCCCGCCGGTGCCCACATCCGGCTGGAAACGCCCGGCGGCGGCGGCTGGGGACGCTCCAAGCCGCCCTAGGGCCCGCGCCAACAATCGCTGGAAGGCGGCTACAGGCGGCGGTATTCCTTGCGTCCGCCGGGGGCGGCGGCGGGTGTAGCGCCGGGGAGGCGGACGACGATATGGCGGTCGCGGCCCATGCCCTCACTCTCGCTCGACAAGCCCGCCTCGGCGCGCAGCGCCAGATGGACGGTGCGGCGGTCGCGCGAGTTCATGGCGGCAAAGGCGTAGGGCAGGCCGGTCTTGCGAACCCGCTCGGCCGCCATGCGGGCGAGCGAGCGCAACTCTTCGACACGCAGTTGGCGGCGGCCCTGGCAGTCGAACAAGACGCGGTGGTGCTCGTCCAGCGGCAGGCGGAGGGTCTCGAACGCCAGGTGCTCGATGCCGCGCAGCAGTTCGCCATCTTCGGCCAGCAACAAGCCCGAGTCTTTACCGGAAAAATCCACCACCAGCTCGGGACCCTCCCCCTCGGGCTCTGGCGGGGGCTTGAGGAACTGGAACTGCAGGTGGAAGTGGCCCTCGCGCACCACGGTATCCAGAAACTCGCGCAAACGCGCCTGTTGTGCCTCGTCCATCGCCGTCATCCTCTCCCCGGTGGCTCAGCGTTTGGGGCTGACCACCTTGCCTTGCAGAATCTTCTTCTTCGCCGCCGGGGCGCCGGTGCTGGCGCCACCCGAGTCCTTATCCAACTGCTTGGCGCGGTCGCGGGCTTCCACCGCCTTCACCGCCGCATCATTATAGGTCTTGTTGGCGACCCATTGCTGCCCGGTGCTGATGACGTTGTAGCCGAGGTAATACAGGTTTACGCCGGCGGGGAGATAGAAGAAAAACCAGCCCACGAAAATCGGCATGGCCCACTTCATCAGCCGCGCCTGGCGGGGGTCCTGGCCTGGTGTCAAGGGCATGAGCGCCGTCATGCCGAACTGCGAAATCACCAGCAGAACGGGCAGCAGGTAATACGGGTCCTTGGCCGACAAATCGTGGATGTAGCCGATCCAGGGCGCGTGGCGCAGCTCGATGGCCACCTCCAGCATTTTCCAGAAGGCGTAGATCAGCGGCAACTGAATGAGCATGGGCAGGCAGCCGCCCAGAGGGTTCACGCCGTGCTCGCTGTAGACCTTCATGATCTCCTGCTGCACTTCCTGGCGGCGGGGATCACGCATGCCGTAGCGCTTCATCTTGCCGTTGAGGGCGTTGATTTTCGGCTGCAGGGCCATCATCTTCGCCTGGCTTTTTTGGGCCTTCATCTTCAACGGGAAGGTGGCCATGGTGATGACGAAGGTGAGGAACAGGATGGCCCAGCCGTAGTTGGGGATCCAATGGACGTAGGTCCAGTTCATCCACAAAAACAGCGGCTCGGCGATAAAGGCGAACCAGCCGAAATCCACCAGGCCGCGCAGGGCTGGATCAATCGAGCTGAGCAGCGAGAGTTTTTTGGGACCGACGAACAGCCGCGTGGAGATCGGACCGCTGGTGGCAATGGCGAGGCCGAGGGTATCCACCGGCTTGTTGGTGGTGACGTTGCCGCTGGCGTCAATCAGCCGCGGCTGGTACTGATTTTTGAACTCGGTGATGGTGAGATTGGGCTGCTGGTTGGGCAGGAAGGCCATCGCGAAATAGTGGTCGTCGAGGCCCACGAACTGGTACACGCCCTGCTCGGTGGCGAGGGAGTTGACGTGTTTGGGCGCCTTGGTGGTGACGCTGCTGCCAGACTGGAAAAACAGGTTTTCGCTGCCGAAATCACCTGGTGCGGGCCGGTCGCCGAACGCGCCTGGCCAGGCCAACGCCGCTCCCAGCGGCTGGCCGTCACGCGTGAGGCTGGCCTCCACCCCGACCACGTAGCTGTTGTTGAAGGTAAGGGTCTTCTTCGCTTGCAGCGAACCGTTGGACCAGGTGAAGGTCAGAATCTGGTCCCCGTTGGGCGCGGTGCGCTGGTCGAGCTGAAACAGCGCCCGCGCCAGCTCCGTGCGCAGAGTTTGATCTTTGACCCAAAAAGCCAGCGGATAGCCGAATTCCTTGGAAAATGCTGGGTCCACCAAATCCAAGGGCTTTCCGAGATCATCCTTATACTGGGTCAGAACCCAGGAATGCACGGCGGCGCCCTGGTTGCTGAAAACGACCTTGAACACTGGCGTGGACACGGTAATGTTCTGTGCGGCGCGGGCGGCAACGGAGGCGGTTTTGCGCGCCCGCGCAGGCTGAGTAGGAGCCGGCGTTTGGGGAGAAGGGGCCTGCGGCGCCACGCTCACCTGCGGAGGCGGCGCAAGCTTGCCGGCCGCGGGTGCGGTTGCGGCGGCAGGCGCTTTTTTCTCCGCCTCGCTGAGCGAGGGCATTTTGGAGTTCTTGTTCAGAAACGGCAAGACCACCAGGAACAGCAGCACCGAGAGCACAAAGGCGAGAATCAGACGCCGTTCGAAGTTGGGGTCGTCGTTATTGTTCAGGGGCATGAAAAATGGGTGTGGGGATCAGGGGTACAGGAATAGGGGTCAGGGGTGACGGCTGGGAACCGGATCAAACCCTCCGGGATGGAAAGGATGGCAGCGCAACAGACGCCATACGGCCAGGCCAGCACCCTGCAGCAGACCAAACCTCTCCACCGACTGTAGGGCGTATTCGCTACAGGAAGGATAAAAGCGGCAGCGTGGGCCGAGCAGCGGTGAAATCGCACGCTGGTAGCCGCGCAGGCAAATCAAAGCTGCGCGTTGTGGCCCATACTTCACGATTTTATCCGCAGGCGCACGCACAAGCGCCGCACCTGCTCCTCCAACTCCTGTCCCAAAACCGCCAAATCCGCGCTGGCGACGGTTGGCCGGGGGTTCACCACCAGGTGACAACCAGCCGTTGCGGAGGGCGGCAGGCGCCGCAGCAACTCGCGCGTGCGGCGGCGGATGCGGTTGCGCACCACCGCCGGGCCCAGCTTGCGCGAGGCCGTAATTCCCACCCGCCCCCCGGCGCCCTCGTGGGCCCTTCCGAACACGGTGAAGTGGCGCGAAGCCGAACGCATACCGTGATCGTAGGCGGCGCGGAAATCGGCGCGCCGCAACAGGCGCCGCCGCTTCGGCCAGCAGGCGGAGCTTGCTTCCGCAGGCGGCTTCGCCCCCTCCCGCTCCCTGGGGTCGCGGTCCCCGCAGGGACCCAAGGTTGGGGCGGACACAAACGTTCTAGTCGCGGTAACCGGCAGAGACGGCAACGCGCTTACGCCCTTTCGCCCGGCGGCGAGAGAGCACGGCGCGGCCGTTCTTGGTGGCCATGCGGGTAAGGAAGCCATGGGTCTTGCTGCGCCGCCGCCGGTTAGGTTGAAAAGTTCTCTTGGGCATAATCCACGTTCGCCGCGCCGCGTGCGCCTACTCCAGACTGTACACAGGGGCGCACCCGCCACTCCCGCCTCGCCAGTTCAGGACGGCAGGACGCGGGCGCACTGACACTTGTATTATAGCCAGCCGCAAGCGCCCCGGCAAGCGGGTGGCACAGCCGCCTCTTTCTGGAGCCGACGCCCGCTGGCGCTCAGGGCGTGTCCAGGATGCCGCGCACGGGCGAGGGGCCGGTGCGATCACTTTTTTTGCCATTCTGTTGCTCCACGGCGCACGGTTCGTGAGATGCTATCCAACGCTGCCCTGCTATCGGTCGGAACGAAGTGCGAGCGGTGCAGCCGGCGAGCCCAGCAAGCATGGCGCAATCTTCTGCCAAGACACAAACCACCTGGGACAGCATCCTGGGCGAGATTCGCAAGAGCGTGAACCCGCACCGCTTTAACACCTGGCTGCGGCCCACGCGCCAGGAACGGCTGCAAGAAGGCACGCTGGTGATTTCGGTGCCGGATGCAGAGCTGCAGCAGGTTGAAGAAAAGTTCCGGCCGCAAATCGAGCAGGCCATTCATCGCCTGCACCTGGATGCGACGGTGCAGCGGGTCGAGGTCGTGCTCGCTGCACCGCACCCATCCCACGTGGAGGCGGCATTGGAAACGCGTCCGGCGGTGCCGCCACGCCCGCCGGAACAGGCCAAGCTGGAATTCGACACCGGCTCGCTCAGGCCGGAGTACACCTTCGACACCTTCGTCGTGGGGGGCTCGAACCAGTTTGCGCACGCGGCCGCGCAGGCGGTGGCGGAACGGCCGGGGCGCGCCTACAATCCGCTGTTTCTATACGGCGGCGTGGGCATGGGCAAGACTCACCTGATGCACGCCATCGGCCAGCGCAGCAAGGCGCTGGGGCGGGATTTTCGCATCGAATATGTGACCGCCGAGGATTTCACCAACGAGATGATCTCGGCTCTGCGCCACGACGGCATGATCGGCTTTCGCGACCGCTACCGTTCGGTGGACGTGCTGCTGATTGACGACATCCAGTTCATCGCCAACAAGGAACGCATTCAAGAGGAATTTTTCCATACCTTCAACGCGCTGCACGGGGCGGGCAAGCAGGTGGTGATCTCCAGCGACCGGCCGCCGCGGGAGCTGTCGCAGCTCGAGGAGCGGATGCGCTCGCGCTTCGAGTGGGGCCTGACCGCCGATCTGCAACCGCCGGATCTGGAGACGCGGACGGCGATTCTGATGGAGAAGGCGCAACTGGAACGGCAGAAACATCCAGGGGCGCTGGAGCTTTCACCGGCCGTGGCGGGGTTTATCGCCTCCAAGATCAAAAGTAACGTACGCGAGCTGGAGGGCGCCATGGTGCGCCTGCTGGCGTATTGCACTCTCAAGGATCTGCCCGTCACCATCGCCACTGCGGAGGAGGCGCTCAAGAACGTGCTCGAGCAGCAGCAGCGCAAGCTGGACATTGAAATCATCGCCAAAGCGGTGGCCGAGGCGTTCAACCTCCGGGTCATGGACCTCAAGACGCGCAACAACAGCCAGCAGATTGTGTACCCGCGCCAGGTGGCGATGTATCTGACGCGCCAGCTGCTGGGTGCTTCGCTGCCGGAGATCGCGCGCTTTTACGGCGGCAAGCACCACTCCACGGTGATCCACTCGATCCGCAAGATCGAGCACGAACGGGTGGCGAACCAGACGCTGGCCCGCACGCTGGCGCACCTGACGGAACAGTTGCAGTAGCAGCTTGCAGCTTACAGCCGCACGGGAAGGCCGAAGGTTGCGCGGGGAGCAGGTTTGATTTACCGCACGCGCTTTTGCCGCGAGATCGTGGCCGAGTTCGCGGTGCCGGCGCGGCAAAGCACGCGCGTGATCATTTTGCTCGACGGCATGCCGTCGCTGCCGCGCAAACAGCCGTTGCTGGTGTGGCTGGCCGAGCGCGGCTACTGGGTGGTTTATCCGCGCTGGCGCGGGGCGTGGGAAAGCGGCGGGGAATTTCTGGCGCAATCACCCGAACAGGATTTACGCGACATTCTCGATGCGCTGCCGCGCGGGCTGCGGGAGAGCGCGTTCCGGCGCCGCTTCACGCCCGCCCCGAACCATATTTTCGTGATCGGAGGCAGCTTTGGCGGTGCGGCGGCGATCTTGGCGGCGCTCGATCCGCGCGTGGAAAAAGTGGTCGCCAACTGCCCTGTGGTGGATTGGACCCTCCTCAAAAGCGAACCGCGCAAGGAGACCTCGAACCCAAGCTATCCGGCTTTTATCCGTGAGTCGTTCGGCAACGCCTATCGCATGCCCGCGCGCAACTGGAATAAGCTGCAGCGCGGCGATTTTTTCAACCCCGCCGCGCGCGCTTCGGAGATTGACGGCGCGAAGATGCTGATGTTCCACGCCCGGGATGATCCATATATCCCGTGGCGGCAGGTGCAGCGGTTCGCGCGCACGACCGGCGCGCGGCTGCGTTTGCTGGAGCGCGGTGGGCACCTGCGGACCGAGACGGTCGTGCGGCGTTACTGGCGGACAATTGCGGCGTTTTTCGGCTGACAAGTGCCAGGCGCGGGGGTCGCGCCGCAATTCGCCCTGCGCAGTTCCAGCAGGGCGAAGCAGCCGCGCTGGGGCCCGCGCCAACATTGGTTGTGAGCGGGCGGCGACGGTGGTCGTTCAAGCTTGCCGCGCCGCCGGAGCCGTGGGCCGGAAAACCGATGAAGCGCAAAACTCGACGACCCGGTTCTCCGCCCAGTAGACACCTTCGCCTCCACGGCGGGCGTTGATGAAGCCGCAGTGGCCGCCGTGCGGCGTGGGCCGGAACTGAATGGCGGGGTTGGCGGCCATCAGCGCGCGCGAGGCGGGGGTGATGACGATGAACGGGTCATCCTCGGAGTGCAGCACCAGCGTGGGCACGCGGATCGCCGCCAGTACGCGGGCAGCACTGGCGCGCTCGTAGTAGTCGGCGGCGTCGCGGTAGCCGGTGAACGGGCCCGTGAAGACATCATCGAACGCGCGCACCGAACCCAGACCGTCGAGTTTTTGCACCGGATAGCGGCCCGGGAAACGCGCGGCGTGGCGGCGCAGGCGGTGCTTGAGGTTCACCAGGAAGCGCTGCTCGTAGAAATAGTTGACCTTGCGGTGCAGGGCCGTGGCGCAGGCGTCCAGGTCGAGGCAAGGGGAAACCGCGGTCACGGCGCGCAATGCCGCCGGGGCGCGCTCGCCGCATTCGCCGGCGTACTTGAGCACCAGGTTGCCGCCCATGGAATATCCCCCCAGGGCGACTTCGGTCACCAGGGGGTGCCCGACAAGCCAGCTCAGCGCCGCCGACACGTCGCCGCTCATGCCCGAGTTGTAGAGCGAAGTACAGCGGTTTTCCGCATCGCCGCAGCCGCGCACGTTCATGCGCACCACGTGAAACCCGCGCGCCCGCGCCAAGGCGGCGGTGGTGAGCATGTAGCCGGCCTCGCTCGAGCCTTCCAGGCCATGCACCAGCAGCAGCGCCGGCGCCGGGCCCGGCTGCCAGTGGCTGCGGAGCAACAGATCCACGCCCTCGCCCACCGGGAGCCAGTCGGAATGGGCGGGAGGCAGGCGCACGCGGCGCGGGCGCAGGAACGAATAGATGGTGTTGGCGTGGCCGCTGCGCAGCCACCACGGAGGTGAAAACGGTGTCAATCCTTAGTATCGGACAAGATCGCGCGCGGCCGCCACCATCCGCCCCACCGCCTGGTGCGCCTGAGCGAAGGGGACGCCGGTGGCCAGCAGCGCCGGGGCCTGGACGCGGGGGTTGAGAAGATTGGTTTTCACGCGCTTATTCCTTCCTGTCCACAGCCGGGCGGCTGAGCAGATCGCGCAGACGGCGCTCGACCGTGAGGCGCAGGCGCGGGTTGGCAAAGACCAGCAGGACGGTGTCATCGCCCGCCAGCGAGCCCGCCACTTCCTCCCAGGCGGTGCGGTCCAGGATCGCAGCCACGATAGGAGCGGCGCCGGGGGAGGTTTTGACCACCAGCAGGTTGTGCGCCGGACGCAGGTCGCGGCCGAACTCGCGCATGATGTGGCGCAGATCGGCTGCGGGCACGGCGAGCACCGGTGCGGGCGCCTGCTTAAGGCCCAGCTCGGCGTACCCGGCGGGGGTTTTGACCAGACCTAGTGCCTTCAGGTCGCGCGAGAGCGTGACCTGGGTGGCGGCGATGCCGACGCGGCGCAGCGCCGCCGCCAGCTCGGCCTGTGAATGCACCGCGCGCGCACGCACCAGCTTGAGGATCTGTTCCTGGCGGAAGTTCCCGACCATGGGTGTCGCCGACGAATAATTAATCGCTTATTGAATAATTAACGAAGGGGCACGGGCTTGTCAAGGCCGCGGCGGGCGGACGCTGAGGGGAAACTGGCGGATCTCGCTGCGTTGCTGGCGCGACAGGGTGAGCGTGGCGGTCCAGGCGCCGGGGGCGGGAAAGCTGCCCTCACCGTCATAGATGCCGTGGCCACGCGGGGCGAGCACCAACGGCGCCGGCGCGGCCGCCGCGGCCACGCCGGCGGCCGGCGTCAGCCGCAGCACCGCGGCGCCGCCATCCAGCGGCACTCCCGCCGCGGTGCTGAGCAGGCAGCGGAACTGCACCGGCGCGTCCGCCACCGGCGGGGAGGGATTAGTCACCAGCTCTAGGTTCCACACCACCGCGCCGGGAGTGGAGCGGCAGGCGGCGCAGGCCGCCAGGAGCGCCAGCAAGGGCAGCAGGCGGCACGGCCACCTCTTTCTGGAGCCGCTCGCGGGGCCGCGGCGCAACATTAGGTGGAGTAGCCGATTCATATTTAGAGAATAAACCGAGCTTCACCCGCGCGGCGGGTGAGGCGGGCGCGGTCGCAGTACTCCAGCAACGGGATCGCGAGTTTGCGGGTGAGGCCCGTCCATTGCTTGAAATCGCCGACCGAAAAGCTGGCATGGCCGGCTTTGTGGCCGGCGAGCAAAGCGCGCAGGCGGTCGAGGGCGGAGGCGTGCAGAAACCAACCCGGCTGACACTGCACCAGCACGCCCGCGCGCTCCAGGTCAGCGACGAGGGCGCGGGCATCGGGTTGGGGAAACGCTGGCAGCATCTGCGCCCAGGGCGGGGCCGACCAGCCGAGGGCGCGGAAGTGCTCCTCCAGGCGCTGGCTCAACTGCAGCTGCTGGGGGCTGCGGGCGGCAGCGGCAGAGCTGAGGCGGAAGCGGCCGCCAGCCAAAGCTTTCAGTTTGCCCGCCGCTTGCAGGCGAGCGGCAGCACCGGCCAGCCACGGCAGGGCGCGCTTGAGTCCGAGCGCATCCAGCGCGGCGCCTTGCGCCAGGGGCTCGCGCTGATGAAAAGCGGCGAGCGCGGCCAGCACTTCGGCCTCGAGGGGCGCGAAGGCGCTCGCGGCGACGGCGGCGGGTGGATGCGAGCTGAGCACGCAATCCCCCTGGGTGGCGAGGACTTCCAGGGCCGCTCGGACTTGGGCGAGCCGATGCCCGGTGGCCAGCGCGAGCGCGGCCACGCCGGCGCCCGCGCCTCCGGCTTGTTGAAGGTGAATGAGCAAGCTTTGTTCCAAGTTGGCCGCGCCCGCCAGGAGGCGCAGGTGCGCGGCGGCGGCGGCGGCATCGGCACGGCGGTGGCGCGGCGGGCAGGGGTCGAGCACGCACCCTCCCGCCACCGTGGCGGCGGGAGAAAGCTGGCGCAGAATCAAGCGGTCGCCCGGGGCGGCCACCACGGGCTCGGTCAGCAACAGTTGCGCCCACGCCGGACCGTCAAGCCAGAGCACGGTGGCGATGGTTTCGGCGGTATGGATATGCAGCCGCAGGCGGGCGCGATGGGGCGCAGGGGCGGGCGCGAGCCAGTCAAGGCGGGCGTCGAACGCGCGCGTCCGGGCAAACACCCCAGGCACGACCAGCTCCAGGCCGCGATGCAAAGCCGCCACGTCCACCCCGGCGAGGTTGACCGCAACGCGTTGTCCGGCCAACGCCTGAGCCACCGCCGTGCCATGCACCTGCAAGCCGCGCAGACGCACCCGTTGGCCCAGCGGCGCCAGCTCGGCTTCGCCGCCCGCGCCGAGGGTCCCCTGTGCCAGCGTGCCGGTGATGATCGTGCCGCGACCCTGCAGCGTAAAAGCGCGGTCAATCGGGAGCCGGAACGGCGCGGCGGAGTCGCGCACGGGCGCTTGCCGGCCCACCTCGACCAGTGCCCGGCGCAGAGTCTCGATACCCTCGCCGGTGGCGGCGCTGACCTCGATCACCGGCGCGGCCGCCAGCGGCGAGCCGGCCAGCAGCGCGGCGATCTGGGCGCGCACGCGCGCGGCCTGCGGCGCGCCCACCAGATCGCGCTTGCTGAGGGCGACGACGCCGCGGTGCAGGCCGAGCAGGCGGCAGATGTCGAAATGCTCGAGGGTTTGCGGCTGCACGCCGGCGTCGGCGGCCACTACCAGCAGCAGCACATCCACGCCGCTGGCGCCGGCCAGCATGGTCCGTACCAGGCGCTCGTGGCCGGGCACGTCAACCACGCCCACCGGCACGCCGTTTTCGATCCAGTGGCCAAAGCCCAGATCAAGCGTGATGCCGCGGCGGCGCTCCTCGGGCAGGCGGTCGGGATGCACGCCGGTGAGTGCCTCCACCAACGCGCTTTTGCCGTGATCAATGTGGCCTGCGGTGCCGACGATCACGCCAGCTCGACGGTGAGGGCCGCGAGCACCGCCTCGGGATTGGGCACGGCGGTAACGGCGCGGTCGAGCGCCACATAGCCGGCCCCCGCCTCCGGGCAGGGCGAAGCAGCCGCGCTGGGGCCCGCGCCAACATGAGCGGGAATGATTTGGCCGCGGGGAGTCACCCTTTCAGAGTAACGTCATTTTTTGAAGAGCTGGTCAAACCTGGCGCGGGCATCCCCGGAGGAGGATTCTCCCGGGGCGCGGGGACCACTGGCGTTGGCGACCGTCATCGGGGAGAAGTAGTCGCAGTAATTGGCGCGATCCTTCGTGCGCACCCATTCCGCCATCACCTCGCGGCACTCGTTGTGGGACGTGGGATCGAAGTGGCGGCAGTTGCGGCACACGCGCAGATCGGCGCCGCATTCGCATTCATCGCGGGTGTTGACCTTTTGCGCGGTCAACAAAGTAATACTGCATCCGCATTTCCAACACGTCATGGATTCTGCGCGGGCGCCGGACTTCACTCGGCGCTGCGCGCCTCGCAAACCCGCCCGCTTCCTCCGTCCGCGGGGCAAGGGAGCGGAGAACCCGTGGCTCCGTTCCCTCCCGCGAACAGTTTACGCACCTTCAGGAGCGGGGATCAAGCGGCGGGCGGGTTGACCACCGTCCGCGGATTGCGGCGCAGGCTTATACCCCCGCCGCCCACCGCGCCGGCAAACAGCGCCAGGCCCAAACCGATCAGGGCAATCCAAAATAAGCCCCACATCAGGTTGCCGCCAACGTGCTTGGTGGTTGCGCCGGCTTTTCCTGCCACGCTGGAGAGCGCGCCCTGGGTGGGCGCCGCTGCCCCAGGTGCGGTGGGCGGTACCGTGGCCGCCGGCGCCGTGGCCGCGGCCACCGGCCCACTGGCGGCACTGGCCACCGCACTCAGGGTCGTGCTGGCGACCCAGCCAACCACCAGCACCACAGTCAGCAGAATCATGGCCCACAGCGTGATGCCCTTCATCATGCCGTGCCGTTTGGTGGTCCGTGGCGTGCGCGCGGCGACCCAGCAGCCCAGCCACGTGGCAATGAGGACCATCACCACACTCCAGCCGAGCACCCCGCCGCCCACCGAGCGCCACGACGTGGCGCTAAACGGGTTGAGCGAGGAGAATCCCACCGCAAGAATGAACGACAGCAGGATGATCGCCACACCCACAAACGTCATGTAGCCAGTCCAGATGCCGTTCCACTCCATGTGGCGCGGAACTTCCGCGCCCGCCACCACCGCCCGCGGCGCTATATCGCGATCCACCTCGCGGCGAACGTAAAGCCTGCGTTCGATACTGCGAACCGTACTCATCTGATTCCTCCCTTTCGTCTGCCGTACCCTTCAACCCGGTGCGATGCCAACGGGAGGGGGAGGGTGTGTTGCCGCCGGGAACAAATTTTCACTTTGGATCAGGCACTTAAAGCGGTTCCAGACTGGCTGTAGGCCGGCGCACGAGCTGGAACTGCTTTAGGCAGGAATGAAAATGTACTCCTGCCCGCTCAGCTCAACGTAGCCCCAGGCGTGTTCAGGATCGTGGGTGAACACCAGCAGCCAGTGCTCGCGGACAGCCTGGTCGAGAATGCGATGCTTGTTCTCAATCGTCTCCAAAGGGAACAAATCAAAGGCCATGACCCAACTTGGCTTGAGGTGCCAATGGGTGGGCATGAGATCAGAAATATAGCAGGCGGTTTCGCCGCCGGAGCGGACAACCACGGCTTGCAGGCCGCGGGTGTGGCCGGGCAGGCAGACAAGCGCTACACCGGGCAACAGTTCCCGATCGCCCCCCAGCAGCGTCATCTGGCCGGAGCTGACCAGGGGATCGTAGTTTTCCGTGAGATAGCTGACGCGATCGCGTTCGTGCTGCTCACGCGCGTGCTCCCACTCCTGGCGCTGGACGAAGTAGCGGGCATTGGGAAAAGTGGCCGCGATCTGGCCGTCAGGGCGCCGCTGTGTATTCCATCCGCAATGATCGTAGTGGAGATGCGAGTTCACGACCATGGTGACCTGCTCGGGTGCGAACCCGGCGGCGCGCAGGCGCTCGAGGAAGTCGCGGCGGCCATCCACGCCGCCATTGCGAATTTGCTTTTCATTGAGCTTGTCGCCGCATCCGGTTTCCACCAGGACCAACTCGCCGCCATGCCGGAACAGCAGCGAGTTCAGTCCCACGCGCACGAGATTGCGCTCGTCGCAGGGCGTGTTGCGGCTCCAGAAGGTTTTCGGCACCACGCCGAACATCGCCCCGCCATCGAGATGATACGTGCGATCGGTAATGGCGCACAGTTCAAGCTCGCCGCAGCGGCGGCGGAACGGTCCCGTCCATTCAGGCATGATCTCCTCCTCGCAGTCGCCGCCAGGCGATGGTAATCAGCACAATCGCGGCCAGCAGGATCAACAAATCCACGCGGCCAAGCACGCGCAGAAGATGCCGCCAGTGCCGGCCCAGCAGCGCGCCCACCATGGCGATCACCGTCACCCACAGGAAGGCGCCACCGATGTCATATAGAATAAAGGTTCGCCAGCGCATCTTGCCCAGCCCCGCCATGAGGCCGGCAAAGATGCGCAAGCCGGTCACAAAGCGCGCCAACAGGATGGTCACGGCGCCATGGTGACGAAAGTACGTTTCGTAGTGGCTGTAACGGGTTGGCGTAAGCCGAAAGGCACCGCGCACCCAGCCGCAGGCGTAGCGACCGAGGGCGAAGCCAAGCAATTGCCCGGTGGAGCTGCCCGCCACACCCACCAGAATCAGCTCCAGCATGGTAAAGCCCCCGTAGAGGCGCATGTGGAAGCCGGCGTAGAGCAGCGACAATTCGCCCGGCAGCGGCACGCCGAGGTTTTCCAACAGCAGCAGCACGAACACCGAAGCCAGGCCATAATGCTGGAAGAACGCCTGAAAATGGGCGAATGCGATCTGCATTTCAGCTTAAGAAAGGCAGCACAGCGGCCGCGAACGCCTGTGGGTCTTCCACGAAGGGCAGGTGACCCAGACCGGGCAGGAGCTTCAGCGTAGCACGCGGCAGCGCCGCCTGCAGCGCCGGCGCGGTGGCGGCGGGCACAACCGGATCGCGATCGCCCCAGACGAGCAGCACCGGCATAGCAAGCGTGCTGCATGCAGAACGCAACTCGTCTTGCTGGTGCTGGAAATGACGGCTGTAGGCGGCAACCGCGGCACCCAGGTGCGGGCGCCGCAGAGTGCGGGCATAGTCGGCCACGCTGCCGGGCAGCACGCGGGTAGGATCGCCATAGATGCGTTCCAGCAGGGCGCGGTGCACACCTGTGGAGGCGTGCGCACCCAGCCAGGCGCCCGCACGCGCCGCCAGCGGGGTGAGCATGACGCGCTGGCCGCAGCCCAGCCTCCACAACGGATGCGCGGGAGCGGCCAGGATCAAACCCCGCAGGCGCGCGCGCATGGGAGACAGCGCGGCCGCATGCAGCGCCAGCGCGCCGCCCCAGGAGGAGCCGGCCAGGTGCCATGGCGACGCCAGCGGCAGCGCCGCGCAGGCCCATTCCAGCCACCGGGACAAACCTCGCAGGGACATGTCAGGCGCCGGCGCCGAGGCGCCAATGCCGGGCAGCTCCAGCGCCCAACAGCGGTAGCTGCGGCCCAGCAGCGTGGCAGCGGCCTCCCATTGGCGGCTGCAGCCCAGCATGCCGTGCAGCAGCACCACGTCCGGGCCCTCGCCCCATGCGCGGTAACACAAGCGTCCGCAGGGGAGCGCGGCTTCGAGCATGCACGGCCCGCTAAACGATTTTCTCCGGCAGGCTCATATCGAACTGGGTTTCGGGCTGAATCAGCGCCAGCAGGGGATGCCTCACCTCCTCCGGGGTGAGGATTCCGGAGGTCGTCCACTGGTCGGCCGTGGCGACTGTGACACGCGCCGGCAGCGGGTCCATCACCGGGTGGGTCACTCGAATCACTGAAAGCCCGGACTTGGGGTGGGCGCCGGAGGCAAAACCGTTAAGGCGATGCATGAGGAAATGGACGGCTTCCTCCCGCGACGCAAAGCCAGGGAATTGGGGGTGGGGATCGGCGCTGGCTTGCAACCGCAAATGATGTTCGCCCGAGCGCGCCTCCACGCCGTAGCGGGCGTAGGGAGCGGTGGTGTCGTCAATGTCGAGTTCGACGGAGGCATGCTCGGTGGGAATCGCCAGGTTGAGCACCGCGGCCGCGGCGCGCGCCGAAACCCAGGAGCGCACAAACAGCACCCCCGGTTCGGACTGATGGCGCACATAGACGCGATAGTTGACCTGGCGGAAGCCGCTGAGCACGTATGGGAAGGCGGCGCCTGCCTCCAGCACAACCGTGGCGAGATAGGCCCGCGGCCCCTCCGCCGTGGCGCGCACGTCGAGCTCGATGCTGGGCGGCAGCATGGGCTGGACGCGCTCGGGCGCGACGGTGTGGATCACGAACAGGAGATTGCGGAGTTTGAGGGCGATGGCCATGGTTCAGGCGGCGGTGGTTTCCCGCTCCCCCAGGGGGAGTTGGGGGCGGGCGGTCAAGTCTGCGGCGGCCCACTGCTGGCGCTCCCAGCGGGGCCAGGCGGCAGCGGCGATCATGGCGGCGTTGTCGGTGCACAGTGCCAGGGCGGGCGCAAACACTGGCAGGCCAAGCCGGGCGGCGGCGGCGGGTAGCTCGCGCCTCAGGGCGCGGTTGGCGGCGACGCCGCCGGTGAGGAAAATGCTGGCGGGGGGCGTGCCCCCGACGATCGTGAACGCATCCACAGCGGCCAGCGTGCGGCGCACCAGGTCTTCGACCACGGCCGCCTGAAACGCGGCGATTACATCAAGCGTGGCCGGGTCGCACCAGGCGCGCCACTCCTCCAGCGATGGCTTACGGCCCAACCCGGACACGGCGCGCTGGCGGGCGGCGATGCCGGCGGTCAGCTCCGGTGAGGCTTGCACCCGCCGCAGGACGGCGGTCTTGATGCCGCTAAAGGAAAAATCCAGGGCGCTGCCTTTGAGCCGGATGCGGCCAAACGGGGCGGCATCGGGGCGGCCGCACCCGGCCAGATGATCCAGGAGCGGGCCCCCCGGATAGCCGAGGCCGAGCAGCTTGGCGACTTTGTCGTAGGCCTCGCCGGCGGCATCATCGCGGGTCTGGCCGAGGATGCCATATTCAAACCCCTGCGCATCGCGGCGGACGCGTACCAGATGGGTGTGGCCACCGGAGACCACCAACGCCAGCGCCGGCAGCGGCGGGTCGGGACGGCCATGCCGTCGCTCCTCGAGCAGCACCGCCTGCACATGGCCTTCGAGGTGATTCACGCCCACCAGCGGCCGGCCCGCCGCCCAGGCCAGCGATTTTGCATAGCTGATGCCGACCAGCAGCGCCCCCGCCAGCCCCGGGCCTTCGGTGACGGCCACCGCGTCCACATCGGCCGCAGTGCGCAGACCCGCCTGCTCCAGCGCCTGGCGCACCACCGGCACGATGCCGCGTAGGTGCTCGCGGCTGGCCAGTTCGGGAACGACCCCTCCGTAGAGCTGGTGGATCGGCACCTGCGAGAGCACCACGTTGGAAAGGATCTCGCGCCCCTGCGCGACGACCGCCGCCGCGGTTTCGTCGCAGGAAGTCTCGATACCCAGGATTTTTGCCACCGCCATATCTTCATATTGTAAGCGGCAGCAGCCTCTATACTGGTGTTGCCCATGTCCGTTGCCCTGAGCCTGCGGCGCACGCTGGAGATGATCAAGTTCGAACACTCCCTGTTCGCGCTGCCGTTCGCACTGCTGGGCGCGCTGCTGGCGGCCAAGGGCTGGCCCCCCTGGGGCGTGGTGGGTTGGATCGTCGTTGCCATGGTGGGGGCGCGCAGCGCGGCCATGACCTTCAACCGCATCGTGGACCGCGACCTCGACGCCGCCAACCCACGCACCCGCAACCGCGCGCTGCCCACCGGCACCCTCTCGCTCGGCTTCGCCTGGAGCTTTCTGATCGTGAGCATGGCGGTGTTTGAACTGGCGGCGTGGCGACTGAATCCACTGTGCCTGAAGCTGTCGCCGCTGGCGCTGGGCTGGGTACTGTTCTATTCGTATACCAAGCGCTTCACTTGGCTGTCGCATTGGGTCCTCGGCTTGGGCCTGGGCATCGCGCCAGCCGCCGCCTGGATTGCGGTACGCGGAGCGCTGGCGCCGCGCATTCTGTTGCTGAGCGGAGCGGTGGCGCTGTGGGTGGGCGGCTTCGATGTGCTCTACGCTTGCCAGGACATGGACTTCGACCGCCAGCATCCCGGGCTACGCTCGATTCCCAAGTTGCTGGGCGTGGCCGCGAGCCTGCGGCTGGCGCAGCTTTGCCATGTGCTGATGCTGGCGCTGCTGGTGTGGCTGCTGTTGTCGAGCAGCCTGGGCGGCCTGGCCTGGCTGGGGCTGGTGGTGGTGACGGCGCTGCTGCTGTGGGAGCATTCGTTGTTGGCGCCGGACGATTTGTCGAGAATGAACGCGGCGTTTTTCACCCTCAATGGGTATATCGGGGTCTTGCTGCTGGTGTTCTGGGGTGCGGCGATACTGGTCTAGGAGCTCGATGAAAAGCGATGCTGCTCGCGGGGGTCGCGCCGCTTTGCACCGTGGGCAAAATCGGCGCGAAGGGCCGCGAAATTCTGAATGGGCGAGCGTCCCCCGGGGAAATACGCAGGCGCAGCCGCGCTGGCGCCCGCGCCAATAAAAGCGGGCTGGTTTTGCTCTAGCGCCCGCCGCCGCCCGGGCGCCGCTTCAGCGTGGGCTTGCCATCGGGTGCGATCGAGCCATTCGGACGGATCAGGCTGGGGCGCCCGGTTCCGTGCAGTTTCATATCGGTGTCGTCCACGTGCTCCAGCATCGCCAGCCGTGCCTTGATCTTGTTGAAGTCGGAGGTGTTTTCGATGTACTCGGGGCGTTCTGGCAACAGCGTACTAATCTCTCTTTCCGAGTCCTTGATGCGGCCGGGTGTGGGCGGATGCGAGTCGAAGGCGCGCGCAATCGTGCCGGGCTGCTTTTTCTGCTGCGACAGCAGCTTCTCGAACATCTGCACGAGTGCCTGCGGATCGTAGCCGGATTCGTAAAGGTACTGTATGCCCAGGTAATCGGCCTCGCGTTCGTCGCTGCGGCTGAACTTCATGAAGCTGAGCGGCATGGCGACCTCGGCCATGCTGCGCCCCGCCAGGCCGATTCCTCCCCCGACAAAAATCAGCGGCATTGTGGCGTAGTCAATCAGCCGCGCCTTGGTCAGCCGCCGCGTGGCGTGGCGCGCCGCCACGTGTGCGATTTCGTGTGCCATCACTCCGGCCAGCTCGGCTTCATTGTCCGCAGCCAAAATCAGGCCGGTGTTGACGAAAAAGTAACCGCCCGGCAAGGCCGCAGCGTTCACCTGCGGGTCTTCCAGAATCCGCACCGTGAAGGGTACTTTGGCGTCGGAGTGGCGCACCAAGTTCTGCGTCAGCCGATTGATGTACTCGTTGATCTCCGGGTCTTTTTGAATGCGCGCGGTGGCCTCAATCTGTTCGGCCGCCTGCTTGCCCAGCGCGATGGATTTCTCCACCGAGTAGAAGTTCATCCCACCGCCCACCCCGCGGTGGCCAATGTCGCTCAAATCCTTTTCGTTGGCGCTTTGTGCCACCAAAGGAATGGCCAAGGCGAGGGATAAGCCGAGCGCCAGCGAGCGAACGCGGCCACGCTTCATAAAACCTGCTTCCTTAGGTCCAAGTATACGTCCACATCTATGACGGCGAATTGGTTCTCCGGCGTTACCCTTATCCTAAGATGCCGTTCAGCCATATTCGTGACCAATTTCCTATAACCCGGCACTACGCCTACCTCAACCACGCCGCGATCGCCCCATTGGCGAACTCTACCCGCCAAGCCATCGAGGCCCACTTGGCCGAGCAGGCCGAAGGCGGAGCCCTGCATTTTTTTGACTGGTTGGCGGCACTGGACCGAGCGCGTGCGACCTTTGCCGGCCTGATTCATGCCACGGAGGCGGACATCGCGCTCTGCAAGAACACCACCGAGGGTTTGGCCACCGTTGCCGCCGGCCTCGACTGGCGCGCGGGGGACCGCATCGTCAGCTTCGAGTGCGAGTTCCCAGCCAATCTCTACCCTTGGCTCGGGCTGCGGGGCCGGCAGGTCACAGTCGAGCTGTTGCCGGCTGAAGCCTTGGCTGATTTGGACCGCGTTCGCTCCGCCTGCCGGGGCGCCAAACTGCTGGCGATCAGCTTTGTCCAGTACCTGAGCGGGTTTCGCGCTCCGCTTAGCGAAATTGGAGACATCTGCCGTGAGACCGGCACCTGGCTTGTTGTGGACGCCATCCAGGGGTTGGGAGCATTGCCTTTGGATGCTCCCGCCTGCGGTGTCCACGCCCTCGCCTGTGGCAGCCATAAATGGCTGACCGGCCCGGAGGGGGGCGGTTTTCTCTATGTCCACCCTGCGCTGCTCGACCAGCTTACGCCGCCGCAGCCAGGCTGGCTCTCGGTGGCCGACTGGGCTGATTTTGACGCGGGCGCCAAAGCCGCTGCTTCCACGGCGCCGCTGGCCTGGCGGATCGGCGCCGCGCGCCTGGAATGCGGCATGCTCAACGGCCCCGGCTTACTGGGGTTGGCAGCTGCGGTCGAACTGTTGCAGTCAGCCGGAGCCGAAGCCGCGGCCAATCACATCCTTGACCTCAGCCAACGACTCCAGGCCGGCTTGCGCCGGCGCGGATGCCAACTCTGCCAACTTTCCAGTCGCCGCGAGCATCTCAGCGGCATCACTTCGTTCCAGCACCCACGGGAGGACTCGGCCGCAGTGACTGCCCGGCTGGAGGCAGCCCATATACTTTGCTCACACCGCGGTGCCTGGATTCGTGTTTCTCCTCACCTCTATAACACTGCCGACGAAATTGACAGCCTGCTGGCAGCCTTGCCGCAATAGCCACAGTAATATGCAAAAACGCAAAAACTGTCGTGATCGAAAACGCTCTGCTCCGGCCGTGCTGCACCAGTCCGCCAACCAGCGCTTTTCCTGTCTGCCGGACCTGGAAGTTCCGTGTCCGCATCAAGCTCTATGACGGCGGACGAGCGCCTGCAATTGCGGGCAATGCCCAAGGCGGAGTTGCATCTGCATCTGGAGGGTAGCCTCAGCCCGGAAACTCTGTGGACGCTGGCGCAGCGCCAGGGTGCACCGCTCGGGTTGGATAGCTTGGTCGCCTGCTGCAAGTTGTACGAATTCAGCGACTTTGCCGGCTTCATTCAGGCCATAAAGACCGCCAGCCTTCTGCTCACTTCCCCCGCCGACTATGCCACCGCCGTAGCTGGACTGGCTCAATATCTACGCTCGCAGGGCGTAGTGTACAGCGAAGTGTTTCTTTCCCTCGGGATCCTTCTCTGGCGCGGTGTTGCCGTCGAGCCCTATTGGGCCGCGATTGAGCAGGCCCGAGCACAAGCGGAGGCCCAAACTGGAGTGCGCCTGCGTTGGATTTTCGACGCCGTGCGCCAGTTCGGTGCCGAGCCGTTCGAGCGGGTCGTCAATTGGGCAATAAAACTACAAACGTCGGGATCGGTGCTCGCCATCGGCATCGGCGGCGACGAAACGCAACGCCCTGCTTCCGAGTTTGCCACCGGTTATGCTCGCGCCCGAGATTATGGCCTGCGAACCACAATTCACGCCGGCGAGACCTGTGGCCCCGCCTCAATTTGGGCGGCGCTGAAGCATCTTCAGCCTGATCGCATCGGCCACGGTTTGCACGCCTTTCTAGACGAGCGCCTGCTCGGTGAGCTGGCTCGGCGCCAAATTCCTCTCGAAATCTGTCCCACGTCCAACTACAAGACCGGCGCTTGGCACGATTCCTTACCCTATCCGGCCCATAGTTACTACAAACGTGGAATTAAGCTCGTGATCAGCTCTGACGACCCCGGCATCTTTGGCTGCACCCTGCAGGGCGAATACGCTTGGTTGGGCGACCAGGGGGGCTTCTCCTACGAAGAACTTCGCGGCCTGGCAGCTCAATCGCTGGCCCTCGCTTTCGAGCCCATCAACCCGCAGTGACCTTTCGCGCCGCCTGCCAGGCTTCGCCCCGCCGTGGGCGGGTGGCGATCGAGGGGTGGGAGTAAAGCAGCCATTCCTTCCAGCGTGGAGGTTCCACTTCGGCGAGGTTTTTCTCAGCCAGCCGCCGTAAGCCTGCCATGAGCGGCTCAGCGGTCGCCAGCGTCTCGAAGGAATAGTCGTCGGCGCGGCGCTCCATCGAGCGCACAAAGGCGTTGCTCAGCGGCAGTAAAACCAGACTTAGGATGGCGAACACTAACACCAGCAGCGGCGCACCTGCAACATCGGCAATGCCGGCCAGACCCAGCGGGGCGCTGAGGGCGCCGAGCGCCAGCTGCGCCAGCCAGAATCCCAGAAACGCGAGCGCGGTCTGGAACAGGAGGCCGCGCCAAAGATCTTGGTGAACGTGGTGGCCGAGTTCGTGGACAAAAATGGCCTCAATTTCTTCGACGGGAGAGCCCTCGAGCAGCGTATCGCTGACTATGACCCGGCGCGTTCGGCCCAACCCAGTCAAGGCGGCATTGGCCTTGGCGCTTTTTTCGCCGAGTTTCCACTCAAAGATGCCATGTAGCCTAGGCAAGTTCGGATTTTGGGCACGCAATTTAGCGTAGGTTGACTCAAGGCGTAGCACCAGGGCGGCATCGTGCTCATTTTCGTCCGACATTCGTCGTAACTTGAAAAATATAGGTAGAAGCAGTACCGGGCCGAGTACCATCAGCACCACCGTGGTCACCGAGAAGGCCGCCCACGCCCAGAGCCACCAGGAGCGGGGCGCGGCGGGCAGCAGCAGCCAGTAGACCAGCTCGGCGGCGCCCACCGTCAGCGCGCCACCGACCAGCGCACCTTTGCATTCATCCCAGAACCAGGAAGCCAGACCCTGGCGGTTCATTTGATAGCGAATCTCAATAGATCGGGCCAACCATGCTCCTGGCAAGTCGATGATTTGAAACCCAACCCACAACAGCAGCGTGTACTCCAGAACCCGCAGCGCGGGAGGGTGAGAGCACCAGTGGGCGACGGCCACACTGAAGCCGGTGACCAGTAAGAGCACCAGGAGGACCAACGTGAAGGTACCCGAGGCAAGACCCAGCCAGAACTTCTCCCGCGCGTACTGCTTTGATCCCTTGGGGCGATGCATGGTGTATTGAATATTAACGGAAATCGCAGCTAAACCCTGATATTCTGCCATTTGTGCCAACTGCGGCCACCAAACCCAATGGCTTCTGCGCCCTCATTTTGGCCGGAGGGCGCGGGACACGCTTTTGGCCGCGCAGCCGCCGCCACCTCGCCAAGCAGATTCTGCCCATCCTGGGCGAGAAAACGATGCTGGAGATGACCATCGAGCGTCTGCAGCCGTTGCTGTCGGCGCCAGAGGACATCTGGATCATGACCAGCCGCGAGCTACGCCCGGCGGTGCTGCGGCTGGTGCCCCAGGTGCCTTCGGCACAAGTGATCGCCGAGCCGGTGGGACGCAACACCGCGGCCGCGATTGGGCTGGGCGCGGAACTGATCCTGCGCGCCCGCGGCGACGTTAACATGGGCGTCTTCCCATCCGACTCCTTCATTGCCAACCAGGAAATGTTCATCCACCTGTGCCGGCTGGCAATCAAGGAGGCGCAACGTCCAGGCAAGCTGGTGGTGTTGGGCATTGAAGCCACGCGCCCGGAAACTGGCTACGGCTACATTGACGTTGTTCATGACCCGCGCTCCAAGACCCAAGCAGTGCGGGTGAAGCGGTTTACAGAAAAGCCGAATCTGGCGCAGGCGAAGGAATTTTTTGAAGCTGGACATTATTACTGGAACGCGGGGCTATTCCTCTGGCGCACCTCCAGCATTCTGGAGGCCTTGGCGGAGTTCCTGCCCGCCAGCGCTGAAATTCTGCGCCGCATTGCTGAAGCGCCGCGCTCGAAACTCACCGCCGTGCTGGAGCGCTGGTATCCCGAGTGCGAGAACATCTCCATTGATTATGCGGTCATGGAGCGCAGCCGCAATATCGTCTGTATTCCCGCCGCAAACCTGGGCTGGAACGACCTCGGCAGCTGGGCTGCGCTCTACCAGCAACTGGCGCCCCACGGTGGCACGGTGGTGCAGGCTGGCCAGGTGGTGGAGTTGGATTCCGCCAATAACCTGATCCACGTGGACGGCAAGACCGTGGCTCTGGTGGGAGTCAGCGACCTGGTCGTGGTGGAAACCTCCGACGCGTTGCTCATCGTCCCGCGCTCGCAATCGCAAAAAGTAGGCAAGCTCGTCCAGCAGCTTGACGCCGAGGGCCGCGCGAGATTACTTTAGGAGCCAGACCAGCGTTGGTGTAGCGCGCTTGGGCCCGCGCCAACATTAGCGCTCGAGTGTCTGCTTCGCGGCCGTGACCACCTCGTCCACGTTGGGCTTGCTGAGTTCTTCGAGGTTGGCGGCGTAGGGCAGCGGCGCTTCCTTGCCGCACACGCGTAGCACCGGGGTTTCCAGGTCCCAAAACCCGTCTGTGCTCAGGCGGGTGACGATTTCGGCTGAAGGGCCGTAGCTCTGCCAGGCGTAGTCCACCACGACGGCGCGGTTGGTCTTATGCAACGAGGCCAGCGCAGGCACCATGTCGAGCGGCCGCAGGCAGCGCATATCCACGACCTCGGCGGAAATGCCGGCATGCTCGAGATCGCGTGCCGCCTGCAGGCACAGGGCCGTGCTGGCGCCGTAACCGATCAGGGTTACGTCGCTGCCGGCGTGCTTGACCTCGGCCTGGTCGAGCGGCACCAGGTACTCGCCGTCGTCCACCTCGCCTTGCTTGTTGTTCAGCGGTCCGGGTTCCAGAAACACCACCGGATCATCGCTGCGGATCGCGGCTTTGAGCATGCCCTTGGCGTCGTATTGATTCGACGGGCTGACCACGCGCAGGCCGGGGCAGTGGGCAAACAGCACCGTAAGCTGCTGGCCATGCTGGGCGGTCAGACCGGGGTTCGGACCGGGGCCTTCAGGTCCGCGCAGCACCATCGGAACCGACAGGCGGCCGCCGGACATGTAGCGGATTTTGGCCATGTGGTTGTAGATCTGATCCATGGCGCGCAAGCCAAAATCGATGCGCATGAGCTCGACCACCGGCCGCTGGCCCATGATTGCCAGGCCCACACCCACGCCGGTAAAGCTTTCTTCCGAAATCGGGGTGTCTATCACACGCTCGGCGCCAAACTCGTCGTACAGGCCGCGGGTCACGTAATGCACACCGTTGTAGGCGCCGACTTCCTCACCCAGAATTACCACCCGCGGATCGCGGGCCAATTCCTCGCGCAGCGCCATGTTCAGCGCTTCGTGCATGGCTTTTTTCACTAACACAGTGGATGTCCTCGTTCCCGCCTATTGCAGCACGTCGTGAAACAGCTCTTCCGGTGACGGCTCGGGTCCCAGTTTGGCCTCGGCCACCTTCGTCTCCAGCTCCGCGATCACCTCCTTGCGCAGCGCCTCAATGTCCTCGTGGCTGATAATCTTTTCCTCCAGCAGGTAGTCGCTCAGCAGCCTCAGGGGATCGCGCCTGTGCCAGGCTGTCTCTTCCTCGATGGTGCGGTAATTCAAGGGCTTGTCGTGAATGCCGTGGCCCTGGTAGCGATAGGTCAGAACCTCGGCAAAATAGGGCCGCTGCTGCTTGCGCACATGCTCGAAAATGCGCTGTGCCGCCTCGGTGGTGGCCCACACGTCCTGGCCATCCACCTGCTCGGTCTCCACGCCGTAGCCGCGAGCGCGGTCCACCAGCCGCGGTATCGCCGAGTGGCGTTCCAGGCTGGTGCCCATGCTGTACATGTTGTTGACGCAAATATAGGCGGTGGGCACGTGCCACAGGCTGGCCATGTTCAACGACTCGTGGAACGTGCCGGTGTCGAGTGCGCCGTCCCCGAAAAAGCACACGCAAATGCCATCGCGCTTCTGCTGCTTCAAGGCCAGCCCGACGCCGGTTGCAACCGAAAGGGGTCCGCCTACGATGCCATCGCCACCGAGAAAGTGCTGTTCCGGGCTGTACATGTGCATGCTGCCGCCCTTGCCCTTGGCCACCCCGGTGGCGCGGCCGAACAGCTCGGCGTAGATGCGCATCGGGTCCATGCCCGACATCAGCATGTGGCCATGGTCGCGGTAATTGTCCACAATGTAATCCCGGCTGAGATCCAGGGCGTGGAAAAAGCCCACCCCCACCGCTTCCTGACCAGCATAGGAGTGGTAGTAGCCGCGGATGAGGCCGTTTTTGAACTCGCGCTCGCCAATGTGCTCAAACTCGCGGATGAGGACCATTTTGCGCAAAAAATTGCGCAATGTGGCCGTATCCAGCGGCAAGCTGCGGGCGCTGCTGAGCACTTGGGGTGCGTTTTTGGCAGGTGTCGGCTTGTGCTCAGACACAGAAAGATCGGGTTGGGGACGCGAACTCATAAAATATACGCACGTCGAAAAGGCGCTTTCGTTAAAAGGAGTGTGCCTACTATTGTCGGATCTGCCGACCGAACGGTCAACCCCATTTTTTCCTCGCGCGTGGACTAACGCGTCATGCTAAGCCCGCTCCGAACTTCCATCAGTGTTCCCGCATGGCTGCGCCGGTAGCTTGTTTGCGCGGGGAGTTCCGCCAAGAACCCTTTGGGAATGTCGCCGCTGCCCTCGAGGTTCACCAGCCAGCGGGGCTCCGGCAGGGGCGCCAGCTCCAGTATTTGCCCGGGCGCGACGCAATGACGCCCAAGCTGAAAATGGTCGGTAGCCAGCAGCAAACCACTTTGGTCGATTGCCAGCCCATGCTCATGGCGAGCTCCTGCTGTGGTCCGCGCCACAGCCAGACCGGCATCGAGGTGAAGCTCGCGCCCGCGGCCGTAATCGTCGAGGCGGAAGGTGGTATCGGAAGGCTGTTGCACTTCCAGCAGCACCGTCCCGCCGCCAACGGCATGCACCGTACCCGCAGGCACGTGGATGACTTCACCCGGCGCCACCGCAATCCAGTGCAGCATTTCGGCCCCGCGCCCGGATCGGCAAGCGGCAGCCATCTCGCTCCACGTCGCTCCCGGCCTCAGCCCCACCCCCACCTGTGCATCCGGCTCGGCGCTCACCACGTACCAAGCCTCGCTCTTGCCTCGTCCCAGGCCGTGAGCGGCAGCATACGCGTCATCAGGATGTACCTGCACCGAGAGCCGTTCCCGTGGGAACAGCAACTTCACCAGCACCGGCCCTTCGAGCGGTGAAAGCCAAGCCTCGCCGATAGGTTCGGTGCCGGTCGTGCACGGATACCAGCCTGTCAAGTCCCGGCAGCCCCAGATGCGCGGCTTCAATACCGGCTCGATCAATCTCAGTTCGGGCATGGCTCAGTGCGCGGCGGGCAGGATTTCGTTTAGGGCGCCGCTACGGTAGCCTTCAAGATCAAGCGTGATATAGCGGAAGCCGAGCTGCCGGAAAATCGCCGTCAGGCGGTCGGCCATGTCCATTTGCAGCGCCCGAGGCATTTCGCCGCGGGCAATCTCCAGGCGCACGATCTCGCGGTGGTAGCGCACCCGCACCTGGCGAAAGCCCAGTTCATAGAGTGCCTCTTCGCCCTGCTCGATGCGCGCCAACACGTCCGGAGTGACCTCAACGCCGTAGGCCACCCGCGACGCCAGGCAGGCGGACGCGGGACGATCCCAGACCCCCAGTCCCGCCGCGTGCGCGCGCTGCCGGATCGCGGCCTTGTCCAGACCCGCCTCGCGCAGCGGCGCGCGCACACCGTGCGCCTGGGCGGCGCGGTGACCGGGTCGGACGTCCAGCTGGTCATCGGCGTTCACGCCATAGGCGAGGGTACGAAACCCAGGCCGCCGCGCCAACTCTTGTTCCATGCGCTCGAACAGCTCATCTTTGCAGAAATAGCATCGGTCGGCTTGGTTGCGGCGGTAGTTCAGGTTCGCCATTTCTTCGGTATGGATGACCTCGCAGGGAAAAGCCTGCCCGGCCGCAAACTCCAGCGCCTGACGTAGCGCGCGCCGCGGCAGGCTGGCGGAATCCGCAATAATGGCTAACATTTCACCCGGCGCGGCTTGTTGCGCCGCCCAGGCCAGGTAGGCCGAATCCACCCCTCCCGAATAAGCCACCAGCAGCGGCGCGCACTCGCGCAAGATAGCGCTCAGTTCCCGGTTTTCCGCCATTCCTTTAAACTATACCCGTGCAAGGGTTGCTCATCGTGAACACAGGGCCGGGCAAGGGTAAAACCACAGCCGCCATGGGCACCGGCTTGCGGGCCGTGGGAGCGGGCCTCAAGGTTCTGATGCTGCAGTTTATCAAGGGCTCATGGCACTATGGCGAGTTGGACGCCGTGCAAGCGTTCGCGGACAAGTTTGTCATGCGTCAGTTGGGCCGCGGCTTCGTTAAAATCGGCGCGGAAAAGCCCGACCCCGAGGACGTCCGCCTGGTCGAGGCCGCCTGGGAGGAAGCCAAGCGCGAAATCTCCAGTGGCAACTGGGATTTGGTCATACTGGACGAGATCAACTACGCCATCTCCTATCACATGCTGGCGCCCGAACCGGTGGCCGAATTCCTGAGCACCCGGCCGCCTCAAGTCCACGTGATCCTTACGGGTCGCAACGCTCATCCGCTGCTGGTCGAGCTGGCCGACACGGTAACGGAAATGCGCGATATCAAGCACGCCTATCAAAAAGGCATAATGGCCCAGCGAGGCATCGAGTACTGACCATGACCTGGTTCCGGCGCGAGGACAAGCCTTTGCCTGCAGTGCCCGAGAAGCACGTGCGCACGGAAGGGTTGTGGCTGAAATGCGAGGGTTGCCGCAACATCATTTGGAAAAAAGATCTGGCCGAAAATCTGCATGTTTGCCCCAAATGCCAGCGGCACTTCCGCATTGACGCGCGGACGCGGTTGACCCAGTTGCTGGATGACGGGCAGTACGAGGAACTGGACGCCGGTCTGACCTCCTCTGATCCGCTGGGCTTTGTGGATCGCAAGCCCTACACCGAGCGCCTGCAGGCGGCGCAGGCGGCCACCGGTCTGAAGGATGCGCTCATTTCCGCGCACGGCCGCCTCGAGGGCCAGCCACTCTACGTCTGTGCGATGGAATACGGCTTCATCGGCGGCAGCATGGGCGCCGTCGTGGGAGAAAAGATCACCCGGGCGGTGGAGGCTGCGCTGGCTGCGCGCGAGCCGCTGCTGATCGTTTCCGCCTCCGGAGGCGCACGCATGATGGAGGGGGCCGTCAGCCTTATGCAAATGGGGAAAATCTCGGCGGCGCTGGCCCGCATGGATGAAGCCGCCGTCCCCTTCGTTGCCCTCCTCACCGATCCCACCACCGGCGGTGTCACCGCCAGTTTTGCCATGCTCGGGGATCTCAACATCGCCGAGCCGGGCGCGCTGATTGGCTTTGCCGGGCCGCGGGTCATTGAGCAGACCATCCGCCAAAAGTTGCCGCCCGATTTTCAGCGCAGTGAGTTTCTGCTCGCCCACGGCATGCTCGATGCCATTGTGCCGCGCAAGGAGTTGCGGTCGTACCTGGCCCGCGCTCTGGCGTTCCTGCGCGCCCAACCCAAAGCCACGCCGCAGGCGCTGGCCGCCGGCCAGAGCCCTCCCGGCGATGCGCGCGCGCAGCTGTGAATCCCCAGCAATCGCTGGCGTACTTGCGCGCCCTTGGCGCCGAGCTTCATCCCGGGCGCAAGTTTGATCTCACCGCTATCGCCTGCCTCCTGGCGGCGCTTGGGGATCCGCAGCTCGCCTTTGCCAGCGTTCACGTTGCCGGAACCAATGGCAAGGGCAGCACGGCGGCGCTGATCGAATCCGCCGCCCACACCGCGGGCTGGCGCACCGGTCTTTACACCTCGCCGCATCTGCAGCGCCTGAGCGAACGCATCCGCATCGGGGGTGATGAAATTGCGCCCGAAGCCTTGGCGGCTACCGCCACCGAGGTGCGCGCCACGGTCGAGAGGCTGCTGGCGGAGGGAAACCTGGCCGCTCCGCCGACGTTTTTCGAGGTGGTGACCGCCGTCGGGTTTCTGGCGTTGGCGCGCGCTGGGGTGGAACTGGCCGTGGTGGAAGTGGGTCTGGGCGGGCGTCTCGACGCCACCAACGTACTGGCGCCCCGCGTGGCCGCCATCACCCCCATCGGCCTGGATCACGAGGCCTTTCTGGGTCCGGATATTGCCGCCATCGCCGGCGAAAAGGCGGGCATCATCAAGCCCGGCCTGGAGGCCGTCATGGTCGCGCCCCAGATGCCCGAAGCCATGGCCGTGCTTGAGGGGCGTGCGTGCGCCGCGGGCGTGCCCCTGGTGGCCGTGAATGCCGCCGCGGTCGAGCAGGCCCCGCCCACGGCGCTGCGCGGTGCCCATCAACGTGTGAATGCGGCCGTGGCCGCGGCGGTCTGCCGCCGTCTGGCGGCCTCCGGCTTTACCATTCCGGAAGCTGCCATCGCCTCCGGTTTTGCCACGGTGTGCTGGCCGGGCCGGTTGGAGCGCATCGGTGATCACCCCGAAGTTTTCCTCGACGGCGCCCACAACCCCATGGCCGCGCGCGCGCTTGCAGCCTTTCTCGACGACTACGCCCGCTCCCATCCGGCGCCGGTGCTGATTTACGCCAGCATGCGCGACAAGGCGCTGGAGGAAATCTGCGAGCAGCTGTTTCCGCGCGCCGCCGCCGTGGTGCTAACTGCGCCCGCGCATCCGCGAGCGGTGGCGCCTGCCGCCCTCGCCCGGGCATATGGTGCGCTGGCGCCGCGCTGGGAAATCGCGGCGCGCTATCCCGAGGCCTTCGCCGCTGCCCGCCGCCTCGGCGCCGGCGTGGCGCCCATTTTCGTGACCGGCTCCCTGTACCTGGTGGGCGAGGCACGGGATTATGGATGCGGTCCGCGCTGATGCCTGGCTTCCGCCACCACTGCTCCCGCCTGCGCTCGGTGCTGCTGTTCGCGCCACTCTATGGCCTCGCCACCGCCGCCTACGGCCTGGTCTCGATGGCCTGCTCGCGCGTTGACGGCAGCGGCCAACGCCAGCACCGCGTCGCCCAGGCCTGGGCGCGCATGTTGCTGCGCATCGCCCACATCCGCGTTCAGGTCCAGGGGCGGGAAAACCTGGTGTCCGGGCCCATGGTGATGGTGTGCAACCATCTCAGCTACATGGATGTACCGGTGCTGTTTGCGGCCTTGCCCCTGCACTTTCGCATACTGGCGAAACAGGGTTTGTTTAAAATCCCCTTTCTCGGCGGACATCTGCGCCGCGCCCAGCATTTACCGGTGGACCAATCCAACGCCCGCGCCTCCCTGCGCAGCCTCCATCAGGCCGCCGCCGCGGTTGCCGCCGGACTGCCACTGTTCATTTTTCCGGAAGCGGGCCGCAGCTTTTCCGGCGTCATGCAAGACTTCGTCCCCGGCGCCTTCTTTATCGCCATCCAGGCGCAGGCGCCGGTCGTGCCCATGGTGCTCATCGGCAGCTACGAAATTCTGCCGCCCTCGAGCGCGCACTTGCGCCCCGGCCGCGTGCGCCTCGTGATTGCTCCCTCCATCCCGACCGCCAGCCTCACCCGCCACGATGCGCCTCGCCTGGCGGAGCAGGTCCACAGCCAGATGGCGGCGCTCTATGCCCGATACCATACGCCGGCATTAGAATAGCTGCGGCCCGAGGCGCCCTCCGGCGCCTGCCAGTGCGACGCCATCAGGCCCTGCACCTTAGTTATGGACGGAGCGCGGTAATGGCCCGTCAGGGGACGTGCCGCCAGCCGCCTTGTGCGCGGCCACGGCAGCGGCTCTTGCGGCCGCCCGGCGGTAGCGGCGCGGGGCATTCGGGATGTGGACGGCGTGCACGTAGTCGCGCTCGGCTTCGGGCCAATTCGAGTTCACCGCCGCGATCGAACCGAGATCGTACCAGACTTGCGCCAGCGGTGCGTGCTGGTAGCCGGGTGCGCCGGCTTGCGCGTCCGCCCGTACGGCCTCCAGCGCCGTGCGGGCGGCAGTATGATTGCCGGCGGATTCCCAGGCTTCGCCGGTTTCCACCGCAAACAACACATTGCGCGGATAGCGCTGCGCCAGGCGGGCGAATAGCTGCGCCGCGGCGCGGTTGCGGCCGTCTCGCCGGTCCACTACCGCCAGCAGCACTTGGGCGTCGGTGCGCGCGTGCTCGCCGTGTTCCGCCACGGCGGTGATCTGCTGGATGCCGAGCGCCTTGTTGCCGCGGTAGCCGACGAGCGAGGAAAAAATCTTCATCGTCCACGGCAGACTGCCGGCGACATAGTTCTGCACGCCGATGATCAACATCGGATCCACCCACGCGGGCCTCAACTGGTGCGCGATGGCCGCTTCACGGCGGGCGTTTTTGGCGTCGCCGAGCGCATCCCAATAGGATTTCTTTACCGAAAAGTCCAGATTGCCTGCCAATCCGTACGCCACCGCCAGATCATAGTGGGCTTGCGCGTCTCCAGGATTTTTCTGAATGGCCGCCTGCGCCAGCGCCTGCGCCCGGGCATCGGACTGCTTGAATGCCGCCAGCGCCCGGGGATCAGGCGGTCGCAGCTTGCGTTGCAGGAAGGCATCGCCCTTGCCGTAAAGTGTGCTCTCCAGCGCGCCCATGCGGTACATTTCCTGGTAGAGTTCGGCTTGGGCCAAATGATTCCAGGCACCCGCCGAATCCGGGTGCTGCTGGGACAATTGCCGGAATCCGGCAATCGCCTGGGGATACTCGAGGTTGTAAAAATGACCGAGCACGCTGGCCAAGCCGACCGGCGATGGGGATTGCAGCAAGCTGAACAGGAGCAGAACCGCCGCCATGCACCCCATGCCTTGACTGTAGCGCGGGGACTAGAGCAAAACCAGCGTGGGTGCAGCGCGCGCCCCCGGGGAAATACGCAGGGGCCCGCGCCAACATTGTGGGCAGGCTCAGCGCGTGGCTTCCAGCTCGGGCTCCTGCGGCTCCTCGGGTCCTTCCGCCGCCGCCAGGCGCTCGATGCGCATCGAGTAGAACGATCGCCAGACGAAGACGAGGGCAATCAACAGAAACAGCGCCGCCAGCGAGCGCCCGGTGGTGGCGCCATCGCGTGCCGTGAGCGACACCGCCAGCTCCACCGCCAACAGCCCGAATAATGTGGTGAATTTGATGATCGGGTTCAGCGCCACCGAAGAGGTGTCCTTGAACGGATCGCCCACGGTGTCGCCGACCACGGTGGCGGCGTGCAGGTCGGTGCCCGTCTGCCGCAGCTCGGTTTCAACAATCTTCTTGGCGTTGTCCCATGCGCCCCCGGCGTTGGCCATAAAGATCGCCTGGTAGAGCCCAAAAAAGGCGATGGCGATGAGATAGCCGATAAACAGGAAAGGCTCGGCAAAGGCGAACGCCAGCGCGAAAAAGAACACCGCGATGAAAATGTTCACCATGCCTTTTTGTGCGTAACTGGTGCAGATTTCCACCACCTTCTTGCTGTCTTCGGTCGAGGCCTTGGCGGCGCCGTCGAGGCGCATGGTGCTCTTGATGAACTCCACCGCGCGGTAGGCGCCGGTGGTCACCGCCTGAGTGGCCGCGCCGGTGAACCAGAATACGACCGCGCCGCCCGCCAGCAGCCCCAACAGGAACGGGGGATACAAAATCGAAAGCTTATCCAGGTTCGCCGTCAGGCCGTGCGTCAGCGCCATAACGATGGAAAAAATCAGCGTGGTGACGCCCACTACAGCGGTGCCGATCAGCACCGGCTTGGCCGTGGCCTTGAACGTGTTGCCGGCCCCGTCGTTTTCCTCCAGGTTCAACTTGGCGCGCTCGAAGTTTGGTACGAAGCCGTGGTCGCGTTCCAGTTCGCGCTCGATACCCGGAATCTGCTCAATCAGCGAGAGCTCGTAAATCGACTGCGCGTTGTCGGCCACCGGGCCATACGAATCCACCGCGATGGTCACCGGACCCATGCTCAAAAATCCGAACGCCACCAACCCGAAGGCAAAGACCGCCGGCGCCTGCATCAGCCCCGGCGCGGACAGCCCGGCGGTGGAAATCCAGTAGCCCAGCGCCATCAGCGCCAGCATGATAAAGCCCAGCCAGAAGGCGCTAAAGCTGCCCGCCACCATGCCGGAAAGAATGTTGAGCGAGCTGCCACCCTCCTCCGACGAAGTCACGACCTCGCGTACATGCCGCGATTCGGTCGAGGTGAACACTTTCACCACCTCGGGAATCACCGCTCCCCCCAGCGTGCCGCAGCTCACCACGGTCGCCAGCTCCAACCATAACCGGCTATTGCCGGCGATCACCGGCACCAGCAGATACGAAACAATGTAGGTCGCCACGATCGAGCAGGCCGCGCTCACCCACACCAGCGAGGTCAGCGGCTTTTCAAAGTTGAACCGCTCGGCATGGCGGAATCTGGCCTTCGAGACCGCCTGATTGATGAAGTACGCCACCCCGGCGGCCAGCAGCATCGCCGCCCCCAGCGAAAACACCCACACCAGCAGTTGCGCCTGCACCAGCGTGCTCTTCACCGCCAAAACGATAAACGTGACCAGCGCCACCGCGGTAACACCGTAGGTCTCAAACCCGTCTGCCGAGGGTCCGACGGAATCGCCGGCATTGTCGCCAGCGCAGTCGGCGATCACTCCCGGATTGCGCGCATCATCCTCTTTCACATTGAAGACGATCTTCATGAGATCCGCGCCAATGTCGGCAATCTTGGTAAAAATGCCTCCCGCTACTCGTAGTACCGCTGCCCCCAGTGATTCGCCAATGGCAAATCCGATGAAGCAGGGCCCGGCATAGTCGCCCGGCAGGAACAGCAGAATGCACAGCATAATCGCCAGCTCGAGCGAGATCAGCACCATGCCGATGCTCATGCCCGCTCGCAGCGGGATGGCGAACACAGGATATGGCTTGCCCGTCAGGCTGGCGTAAGCCGTGCGGCTGTTGGCAAACGTATTCACCCGGATGCCATACCAGGCCACCGCATAGCTGCCCAAAATGCCCAGCACGCTGAAGGCGAAGATGGTCGCTACCTTGCCCGCTCCCATGGCGTCGAAATATCCGAAATAGATCAGGATCACGAACGCAATGAGCGCTTCCAGCGCCGCCAGGAACTTGCCCTGGGAAATGAGATAGGTCTTGCACGTTTCCCAAATGAGCTCGGAAACCTGCCGCATGCACTCGTGTACGGGCAAATCGCGCAAGCGCGCGTAGGTGAAGAAGCCGAACAATAGCCCCAGCACACAAACCAGCAGACCCCACGTCAGCATGCTGGTGCCGCTGGCGCCCAGAAAGGCTCCCTGGTGCAGGTTGGGCAGCACCAGGCGGGCGTTGCTGGCACTGGGCGCTAGCGCCCATGCCGGCGGGGCAGAGATGGTGGCGGTCATCAGCAGGCACAACGCGCCCAACAGTCCACTTCTAAATAGACGAATCCGGGGGCGAATCAGGGTGGAAATCCTCCGAACGGGGTAATCGCTGGTGGCGGCACCTGCGCCTATTAACGATACAGCAGCGCGTACAGGCCCGCAACCGCATCCCCGGCCCTCCTCTCGGCCACAGGGCCCGAGCGTCTTCCGGGGAGGGACCGAGCCACCGCGCATGCAGCCGCGCGCCGCTGATCCCCCTATCCCACCACTCTGTTTGACCATGCCGATGCCCGCGCTTACAATCGAAGATGCGGCTCTTGGCCGCTTTTGCTGTCTTTCCCCATGTTTGAAACTCTTTCCGATAAGCTGCAACGCGTCTTCAAGATGCTGCGGGGCGAAGGCCGCCTCAGCGAGGCCAACATCGCTGAACCGTTGGGGGAGATCCGTCGGGCACTGCTGGAAGCCGATGTCAGCCAGCAGGTGGCCGAGGACGTGATCGGCGCGATCCGCGAGCGCGCCCTCGGTCAGGAGGTCATGACCTCGCTTTCGCCCGCCGAGCAGGTCGTCAAGATTCTGCGCGACGAGTTGCTGACGGTGCTGGGCGGCGAGGCCAAGCTCAATTTGAAGTCCAACCGCCCACCGGCGGTGGTGCTCATGGCGGGATTGCAAGGCTCGGGCAAAACTACCTCCAGCGCTAAGCTGGCGCGCTTTCTGCGCCAGCAAGGGCACCGGCCGATTCTGGTCTCGGTGGACGTCTACCGTCCCGCCGCCCGCGAGCAGCTAGCGCTGCTGGCCCAGCAGATTCCCGCTTCCCTGTACGCCGGTGACGGGGCGGTGCCGGCAGGTGGGGTTGAGCCTCCCGACCGTGACCAGGCCACCGCCTGGGTGCTGGAGTTGGCGCGCGGCGCCCGCCGCGAGGCCATCCGCCAGGGTTGCGATGTGCTCATTGTGGACACCGCCGGCCGGCTGCACATTGACGAGCGTCTGATGGGTGAAATGCGCGAGCTCAAAGCCCTGCTCGTGCCGCAGGAAATTTTCTTCGTCGCCGATGCCATGACCGGCCAGGATGCCGTGCGCTCCGCCAAGGCCTTCCACGACCAGTTGGCGCTTACCGGCATCATCCTCACCAAAATGGATGGCGACAGCCGCGGGGGCGCCGCCCTGTCCATCCGCCGCATCACCGGCCAGCCCATCAAGTTCATGGGCACCAGCGAGCGCCTCGACGGCCTGGAAATCTTCCACCCCGACCGCATCGTCGGCCGCATTCTCGGCATGGGCGACATCCTCAGCCTGATCGAGCGCGCCGAACAGACGGTGGATCGCCGCGAGGCGATGGAAATCGAAAAACGCATGCGCACCGACAGCTTCACGCTGGCCGATTTCAGAGACCAGCTCAAGCAGGTGCGCAAGCTGGGTTCAATGGAAAGCCTGATCAAAATGCTGCCCCGGGTTGGTCCCTTTCAGCAGTTGCATAAGGTCTCCAGCCAGGTTGATGAGTCCCAGATCGCCCACGTCGAGGCCATCATCAATTCCATGACCGAGCAGGAACGTCTGCACCACCAGGTTATCAATGGCAGCCGCCGGAAGCGCATTGCCCGCGGCAGCGGCCGCAGCGTGCAGGACGTCAACCAGGTGTTGAAGCAGTACGTGCAGATGCGCAAGATGTTCAAGTCCGTTTCCGCGTCCTCGTTTTTGACTAAAAAGCTGATGGGCGCCAACCTTCCCAACCTCTCCGGACCGCCGGAGTAATTTCCCAGAGGAGACCAACCCCGTGCTTGCCATCCGCCTCGCCCGCCAGGGCACCAACCATAAGCCTTTCTATCGCGTGCTGCTGCTGGAAAAAAGCGTTGCCCGCAACGGCCGTTCGCTCGAGACCCTGGGCACGTATAACCCCCTGCCCAATCCTGCGCTGATCGATCTGAACGTGGAGCGCATCGAGTACTGGCGCAGCAAAGGCGCGCAGGTTTCCTCCACCGTCGCCCACCTGCTGCGCCGCGTCCACGAGCGTGGCCAAGCCGCCCCGGCCGCATAGGATTGTGCGATGGAAGCATTGCTCAATCTGCTGGTGCGCGGGCTGGTGCAGCATCCCGAACAGGTGCGCGTGACCGCACTGCCGGGTCGAGCCGGTGCGGCTGAGCACGGGGCGCCCAACTGGGAGCTGCGCGTCGCCCCCGAGGATTTCCCGCGCGTGGTTGGCCGCGGCGGCCGCACCGCCCGCGCCCTGCGCGCCCTGCTCGATGGCAGCTACCGCGCCCTGGGCGGTAGCGGCTACGACAGGCCCGGGCTCAACATCATGGACCCGGAAGATGACGGCAGCCCCGTCTGACGACCTCAATTGGGTCACGCTCGCCCGGCTGGTCAAAACTCAGGGCCGCCGCGGCGAATTGGCTGCCGAGGTGCTCAGCGATGTGCCCGGTCGCTTCGATGCCTTGCGGCGCGTCTGGCTGCTCGGCCGGCAGGGCGAGCGCCGCGAACTGGCGCTGAGCCGCACCTGGCCGCACCAGCGGTGGCTGGTGCTGGCGTTTGCCGAAATCCATGACCTCAGCGGTGCCGAACCCTGGGTGGGCGCGCTGCTGCAGGTGCCCAAGGCCGAGCGCGCGCCTGCCCCGCCGGACCATTACTTCCGTGATGATCTGGTGGGCTGCCTGGTCTACGACGGCGAGCGCCTGCTGGGCACCCTGACGGAGATTGAGCCGGTCGCGGGCGCTCCGGATTTATTGCACGTCGCGGACGGCCGGGGCGGGGAAGTGCTGATCCCGTTCGCGGCCGACTACATCGAGGCCCTCGCGGTGGACCGGCGTCAGCTCCGGCTGCGCCTGCCCGACGGGCTGGTGGAGATCAACCGTGCGCTTTGACGTGGTCACCATCTTCCCGGATTTCTTCTCCGGTCCGCTTGAATTTGGCGTGGTGGCGCGCGCACACACCGCCGGCCTGCTGGAAATCGTGGTGCACAACCTGCGCGACTGGGCGCTTCCGCCGCACCGCATCACCGACGACCGTCCCTTCGGCGGCGGTGAGGGTATGGTGATGAAGCCCGAACCGGTTTACGGCTGCCTCCACGCGCTGCTCGGGCGCGAACCCGCGCCCGCTCCCGCCGGGACGCGCGTTATCTTATTGTCGGCGCAGGGAAAGTTGTTCCGCCAGGCGGATGCGCGTCGTTATGCGGGCCTGCAGCGCCTCATGCTGATCTGCGGCCGCTACGAGGGCGTGGACGAGCGTGTAGCTGAGCACATGGTGGACGAAGAGGTTTCCGTCGGTGACTTTGTTCTTTCCGGCGGCGAGTTGGCCGCGGCCATGGTGCTCGATGCCACTGCCCGCCTGCTGCCCGGGGTGCTCGGCGACGAGCAATCGGCGGTGAACGAATCGTTCTCGTCGCCACATGAACTCGACTGCCCGCACTACACCCGCCCCGTCGCGTTTCACGGCTGGGAGGTTCCTGAGGTGCTGCGCCACGGTAATCACGCTGACATCGCGCGCTGGCGCCGCGAGCAGGCCCTGCGCAAGACCCGCGCCCACCGCCCCGATCTGCTGGAAAAGTGAGCGTCTGCTACACTAGATAACTGCCAAACCGGACCTACCGCCCACGGAGTTTTGCCATGAGCCTGAAGCCAGCCATCCAGAAGTTTATCGAAAAGCAGGCCGGAGGGGCCCTGCCGCCCTTTCACCCCGGCGACACCGTGCGCGTGCATGTCAAGATCAAGGAAGGCGAGAAGGAGCGCATCCAGGCGTTCGAGGGCATCTGCATTGCCCGCAACGACCGCGGCGGGCGCCATTCCTTCACCGTGCGCAAGATCTCGTTTGGCCAGGGCGTGGAGCGCATATTTCCGGTCAACGCGCGCGTGATCGACAAAGTCGAGGTGGTGCGCAGTGGGCGCGTGCGCCGTGCCAAGCTCTACTACCTGCGCGGTCTGCGCGGCAAGGCGGCCCGTATCCGCGAAGCCACTGAAACCACCGCCAAGGCCTGAAGGCGTCGTGCGCTGCACTGGCGTTTTCGAATCGCAGGCCCGGGCGGAGGGATTTGCCGTCATTGCGGGTGCGGATGAGGTCGGTCGGGGTGCGCTGTTCGGCCCCGTCGTCGCCGCTGCCGTAATTCTCAATCCCCAAGATCGCATCCGCGGGCTCAACGATTCCAAGCTGCTCGAAGTCGCCGAGCGCGAGCGCCTGTGCCGCCACATCCACGCTCGCGCGCTGGCCTGGTCCGTCGCCGCCTGTGATGCGGGACTGATTGACGCGATCAACATTCTCGAGGCCTCGCGGCGCGCCCTGCTTGCCGCCGTGGCCGCGCTCACGCCCGCGCCCGATCTGCTGCTGGTGGACGCGGTGACCCTGGATTGGCCGGGCAGGCAGCGCCCGCTTATTCACGGCGACGCCCGCTCGATCTCCATTGCCGCCGCCTCGATCGTCGCCAAGGTCCATCGCGATGCGCTCATGGCGCGCTGGGATTCCGTATTTCCCGCCTACCACCTTGCCGGTAACAAAGGCTACGGCACCCCGCCCCATCTGGCGGCGCTTACGCACTGCGGCGCCTCGCCCCTGCACCGGCTGAGCTACGCACCCGTCGCCGCCGCGGTTCAGGCCAGCCGCATGCGCAGCATGGCTTGAAACTCCAGCCGCACGTTCCAGCCGCTCAGCACGCGCGCGATAAACCTCTCGCGGGGGTCGCGCCGCTTTGCACCGTGGGCAAAATCGACGCGAAGGGTTGCGAAATTCGGAATGGGCGAGCGTCCCAGCGAGCGCCCCCGGGGAAACATGCAGGCGCGGCTCCAGCGAGCATAAGCGGGGCGCGCGGCGCAGCCGCGCTGGGGCCCGCGCCAACATCGCCCGCCCATCAGGGGATGCGGGGCTTGCCCGGCGCAAAGTAGCCGCTGCGGGCGCGGATACGCGCCCCCGGGTGCGCTTTCGCCGCCGCTGGCTGCAACTCAATGCGCACCGTGCGGAACTGGCCCCCGCCCCCAGGCAAGTTGCTGTGGTAGCCGAGCGAGTATTGGCTGCGCAACTCGGACGCGAGTTGCTGGAAGGCTTCCCGCAGGTGGCGGCCCGCGTTGATGGTACGGCCGCCGGTCTGCTCGGTAATCTTTTGCAACTGCCCCGGCCCGGCGCCGCGGTAATAGCCGCCGAACCCGCCATAGCTACGGTCCACGGTCATTACGGCGAACACGGCGGTGTTGCTGTCGAGGGCGCTGCGCAGCGCATCCTCATGCGTGTAGCTGCTCCCCTGCTCGCCGCCGTCGGTGACCACGACCAGCGCCTTGCGGCCCACCTGCTGCGCCATCTCGTCGTGGCCGGCCAGGTAGATGGCATCCCACAAATGCGTGGCCCCGGCATTGCTGGCTTGAGGAAACGGGCCCGGGTTGATGCCGTAGCTTTGCGCCGCGGCGCCGCCGATGTGGGCGCCGTTCACCGCCGCGTCGAGCCGGGGTATCTGCGCCGTCAAGTCCTGCAACAGGCGCACCTGCACGTCAAAGCCGATGACAAATGCCAAATCCTTGGGCCGGATCACCTGCTGGAAAAACTGATTGCTGATGCGCTGCTCCTCGCTGAGCACATTGCTCTGGCTGGGGCTGGTGTCGAGCAGCAGGCCAAGTGTCAACGGAAGCTGGTTCTCGGCGGAGAAAAATTGAATCACCTGTTCCTGGCCATCCTCGAGCACTCGGAAATCCTTTTGCGTAAGGCCGGAAATGAAGGCTCCGCGCGGGTCTTCCACGCTGAACACCATGTTCACCAGGCTGACGTTCGCGGTGATCGTGGGCGCCTGCGGCAGCCCTGGCTTTTTCACCGCTTGCTGCTGCGGCGAGGGCACGCGCGCACCCGGCAGCATCTGCGCGCCGCAAATCGGCGCGGCGACTACCAGTACGGCAACGATGCTCGCGGTCCTCATTCTCCCTCCATCTAGTAAGACGACGGCGCTCGCCCGCCGGTTGCGGGCGGCGCGCGGCCGCGCGCCCGTCATTTTTTTCTTGACACCCGCCGTGGCAAATTCTATACATTCAACTAAACCTGCGCGGATCGTATTCGCGCAGATCTTGTTCGATTGGAGAATAGTTCATGCCTACGAAGAAACCCGCCAAGAAGGCTGCAAAAAAGCCGGCGGCGAAGAAAAAGACCTCGAAGAAGAAGTAAGTACGTTCTTCGGGAATTGGGCGAAGGGGGGCGGCACGGCCGCTCCCCTTCGCTATTTTTGCATGCCACGGATCATTCCATTCACGGCCGAATCCCTCGGGGAACTCCGGCGCCATCTCGAGCGCGGCGCGGTCGCTGCTGTACCAACCGATACGTTGTACGCCCTGGCGGCCAACGCGCTCGACGCGGCCGCGGCGGCGCGCGTGTTTGCGATCAAGGGGCGCGGCTTCGACAAGCCGCTGCCGGTGGTGGTACGGGATCGGGCGCAGGCGCGGGAACTGTGCGCGCAGGTGCCACCGCTATTTGACGAGCTGATAGCTGCCTTCTGGCCTGGCCCGCTGACGCTGCTGCTGCCCGCCGCCAGGCATTTACCGGCGGTGCTCACCGCCGGCACCGGCGGCATCGCCGTGCGCCAGCCCGATGCGCCCTGGCTTCTGCGTCTGCTGGAGGAGACCGGCTTCCCCTTGACCGCCACCAGCGCCAACCGCAGCGGCTTACCTGCCTGCCGTACCGCCGCCGAGGTGGTCGCTCAACTAGGTACGGAGTGTCCACTGATAGCCGACGGTGGCCCGTCGCTGTCGGCGCTGCCGTCAACCATTCTCGACCTGTGTGGACCGGTGCCCAGGGTGCTGCGCGCCGGCGCCATCGCCGCGGCCCGGCTGGCCCCGTACCTTCCAGACCGTGTATGATTAGGCTTTCCCCCGCAGGGCTGGAGGACGATGCCAATGGCTGGTGAGATCGAAGAGAAGGTCCGTCAAATCGTGGTCGAAAAGCTGGGCGTCGAGCCCGCCGAGGTCACTCCCACCGCCTCCTTTGTCGAGGATCTGGGTGCTGATTCGCTCGACCTGGTCGAACTGGTGATGGAATTCGAGACCGCCTTCGAAGTGCAAATCCCTGACGAAGACACGGAAAAAATCCGCCGCGTCCAGGACGCCATTGACTACATTAAAGGCAAGGTAGGGGATAAGTCCTGAACTCGCGCAATCGTGTTGTCGTAACCGGCGTCGGCCTGGTGTCGGCGGTGGGGCTGACGTCCGCCCGGACTTGGGAGGGGCTGCTCGCCGCTCGCAGTGGCATCGCGCCCATCACGCGCTTCGACGCTGCCGCCTATAGCTGTCGCTTTGCCGCTGAAGTGAAGGGCTTCGACCCGTTTGCCTTTATTGAGAAAAAAGAGCTCAAGAAAATGGGGCTCTTTATTCAATTCGCACTGGCAGCGGCAGCGGAAGCGATGGCCTCCTCCGGGCTTAAAATAGACAACACGTTGGCGCCGCGCGTGGGCGTGCACATCGGCAGCGGCATCGGCGGGTTCGATGTCATCGAGCGTGAGCACACCAATCTGGTGCAAGCGGGACCGCGCCGGGTTTCGCCGTTTTTCATTCCCGCCACCATCGTCAATCTCGCCGCTGGCCACGTCTCCATCCGTTACAACGCCAAAGGTCCCAATTCGGCGGCCTGCACCGCCTGTGCCTCCGGTGCCCACTCCCTCGGCGATGCCTTTCGCCTCATCCAGCACGGCTACGCCGACGCCATGATTACTGGCGGGACCGAGGCCGCCATCACGCCGCTGAGCGTGGCCGGGTTTGCCTCCATGAAAGCGCTCTCCACCCGCAACGACGATCCCGCTCATGCCAGTCGCCCTTTTGACCTGAACCGCGACGGCTTCGTCATCGGCGAGGGTAGCGGCATCCTGGTGCTGGAGGAACTGGAGTTCGCCCGCCGCCGCGGCGCCCCCGTCCTGGCCGAACTTGTCGGCTACGGCATGTCCGGCGATGCCTTCCACATCACGATGCCCGAGGAAACCGGTGACGGCGCCTACCGCGCCATGGAGCAGACGCTAGCCGATGCCGGCGTTGCCCCGCGCGATGTGGACTACATCAACGCCCACGGTACCTCGACTTCCTATAACGATAAGTTCGAGACCCTGGCCATCAAGCGCCTGTTCGGCAACCATGCCAGGAAGGTGGCCATCAGCTCCACCAAATCCATGACCGGCCATTTGCTCGGCGGCGCCGGCGGTCTCGAAGCCGGCATCAGCGTGCTGGCGCTGCAACACCAGACCGTGCCGCCCACCGCCAACTACCAAACCCCCGACCCGGACTGCGACCTCGACTACACGCCCAACCAGCCCCTCCAGCGCGCCATGCGCTTCGTGCTGTCCAACTCTTTCGGCTTTGGCGGCACCAACGCCGCGCTGTTGTTCAAGCGTTGGGAAGAGTAAGCGCTCTGCGCAGCCGCGCGTAGGTGTCGCTCAGCGCTTCCGGCAGCACCCGCGTTTCCGCCACCACGCTCATGAAGTTGGCGTCACCGCGCCAGCGCGGCACTACGTGCAAATGCAAATGGCCGGCAATACCCGCTCCGGCCGCTTCGCCCAGGTTCACTCCCAGGTTGATCCCCTGCGCCTGGTATTCCGCCTGCAACGCCCGTTCCGCACCTGCCGCCAGCTCCATCATTTCCGCCCGCGCCGCGGCGCCGCACTGCTCCAGCGTGGCGCAATGCGCGTACGGCAGGATCATCATGTGTCCGCTGGTATACGGATACCGGTTGAGCACGATGGCATTGAACCGTGCGCGCAACACCACCAGACTCTCGGCGTCGTCGCCATGCGCCAACTCCTGGCACAGCACGCAGCCTTCCTCGCGGCTGCGGGCCTCACGGATATATTGGTAGCGCCAAGGCGAAAACAAATGGTCCATGCGCCGATCATACGCCGCCGCCAGCGGAAAGCTGAGTGCTAATAAAACAAGTACTTCCGCCACTGCTCATCACTGCGGCCCATCATGCGGATGAGATGGCGGCTGGTGTGCAGATTGAACGGCTGCGGGTCGCGCGACAGCTTCATGCCCACCTCGTGGGCCAACTGATCGCCTTTGCGGTGGTTGCAACTGCGGCAGCAGGCCACCAGATTCTCCCAGGCGCTCTTGCCGCCGCGCGACCGCGGCACGACGTGATCGAGGGTCAGCGCCTGCGCCGCGCATACCGTGCCGCAGTACTGGCAGGTGTTGCGGTCGCGCAACAGGATGTTTTTGCGCGACAGCGCCCGGCTGCGGTGGGGGATGCGGCGATAGTCCAGCAGCCGGATGACCGAGGGCAGGGGATAGCGATGGCGGCTGCTGTGGAGAAACCCGGCCTGAACTTCCTCGGCGCGCGCCGTCCCTTTCAGCACCAGCACCAGAGCCCGCCGGGCGGCGCACACGTTGATGGGCTCATAGCTGGCGTTGAGTACCAGGACCGGGCTGTGCAGCGGGGTCAGCGAAGTCGAGGCGGCGGCACTCATGCGGCGGCTCCCCGCGTCCCCACCTCCAGCGCCAAGTCGGTGCGCGTGGCCACCGCCAGCATCACCGTGCGCGCGCCGGCTCGCCGCAGCGCGCGGGCCGCTGCCCGCGCGGTGGCGCCGGTGGTCAGCACGTCGTCCACCAGCAGCACTCTCCGTCCCGCAACGCGCGCGCCGTCGGCCGCAAAGGCGTTGGTCAGATTGCGCGCGCGCTCGGCCAGTGGCAGGCTGGATTGCGGCGGAGTTTCCCTCCTTCGCCGTAACGCGAGCGGTTCATAATCGCATCCCAGCCGGTGCGCCAGCCGCTGCGCGATAATGCCGCTCTGGTTAAACCCGCGCTCCCGCAGCCGCTTCCGGCCCAGCGGCACCGGTACCACCACCTCCGGCATTTCGGGCAACTGCGGCGCCAGCGCCGCCAGCCGCTCGGCCCACCACGCTCCCGCCGGGCGTACGCCGCGGAATTTGAACAGGTGGAGCAGTTCTCGTCCGGCGCCGCGGTAGGCGGCCGCGCAAATTGCACCCGTGTAATCGGGCGGATCGGCCTGGCAGCTTAAGCAGCTCCCCTCCGCGCTCTCGCCGGCTGCGGCAAATGCCTTGCCGCACTGATGGCAGCCCGGCAGCCGCAGCGCCGGCACTTCCCGCAAACAATCCGGGCACACCGGCAGCCGGCGGCTATGCTGCAGCGGCTGGGCACATATTCGGCAAGGAGAGGGAAAAAGAAGGCAAACGAGGGTGGCTAAGAACTGCCCGGCCCGGTTCGCAGCAACTTCAAGGCGCCCTGAGCGCCAGCGACCGTTCGTTGCCGGGAATCGGCGCTCCGCCCCGGCCCGGCTCCGAAAAGAGCTGGCCCTACCACCCAGCGACGCTGCGCTGGCTCGGCCGAGAAGGCTGATTGCGAGGCGACGGCTGAAGATGCCCCTCCCATCGGTACACAGTCCAAAGCGTCTCCATCATAGCAGCTCAGCTGGGCGCCCCGCACCTTCAAGGTGGGTCACGCCACTACGCCTTGCTCCAGTTTTTCCTGGCAGTTGATGCACAATCCGGCCCACGGCACCGCTTCCAACCGCTTCAGGTTAAGTTCCTCACCGCAGGAGACGCATTCGCCAAAGGCGCCTTCACGCAAGCGTGTCAGTGCGTCATTGACCAATTGCAGCATCGAGCGATCGGCATTGCTCTGGTGGAATAAAAATTCTTTGGTGTAGGAATTCGTCGCCTTATCGGCGATATCCTGGGTCGCCTCTTCATCCGCAGCGCGACCGTCTTGCTCGTTGCGGACCACTGCGTGTGTGAGTTCTTGCTGCTTTTGCAACAGCCTTTTTTGAAACTGCTCCAGCTTTCTGCGATCCATCCTTCCACCTCCTCACGGGGCCTTTCCGGGGTGCCTCGCCGAAACGTCTAACGATACTGACCCGCTCGCCACCTGTCAATACGCGCCAACGTGGAGACGCCCTTGAGCGCCAGCCGGCAAGGTGACGGTCTGAGGGTTGGATGCGGTTAAGCCGCCTTAGGGTACAACTTTCCGCGCCCCGGTTTGACACTCACTCAGCGCCGCCGTACGATAAAGCTTTATCCCTTTCGCACCCGGTCCGAGGTTGCCTTGGCGCAAATTAGCCGCAAAGAACTGAAAAGCGATGAATTTGTCAGCGGCATGGATGCCGCTTACGAATTCTATCTCCAGCATCAGAAAGCCATCGCGACCACGCTCGTGGTGATCGCCGTGGTGGTGGCCTGTGGCTATGGGATCTTCGCCTGGCGCAGGTCGCGGAATCAGAGGGCCGCCGCTATGCTGGCGCAGGCGCTCAACACGCTGCATGCCCCGCTGCAATCCGCCGGTCTGCCCGCGGGCACTTCTGCCTACGCTACGGCGGCGGCGCGCGGCACGGTGGCCGCACAGCAGTTCCAATCCGTCATCGACAACTACGGCTCGACCGGCGCCGGCCAACTCGCTCATTACTACCTCGGCTTGGCAGAACTTGACGTCAACACCTCGGCGTCGTTGAAAAAGGCAGCTGCTGATCTTCACGCCGCTTCCCATTCGTCCGACGCCACCGTTGCCACGGCGGCCAAACATGCCTTGGCCAATTTGGCAATCCAGAATGGCAATTTCGCCCAGGCCCACGCCCTGCTGCTTGCGCTCACCCAGCAGGATTCCGCCACGCTGCCGCGCGCGGTGGCCTTGCTGGAGCTCGCCGATCTGGATCGCACCTACAATCCCAAGGAAGCGGCGCTGTACTACCAGCAACTCGAAACCCAGTATCCCAACACGTCCACCGCCCAGCAGGCCGAGCAGGATCTCGCCAGTCTAAAGCACTAGTTGTGACCGCGGCGATTGAGCGGCGCCCATATTGTTTCAACCGCTGCCGCGCACGCCCCGCTTTGCCAATCGCCCCCCGGGTTCCAGCTATAGCCGATCACTTGCGGGTTGGCGAGCATGGCATCCCGGCTCGGCGGCGGCGCGCCGCAGCCTTCGATCTCGATCCAAATCGGACGTGCGGTTCGCTGCGCCAGCACTCCCGCCACCGCGGCCGCATTTTGGCCCGGCGCCAGCCTCACCGAGGCTACGTCCGCAGTGGACCAAATGCTGCCCAGGTTGTTGTGGCGTGCGAGGCTAAGCTTGGCGCCCAGGAACAGGTGCCGGGGATCATCGCGATGGATCGCGGCCGTCACCATGCCGAGGTAGCGGGCCAGCACTTGCGCGGCAAAACCAGCCGCATCGGCACGGTAGGCTGCCGTGGCCCGCGGCGGCGGAACGGCGGTGGTGAAGTCATTGGCTTTGACGCCCCAGCTCCGGCGCAGTGCCACGATATTGCTGGCGTAGCGCAACCGCAAAAAATCAACCGCTGCGGCTCTCCCGGGCTTGCTCCAGGGCAGTCCTAAATAAGTGTCGAGCACTGTCTCAGGCTCCTGGTTGGGCGCCCACGCCAGGCCATCGTCGCTGAAGTAACCCAACAGCGAAGGGTCGCGCAGGCGCGGCCGAACTGCCACTTCGACCAGGTCCTGCACTTGCGAGGCAAAACCGGGCGCATAGACATCCATCACGCCGTTCTGCTGTTCGGCGGAGAGCTGGCTACTGAGCTGGAGCGATTCCACATACGGCAATCCCCGATGCCACATCTCGGCATCACTGCCGCTGCCCACCACGTTGAACCCGCTACGGCGCATAGCCACGATCAACGCTGCCGTCCGCTGGTCCACGTAAAAGGGTGCCAGGTCGGTCCGGGGCGCGCTCGGCGTAATCAGCCGGATGCCGTTCAGCCCGCGCGCAATGGTGAGCGCACCCTGCGGCGACTGCAGCCACCAAACGCCATGTACCTGCTGCAGCCGGTAAAAATGCAGGGGAGCTTGCGCCCTACCCAGGATGGCCCATATCAGTACCGCCAGCAGTGTGAAATACTGGGCTTTGAGCAATGGCATGCGATTCTCGCTGGTTACGATCGCGGTGGTGGTACTGCTCACTTGGCTGACGCTGGGGCGCTTGCGCACGAAGGGTCCCAATCCCTACGTGCTGCAGGTTCCTGCCACTTATTTTAGCGTTGGGCAGCGGTTCCAGCCGCGCCTGGTGAGTCTGGCCGCGAACTCCGCTGCATCCAGCGACAGCGTTACGTTGGAGCTGCGCTCGAGCGGCGGCCTTGCCCTGGCCACCGATCCCGTCTCGCTGGCGGCGGCGGGCACCGCCTTGGCCGTTCCGATGAGCCTTCCGCGGGCGGGCAGCTACGAACTACGCGCGACCTCGGCGGCCGGATCGCAAACCATCACCTTGCGAGCCATGCCGGAGCCGCCCCCGGACGTGGGCGGCGTCTTGCCGGTGGTGGGGCTGGGCGTCGCGCCCGGTGTGGCCGACTATCTGCGCAGCCATGGATTCGTGTTCACGCCCGCCGGCGTCTCGGCGCCAGTACCCGCCGCCACGCGCATCATCGTTGTCGGTCAGCCGCGGCTGAACGGCGAGCATTTGGCCGATCAGTATTCCTGGCTGTGGCAGCAGATCGCCGCGGGCGCGCAGGCGCTGCTGCTCGAGCCACCTGCGCCGGCGGTGGTGCCCTATTGGCCGCTCGCGCCACCCCTGGTAGCCGCCCGCACGGCAGAGGCCTGTGGCGCCGACAGCTTCGCCCCGCCCTTCACCGGCGGTCTCGCCGGCGGCGACGATGTGAGCGGACTGCTGCGCCCGCGGCTGCTGTTCGACTACAGCCGCGACTCCACCGTGGCCCTCTATCACTGGGATGGACGCCAGATCCTGCCGGCGCGCCGGGGCAACGATGGCTATCCCGCCTGTCACGCCCTGGTAAGCTATCGCCTCGGCGACGGTTGGGTTTCGCAGACCACGCTGCCGCTGCTGCAACATTTCCAGGACGTGCGCGCGCGGGTGGTGCTCATGAACCTGATCGTGGCCGTGGCGCGGCGCAAGCATTACGCCCCCGCCAGCCCGGGGCTCGCCTGGGTCATGCGCCAGCGCCTGAAAAAGCTGGCGCAGGCTCCCGGTCCGGAACTGGGCGCGGTTTATTACCGCAACCCGCCGGCCGCGGTGGAATCCGCGCCGCTGCTCACCCCGGTCACTTCCGCGCCGGGGGCAAGCTCCTGCTGGCCGGTGCCCGCCAGCACCCGCGCGGGGGCCAGCTTTACCCTGGAGTTCGGCGCACCGCAGCCGCTGCGCACCCTGACTCTCGCCGCCACCTCGCCGCCGCCCCTGCGCCTCGAGGCCTCGCCTGACGGCCGCGGCTGGGTCCAGCTGCCCCTGCCGGCCGCTGCCGCTTCTTCGGTGTCGGTGCCGCCGGGCTCTTGGCAGGCATTCCGCCTCACCGCCTCGGAATCCGCCTCAGCCTGGCAGCTCTGTCGGTTCAGCGCCCAGTAGAATTGTAGCTATGACCTCTGCCGAGGAGCTGCACGGCCGTTTGGACGCTATCCCTATCTTCAATCTGCTCAAACTGCGGCTCGACGCCTCCGGGGATGGCACGGCGACGCTTACGGCACCATACCAGCGCGCCTATGACGGCATTTTTGAGTCCTTCCACGGCGGCCTGCTGATGACCCTCGCCGACACCGCCGCCTGCATTGCCGTTCTCACGCGCACCGGCGCGGACGAGCGCCTCACCACCACCGACATGAACATCCGCTTCCTCGCCGCCTGCCACTCCGATGCCACCGCCGAGGCGCGCGTCATCAAGCTCGGCCGCACGCTCTGTCCGGTCGAGGTCAACCTTTACGACGCCCAGCACCGTCACATCGCCGTCGCCCAGGTCACCTACATGCGCCTCGGCCCGGGCGCGTCATAATCCGCCTTGCGGCCCAGGCCGCGGCTGCCAGCCCGGCTGCTCCTGCAACCGCTCCCAGCCCTGCAGGCAGAACGCCGACCAGCTTTCCATCTCCGGCGCGCCGCGCCCGCGCAGTTCGGTCAGGCCGGCGAAGCGCGCGCGGGCAATTTTGCTTTCGCGCGCCCGCACGGCGGGCGCGGCCAGCTCGAAGATATGCACCACGCCAATGTGCATGCGCCCCACCTCGGTGGCGTCGTCGTTGATCAGCCCCACTAAACGCTCGCTCCGGATGTCGGCGCCCAGCTCCACCTCCTCGTCCAGCTCGCGCCGCAGCCCTGCCTGGTAGGCAGGCCAGCCGGACGCGGCAAACAGGCTGGTGTCACTCGGCCGGATATGCCCGCCCAGCCCGATCGAATGCAGCGCCCGCAATCGCGCCTCGCGCGAGCGCGGGCCGCGCCGATAGCAAAACACGCGGCCGGCACAGGCGAGAATCACGTAGGGGATCACCTGCTTCCAGGCGGGATCGTGCTCGGCGGCGGAGCGCGGCAAGTAGCGGCTGTGCCGCGGTTCAAAAACATAGTCCAGCCAGGCGTCCCCGTCCGGCTGCAACCCCTGAAACCGGTCCTGCTTCCACAGTCCAGCGGCCTCGACCACCATCACCAGTTCTTCCGGCATCTTCGCCCTAGGCTAAACTGGCAACGGGCAACTGGCAACTGGCAATTTCTTCAATGATCATCGGATTAACTGGCACCAACGGTAGCGGCAAGACCTCGCTGGCGGACCTGCTCAAGGCCGCCGGCTTCTATTACCATTCGCTTTCGGATGAAATTCGAGCCGAGCTGGAAAAGTCCGGCCAGCCGCTGACGCGCGAAAACCTGATCGCGTGTGGCAACCGCCTGCGGCGCGAGTTCGGGCGCGACGTTTTGGCGGTGCGCACCCGCGCCCGCCTCAGCGCTGAACGCAACTACGTCATTGACTCCATCCGCCACCCGGAGGAGGTCCGCGCCCTGCGCCGGCTTCCCGACTTCCACCTGCTGGCGGTGGAGGCGCCGCTGGAACTGCGTTATCAGCGCGCCCGCGCCCGCGGCGACGCCCGTGTGCCTGCCAGCCTCGAGCAGTTCGTCGAGCTGGAGCAGCGCGAACTCGCCGGCGCCGATCCCGAAGCGCAGAACCTGCCTGCCTGTGCCGTGCTCGCCGACGCCGCCGTGGTCAATGATGGCAGCCTAGAGGAGTTCCGCCAGCACGCCGAAGCCGTCATTCGCGGTTGGCTGGAGGCGGCCGCGGTCTGCGATCCCCGCCCCGGTTGGGACGAGTACTTCATGCGGATCGCGCGCATCGTCGCGCTGCGCAGCAATTGCGTCAAGCGCAAGGTGGCCGCCATCATCGTGCGCGATCGCCGCATCATCTCGACTGGGTACAACGGCACCCCGCGCGGGGTGCGCAACTGCAACCAGGGCGGCTGCCCGCGTTGCAACTCGCTGGCGCCCAGCGGCACCCGCCTGGACGAGTGCGTGTGCAGCCACGGGGAGGAAAACGCCATCGTGCAGGCGGCCTATCACGGCATCGCCATTAAAGACGCCGTCCTCTACACCACCCTTTCGCCCTGTCTCCAGTGTACGAAGATGATCGTCAACGCCGGCATCCGCGAGGTCGTCTTCAACGCCCACTATCCGCTGGCCGAGGCGGCGCAGAGAATTCTGGCCGAGGCCGGCGTCCTCGGCCGCCAACTGGTGCTGGACTGAGGTAATCTAAGGGGGCGCTGGTTTAGGCGCGCAGGAGAAAACGGTTGAAGAGTATTTTCGTCGGGAATCTGTCGTTTAGCGCCACTGAGGACGAGTTGCGGGTGTTGTTTGAAAACTACGGCGCGGTGTCGCGCGTAAGCATTATGATGGACCGCGAGACCGGCCGCTCGCGCGGCTTCGCCTTCGTGGAAATGGCCAATAATGAAGAAGCCGATGCCGCCATCGCCGCCACCAACGGCAGCAGCCTGGGCAGCCGTACCCTCAATGTCAATGAGGCGCGGCCGCGTCCCGAACGTCCCGCCGGCGGCCGCGGCCCGGGCGCCCCGCGCGGCGACCGCGGCGGCTCCGGCCACGACGACTATCGCGGACACGTGCGCCAACCGCGCGAGCCCCGCTGGTAGCGGCGCCGACCGCCTCGGCGTCTCGGATAATAATTTTCTTGACCTCGCTGGAGAAATTTTTTAGTCTCTAGAGTTGCTGGCAAGCACTGGATGAGCTTGAGGGGAACGGCGCCACTCTATTATTCGCGGTTTTATCCGTTCGTACAGGAGTTGGCACTTCATTCCTTTTTGATTTTCATCCGCCAGAATCGCAACCGCGGTTCCCTCCCCCTCCAGGCGCCGGCATACCTTGCGGAGGTGTTTGATCCGCCGGGTCCGGGGCGTGCCCTGCCGCTCCAGCGCTCGTTGTACATAGGCTCGCATCATGAGACAACATTGGCGGATCACAATCATTGTGGTCGCGTTGGTAGTGTTTGGCTGTTGGAGGCTGCTGGGTGTCGGCTACAACGTCGATTATTCCCCCCTGCAGCCGCTGCCCTTCAGCCACAAGCTGCACGCCGGCGAAAACCACATCCCCTGTCAGTATTGCCACGCGGGCGTAGACCGCTCACGCCTCGCCATCATGCCGCCGCTCAACGTCTGTATGGGCTGCCATGCCGTAGTGGCCAGCAATACCGCGCCCATCAAGGCCCTCAAGACTGCTTACGACGCCAATAAGCCCATCCCTTGGGTTCGCGTCTACGATCTTCCCGAGTTCGTCTACTTTCAGCACCGCTGGCACATTGCCGCCGGCATCTCCTGTCAGACCTGCCACGGGCCGGTGCAGCAGATGGATCAGGTCAAGCAGGAGTACCAGTGGACCATGGGCGAGTGTTTGAACTGCCATCGCGGCGACAACTTGTTGCATGAGGCCGGCGATTCCGGCTTTCACCGTGATCCGGCCACCTTCCACCACCGCAAGGCCAATGCACCCCAGGACTGCGATGTCTGCCACAACTGAGCGTAGCAACCATGAGTAAACGATACTGGACCACCCTCTGGGATCTGCGCCAGGATCCGACCGTCGCCAAGCGGCGGGGGGAAGAGTTTGCCTCCTCCAAGCCGCAGGAATATTTCGACGCGGAAGCCAAGGGCGGACTCAACTTCGGGCGCCGCGACTTTATGAAGTGGTCCACGGGTGCGCTCGCGCTCGCCTCCACCGCCTGCTCGCGCAAACCCACGCAGCCCATCATCCCCTACGTGAACCAGCCGCCCGAGATCATACCGGGCAACCCCGACTATTACGCATCCACCTGCCGCGAGTGCTCCGCCGCCTGCGGCATCGTGCTCACCACCCACGAGGGCCGCCCGACCAAGGTCGAGGGCAACCCCCTGCATCCGCTGAATCATGGCACCGCGTGTCCGCGCGGCCAGGCATCGTTGTTCAACCTCTACGATCCCGATCGCCTAAAGGCGCCCGTGGCGCTGGCGCGTGTGCACAGCCTCGAGGGGCTGGTGGGCACCCAGCCGCAGGTGGACTACAACCTCGTCTTCCCCACCAACCTCTGGCACGAGGGCTGGAACCTGCGCAACAACATTCATCCCCTCAAGCGCACCCTCAAAACCGTCTCCTGGGAGCAGGCCAACCAGCAGGTGGCGCAACTGCTGCAGCGCGCTGGGAGAGGCGCCGTGCTGCTCACCGGAACCATCCATGGACCCGCCCGCACGGCGCTGCTGGCGGATTTTCTCACCGTCTTCCCGCTGCGTCACGTGGTCTACGATTCCCTCAACCCGGATGCGCTGGTGGGGGCCCAGCAGGCCGCCTACGGCACCCCCGTCGTCCCGCGCTATTTTTATGACCGGGCCGAGATGGTGGTCACCTTCGGCGACGATCCCATCGGCGCGGGCATCTCGCGCCAGGAATATTCCGTCGGCTTCGGGCACCAGCGCAAGCTGCGCGGCGAGCCCGGCCAATACCGGATGTCGCGCGTGGTGTCGTTTGAGCCGGCCATGAGCCTGGTGGGCATCAACGCCGACTCGCGCTACCTCGTCCCGCCTACCCAGTTGCTGGCCGTGGCCATGGGGCTGGCGCATCAGTTGGTGCTCGTGGACAAGCGCTCCAGCTTCGCCGCCAACCCGGCGGTGGCCAAGGCGCTGGCGGCCTACGACCCGGCGGCCGTGGAGAAAGCGGCGGGGCTGCCAGAAGGCTTGCTGCGGCGCCTCGCCGGCGAGCTTTGGAACTTGCGCGGCAAGAGCATTCTTGTGGGCGGTGGCGTCGCCGGCGCCACCGCCGACCAGCAGCAGCTGGAAGTGGCGGCCGCGTTTCTCAACGCAGTGCTCGAAAACGAAGGCGCCACCGTTGACGGCACCGGCAGTCCCAGCCTGCAAGCCCAGGGCAGCAATGCCGCCATGCTTGCTCTCGTGGACGATATGAACGCCGGCAAGGTAGACACGTTGCTGGTGTGTGGCTCCAATCCTGCCTACACGCTGCCCGAGTCGGCTAATTTCCTGTCCGCGCTGGCCAAGGTGCCCCACGTGGTGGTCATCGCCGACCGCCTGGATGAGACCGCCCAGCTCGCCGACCTGGTGCTGCCGTTGTTGCATGGCATGGAGTGCTGGGGGGACGCCGAACCGCAAAAGGGCCTGCTTTCCCTGCAGCAGCCCACGATTGACCCGCTGCTGGATGGGCGCGGCTTTGAGGACGCCCTGATCGGCATCGCCTATACCACCGCCGTGGGCAAGGCCAGGTTCACCGCGCCACCGCCCGCGCCGGCTCCGGTTCCACCTCCGGCGCCGCTGGCGGCTCCGGGCGCCGCTGCCCCGGCTACCGTGGCGGGCGCGGCCAAGACGGCCGCGGCCGCCAGCCCCAAGCCCGCGGC